>NZ_SOBG01000006.1 GCF_004365575.1 Hypnocyclicus thermotrophus
AATGTTTGGATTTAAAAGTCCAAATGAAGTTTATGAAGAAAAATTAGTTAAATTAGCATAGGGGTAGATGTGTGCAATTAAACTTGCAATTTTCATATCCTTAAAATTTATATACTTATTTTTAAAAAAATGTTAAAATATGCATTGAGGTGATTTTTATGGTAAAAGATTTAAAAGAACAAATTCTTAAATTAAGTAAAAGAATTGAAGAAGAGTTCGGAATTGAAATTTTAGAAGAATTAACAGAATTTTTCGAAGAAGAAGAATATGCTAATCTACTTTTAGATATAAAAGTAAAGAAAATAAAACTTTTTGGTGATAAAGATGAATTATCATTTGTTGGATTTTATTTAGGCGATTATCATATTACATTTAATTTTGAATACGGCGAAGATGAAGAAGGCCCTTATTATGATGTAGAGGTTGAAATTATTAACGTATAAAAATGGACTTTTTAAGTCCATTTTTATATTTCATCTATTTTTTTATAATGTATATTTTTTGTTGGAATATTATCTATAAAAATTTTGCCATATCTTTTTGTATATAATCTATTATCAAGTATTGTTACTATCCCTCTGTCGTCCTTACTTCTTATAAGTCGACCTATTCCTTGCTTAAATTTTATTATTGATTCTGGAATTTGATATTCCATGAATGCATTTTTTCCTTCTTTATTCATATTTTCAATTATTGCTTCTACTACTGGATCACTAGGTACTTTAAATGGAAGTTTTACTAAAATTACTGAACTTAATTTTTTCCCCTTTACATCTACTCCTTCCCAAAAACTATCTGTTCCAAAAAGTACTGGTTTTTCAGCTATTTTATACATATTAATCAATTTGTTTCTTGGAGCACTTCCTTGTAAAAAAATTTCATATCCATCTTTTTCTAATTTATCTCTTATTAAATAATAAAGATAATTCAAACTTGAATAAGATGTAAATAACAAAAATGTATTCCCTTTTGCTTTTTCAATAAGTTTTATTATAAAATCTTTTATTTCATCCAAAAAATTTCTATCATTTGGATTTGGAATATCTTTTGGAATATATACTTTCATTTGTTTATCATAATTAAATGGAGAATGTATTATTTTTTCATAAGTTTCTTCTTCTAATCCAATTGATTTTTTAAAATAATTAAAATCTTTTCCAATTGCAATAGTAGCAGAAGTAAATATTATTTTATCTAAATTTTCATAAAGAGTAGTTTTTAATTCATTAGTTATTTTAAGTGGTGTTGCTACTAATTTTGCATTTCCTCTCTTTATATTTGTAGATAGCCAATATATGTATTTCTCATCTTCCATTTCTGTAATAAATTTAAAACTCATAAAATAATTTTCAATTCTATCTACATATTTTTTATAATCATTAATAATACCTTCTTCATCTTCATAATCTTTTAAAACTCTATTAAATTCTCTCTGTTTTCTAATATATGTATTATATGAAATATATAGTTCTGCTTCAAATTTTTTTAAATTATTCCAATTTTCATCTATTAATAATTTTTCTGGTCTTAATCTTAAATTTATACTTCCTGTTCCAGAATATAATTCCATTAATTTGATAAAATAATCATTCCCTTTTCTAAATAATTCTTCATGAATAGGGATAATTGTATCATTAATATATTTTTTTATTTTTTCATACTCTTTTTTATTTTTCTTTTTTATATAATAGCTTATATTATATATCTGTCCTAAATTTTTTGATTTCCCTGGTTTTATTCTATATATATTATTCATTGCTTTTGTAAATGAATATTTTGATACTTCATAAGAAAAATAATCTCTTGCTACTTTTTCTATATTATGTGCTTCGTCAAATATCACTAAATCATAATTTGGAATTATAGAAAATTCTGTATTAAATCCAACTTCTTTTCTTATTGCTAAATCAGAAAAATACATGTGATGATTTGTAATAAGAAGATCTGCCTCTTCTTTTTCTTCTCTTGATTTCATAAAAAAACATTTATGCTTATTCGGACATTTATTCATAGTACAAATATCTGTTTCACTTGCAAAAAGTTCCCATACATTTGATGATGGTTCAAAATATAATTCTGCTTTATCACCAGCTTTTGTTTTTGTAATCCATTCTTTTATTTTTTCTATTTCTTGGATTTGTGATTCACTAAAATCCTCACTATTTATTCCGCCATTTCTATTTAAATTTATATATTTTCTAAGACAAACATAATTCCCTCTTCCTTTTACTAAAACATATTTAAAATCTTCTGGAATTACTTTTTTTATTATAGGTATATCTTTATTTAAAAGCTGCTCTTGTAAATTTATTGTATTTGTCGTTACTATTACTTTCTTTTCATTTTTTATTGCCCATTCAATAGCAGGGATAAGATATGCCAGAGTTTTTCCTGTTCCTGTTCCCGCTTCTACAATAACTTTTTTATTATTATTAAGTCCTTCCTCTATAATTTTTGCCATTTCTAACTGTTCATATCTATATTCAAATTCATTAAATACTTGACTTAAAACTCCTTCTTTTTCAAAAAAAGGAACAACATCTATTTTTTCCAAAATTTCTTCTTTTAACTCAACTATTACATATATGTCATCAACATCATTATTTACTATATATGCCCCACCTTTTTTTTTATTTGCATACATTGATGCTACTGCTATATCTGCATCAGAAGGATAAAGATAACCAGATGGATGATTATGTATTATAACTTCTTTTTTTTTCATATATGAAATTATAGCCGGTACACTTTTTTCATTCCCTCTTGCTATTACTTCTATATCATATACCATCATATCTTCATCTGTTATCCCTCTAAAAAACACTTCATTTCCAAAGGCATTCTGTATCTCTTTTTTTATTTTTTCGCACGCTTCTTGTGTAATTCTATCTAAAATATTCATTATTCACCTCATAATTTATTCATTATATAATTTTACTATGTTTTAAAAAATTTTTAAAGTTGATTTTTGTTTTTATTTTTGATATAATATATATGGTCCATGTTCAATGAAAAAAGTCCATAACCTTGAATATCGTGTTGTCAAGAAAATATCTTGACTTATTTTAACAAAAATGTTAGATTATTGAAAGAATTTTTAATTTTTTAAGGAGGTATGGAACTTTGGCTCATTCAAAATCAGCAAAAAAAAGAGTTGTTATCGCAGAAAGAAACAGAGTAAGAAATCAAGCAATAAAAAGTAAAGTAAAAACTATGGTTAAGAAAGTATTATTAGCAGTAGAGGCTAATGATGTAGAAGCTGCAAAAGCTGCTTTAGCTGTAGCTTATAAAGAACTTGATAAAGCTGTTTCTAAAGGTGTATTAAAAAAACAAACTGTATCTAGAAAAAAATCTAGATTAGCTGCAAAAGTAAATTCATTATAATAAAAAGGCTGAAAACAGTCTTTTATTATATTTAAAAAATACAATGATAATTATCATTGTATTTTTTTGTTTAACTTACTATTGCTTTCCAAAATTTCCCAACTATACTAAACTCTATATTTTTATCTATTATTATAGGCTCATGGTTAATATTTAAACTTGTTAATATAACTCTTCCTGTTTTATCTCTATTATACACTTTAATTACTGTTTTATTTTCTACTATAAATACCCCTATTTCACGATTTTCAGGCATTATCCCCACTTTTATAAGTACGATATCTCCTTCATGGAATTTAGGTTCCATACTATCTCCTTTTACCTTTACTCCTACTATATCTGCTCTTGCACCTATTAGTGGTATTTTAATACTTTCTTCTGGTTCTGGATAATTTTCGATTTCGTTATAACCTGCTCGTACATAAGAATATACCGGTATCTCTTTATAGTCATTATCTTGTATAAAACTAATATTTTGTTCTACATTTTCTACTTTTTTTAATTTTTCTATAATACTGTTTTTTCTATTAATTTCTTTTTTTAATGTTTTCATTTCTTCTAAAACGATATTAGGAGTTTTTGCAAATGCTAAAATTCTTCTTAATTTACTCTCATCTTCTTTTTTTAAGTCATAATAATTTAACAATTTATTTAAAATTTTATCTGATGGAACAATTTTATTATTTTCAATATCATGTAAGTATGATTTTGATACTCCTGTATTTTTTGAAAGTTCAGTAAGAGTTAATTCACTATCTATTCTTAATTTTTTAAAATATTCCCCATGTGTATTCAAAATTTTCCCTCCTTATTTATTTGATTTTTATATTTTTTTAATTAAATTTATAAAAAATTTCTTCTATATAAAATATCTAATTTTTCAAATTATATAATTCACCTAAGTATAGCTTTTAAATATTTTAACTTTCATATAAAAGTTTTTTTGTATTTATCTCTAATAATCTTGTAATTTGTTTTTTATTATATTTAATTATTCTTATCAAATATATTATACATTTTTTTTTGAAAAAAATCAAAAAAATCCATTTTTTTTTGGAAATAACCTTGATTTTTTTTTAAAAATATATTACACTATTAATAGGAAATGTTCGATTAAAAACGGAAAAGGTGGGATTTATGATAAGTGAAGTTATTTTAGCTGATAAAATTCAAGAAATTGCTAACAAAAAAAATATTTCAATTAACCAACTTGCGCACATGATAAACTACTCGCCAAAATCATTGAAACATACTTTATATAAAATGAAAAAGAATAACCAAGATCAAAGCCTTAGTTTTGATTGTTTTATAGCTATAACAGAAGCTTTAAATATTAATATAGAAGAACTCATGTAACATCATCTTTTTTTATAAGAGAGAGTAAAATATTTTTTCTAAATATTTTATGCACTCTCTTATATTTATAAATTTAGGAGGAATTTCAATGTCTAATTTATTTGAAAAACAATTAAAAAATTTGTTTTCATCACAAAATAGATTTATTCAAATTTTTGAAAAGCAATTATCTAATGAAAATCTTAAACTTTTATATCAAAACATGTTTAAAACACTTCAAACTAGAGCTTTTTATTACTCTTTAATTAGTCAAAATAATCATTTCGAATCTTTACTATTTGAAAAAATTAATAATTATAACTTTTTCAAAATAAATAAACTTTTTAAAGAATTTGAAATATTAATTTTAAAAATATTTTATAAAAATAATGAATTTAATAAATATAATTTAAAACTTATCCAACAACTAATTATTGAAGAAAAAGAATTTCATGATTTTTTAAAAAAATTATTATCTAAAAATATTTCTTTAGAATCTTCTAATATAAATAAAATCACTTCTTAAAATTAAGAAGTGATTTTATTTATAATTATAATTTTTTTTCAAATAATTCTGTTACAAGTTTTGGATTTGCTTTTCCTTTTGTTATTTTCATTACTTGACCCATTAAACCTTTTAATACTCTCGGCTTTCTTCCTTCATCAGCTTGTTTATAATCTTCTACCATTTTAGGATTATTTGCTATTACTTCATCTACTATTTTTTCTATTTCTGAACTATCACTTACTTGAGTAAGACCTTCTACTTTTACTATTTCTTCTGGATCTCTACTATCTGTTAACTTCATTTCAAATACTTTTTTAGCTATTTTACTAGATATAGTTCCATTATCTATTAATTTTATAATTTTAGCTAAATGTTCTGCTCTAATACTAAAATCTGTTATTTCTTTGTTTTCTTCTTTTAATACTCTTAATACTTCTGTAATTATCCAGTTAGAACTAGATTTAGAATTATTACTATATTTTGCAACTTGTTCAAAATAATCTGCTAATTCTATTTCATTAGACAATATTTCAGCATCTTTTTCTTTTAAATCATATTCTTTAATAAATCTTTTTACTTTATCTATTTTTGATTCTGGCATTTCAGCTTTTAATCTTTCTAATCTATCATTATCTATAATTACTTTTACTAAATCAGGCTCTGGAAAATATCTATAATCATTTGCCTCTTCTTTACTTCTCATTACTCTTGTTACTCCATTTGCTTCATCCCAAAGCAATGTTTCTTGTTCTACTACTCCTCCATTTTCAATTAATTCTATCTGTCTTCCTATTTCATATTCTATAGCTTTTGCTACTGCTTTAAAAGAATTTAAATTTTTAGTTTCTGTTCTTGTTCCAAATTTTTCAGTTCCTTTTTCTCTTACAGATACATTTGCATCACATCTAAGAGAACCAAGCTCCATACTTACATCACTTATACCCGTATATTTTATAGCTGTTTTAAGTGTATTTAAATATTCATATGCTTCTTCTGGTGTTCTTATGTCTGGTTCTGATACTATTTCAATTAAAGGCATTGATGCTCTATTAAAATTTACAAATGATTCATTTGTTGTATGAATAGATTTTCCTGCATCTTCTTCTATGTGGATTCTAGTTATTCCAATTCTTTTTTCTCTACCAGAATTTAATTTTATATCTAAATATCCATTTTCAGCATACGGTTTATCAAATTGAGTTATTTGATAATTTTTAGGTGTATCTGGATAAAAATAATTTTTTCTATCAAACTTACTTTCTTTATTTATGTCACAGTTTAAAGCAAGTCCTGCTTTTATTGCATAATCTAATACTTTTTCATTTAGTTTTGGTAATACTCCTGGATGCCCTAAACATATTGGACATACATGTGTGTTAGGTTTTGCATTATCATAATCTGTACTACATCCACACCATACCTTTGTACCTGTTTTTAATTGACAATGTACTTCTAATCCTATTACGGCTTCCCATTCTCTTGCCATCTATATTAAACCTCCTATTAAATATTATCTGGTAATTCTATTCTATAAGCTCTTTTTTCAAAATTATTTGCTACTTTTAATAAAGTTGTTTCGTCAAAATGTTTTCCTAATAATTGCATCCCTATCGGTAATCCATTTTTATTTTTTCCTGTTGGTATTACAATCCCTGGAATACCTGCTAAATTTGCTGATATTGTAAATACATCTTCTAAATACATTTCAACAGGTGATTTTTTATCTGTTAATTTAAATGCAGTATTTGGAGTAGCTGGTGTAAGTATTACATCTACATTTTTAAAAGCTTTATCAAAATCATTTTTTATTAATCTTCTTACTTTCTGAGCTTGTTTATAATATGCATCATAATATCCTGCACTAAGTACATATGTACCTATCATAATTCTTCTCTTTACTTCATCTCCAAAACCTTCACTTCTAGTTTTAATATAAAGATCTTTTATATCTTTATAATTTTCAGTTCTATATCCATATCTAATTCCGTCAAATCTAGCAAGATTTGAACTAGCTTCAGCTGGAGCAATTATATAGTAAGTTGATGGAGCATATTCTGTATGCAAAAGTGAAATTTCTACTATTTCAGCCCCCATTTTTTTATATTCTTCAATAGCATTTTCTATTGCTTTTTTTACTTCATTATCCATACCATCTATAAAATATTCTTTTGGAATTCCTATTTTTAGTCCTTTTATATCTTCATTTAAATTTTTTGTATAATCAGGAGTTTCTATATTTAAAGAAGTTGTATCCATCTCGTCATGTTTAGCTATTACATTCATAAACATAGCTACATCTTCTACAGTTTTTCCAAAAGGTCCTATTTGATCAAGTGATGAACCAAATGCAATAAGTCCATATCTTGATACTCTTCCATAAGTTGGTTTAAGTCCTACTACTCCACAAAACGCTGCTGGCTGTCTTATACTTCCTCCTGTATCACTTCCTAGAGTAAGGATTACTTCTTGTGCTGCTACTGCTGTAGCGGATCCTCCTGACGAACCACCTGGTACTCTCTCTAAATCCCATGGATTTTTACTTTCTTTTATAAATGAAGTTTTTGTTGTCGAACCCATAGCAAACTCATCCATATTAGTTTTTCCTATAAGAATCATACCTTCATCTTTTATTAATTTAACAACAGTTGCATCATAAATACCCTTATAATTTGATAAAATTTTTGAAGAAGCAGTAGTTGGCTCACCATTGCTTACCATATTATCTTTTATTGCTACTGGTATCCCTTCAAGTGGTTTTAATTCTATTCCTTTTTCTATTTTTTCATCTACTTTTTTAGCTTGTTCTAAAGCGTTTTCTTTATCTAAATAAACAAAACTACCTATTTTATCTTCTACTTCATTTATTCTTTCAAAAATACTATTTACTATATCAACAGCTTTTATCTTTTTTTCTTTTAAAAGTTTAGAAAGTTCTTTAGCTGTTAATTTATATAATTTTTTCATTTATTCCTCCTTTTAAAATCAAATACATAATTTAAACTTATTAACTTAAATTAATTATTTTATTTTTATAGAAAATTAAATATTTTCTTTATTTAATTCATATATTGTTTTTGCTACTATTATACCTAAATATGCCCCTATTATTACATCGCTTAACCAATGCTTTCCTTCATAGATTCTAAATATTCCTATTAAACTTGCTACTATTATACACAAAATTCTTATTTTTTTATTTTTATAAAAATAAAAAAATATAAAACACACTGAAAATCCTGTAATTGTATGACCTGAAGGAAAGCTTGTATTTGTATAATTAAATATTTTATTAAATTTAAAAAAATTCAATTCATTAAAACTAACAAATGGTCTTTCTCTAAGTATTATATGTTTTAATATTTGTACAAAAATTCCTGAATATAAATTACTTGCAAGGGCTAATATAGATATTTTAGATAAATTTTTATTAAATTTAATTCCTACAAAATATAATATTATTAATGGTATTGATATAATATCTGCCTTGCCTAAATTTTGAAAAAAAACTGCAATATTCCCTAAATCTATATTATTAATTTTTTTCCAAAATAACATAGTAATTTTCTTATCTAATAAAAAAATTGATAATATTACAAAAAATAATACAATATATGTTGATATATTTTTAAAAAGATTATTTAAAAAGTGTTTTGTTATTTTTAAATATCCCTCTTTTATTATTTTATAAATAAAAAATAATAATAAAATATAAACTAATATCATCATTTTAGTCCCTTATAATTATAACATTTATAAATATAAAATGTTCTATATACTTTATTTTTTCGTTTTATATCTATAGTTTTTATAAGTTTTACTTTATCAAAATCATATATTCCTCTTGGATCATCATTATAAAAACTATGTGCTATAAATATACCGTTTTTTCCTATAAGATTTTTTTCGTTTTGTAGAAAATCAAATTGTTCTATTTTTTTATTTAATGAATATACATAATCTTTATTTGGCAAATAAAAATAAAGCTGTGATGCTGTTTGATATCTAGAACCAAATATAAACCAATTATTTTTATCTGTATACATATTTTGTACTATTTTCCCTACTTTATCCCATCCATACATATCAGTTGTTATATCATCTTTTTCTGGTATTGGCAATATAGGATAAATTAAATGTATATATATTATCAATGATAATCCTAAAGCTGTTTTCCATCCTATATTAAAACTTTTTTTTCTTAAATTAACACTATGAGTATATACAATTAAAAGTGGAATATATGCTGTAGCCAACCAATGTACTTTTGATGGATTTGAAAAAGAGCTTATAGTAAATATAGCTACTAAAGGTAATGCATAAAAAATTAATAATTTAACATATTTTTTATTAAAATTTTTTATACTTTCTTTAAATAATCCGACAAAAATAATTGGCGATACTATTGCTATTTGTCCAAATAGAAATTGTGAAAATAAATATGGTCTAAATTTATATACTTTTTTTTGTCTTTCAACTAAATGAAACGAAAAAGATATAAAATCATGCTGTATATTCCATATTATTACTGGTAAAAAAAGAAGTAAAGATAGAACAAATCCTAAATATACTTCTTTTTTAGTAAACCAAAATCTTTCTTCTTTATCAAATATCAAATAAAAAAATATTGCAGGATATACCATAAACATATTATATTTACTAATTAATCCAAGCCCTACTACAATCCCAAGTAGATACCAATATTTTTCTTTTTTCTCTTTTATTATTTTAATAAAAATATATAAACTCAATGTATAAAAAATAAGTAATGGTGTATCTGGCAAACTCATTATTCCTGCAAGAGCAAAAAGTGGTATTATATTAAATAAAATTACACTCCAAAATGCTCTTTTTTTATCATAAAATAAATATATACTTATTTTATATATTAATAATGATACTATTAATATTCCAATATTTGCAGGTAATCTCACTGCGAAATTATTATTTCCAAATATTAATGTAAATATTTTTATAAAATATGCTATCATTGGAGGATGATCATAATAACTTATACCTAAATGATTTGACCACATCCAATAATACGCTTCATCATCTGTTAAATTAAGTACTGTCCCCCATATTAACCTAATTATAAAAAATATTAAAAGTACAATTAATACTCTATTTTTTTTTAATATTTTTTCAAACATATTACTCTCCTTAATTTTCGCCAACTATTTTAGGAACCACAAAAGATCCTTCCAAAGACTCTGGGGCATTTTCTAAAGCTTTTTCATTTGAAATAGATTTTACTATTTTATCATCTCTAAATACATTATAAATATCATTTATTTGTGCCAGAGGTTCTACTCCTTCTGTATTTACCTCAGATAATTTTTCAACAAATTTTAAAATATCATTTAAGTCATGTTGAAATCTTTCAATATCTTTTTCTTCAAATTCTAGCATTGATAATTTTGCTATTTTTAATACTTCTTCTTTTGATAATGCCATTTTAATTCCTCCTTAAATTCTCTCTCTTTTTAATATTTCTATTATATTATTAAAATTATTATATTTATAATGTCTTATATTATTTTCAGAACAGTATTTTTCTAAATTATGTCCTATTTTTGCAAATACATAATCTGCAGATGTTACACACGGTATATCAGAACTTCCATCTCCGATAAATATTACTTTTTTATACTCTGTCTTATATTTTTCAACTATACTTTTCTTACAAATTCCTTCAAATGCCTCATTTACATCATATGGAAATGTTACTTTTATCCCATTATTAGTAAAATTTACTTTGTTTGAATAAATATGTTCAATTGGTATATTAATTTCATTTTTTTCAAAATTCGGTAATATATTTTCATAAGCTCCCGCACTAACTACTCTTATATTGTAATTAATATATTCTAAAAATTCTTTAAAATATGGATCTAATACTATGTTTTTAATTACATTTTTCTTGTACTCTTCTTCATCAATATTAAGACTTTCCACAAGTCCTTTTATATAATCTCTTACTCTTAGTTTTCCTTCTTTAAATTTTTTTTGATATTCATATACAAGTTCTTTATTATACTGTTTTAATAATTCATCAGTACTATCTTTTAAACTTATAGTTTTATCAAAGTCTACTAAAAAGATTTTTTCTTTCATTAAAACTCTCCTCTTTTTCATCTATACATTCATACACAAAATATTCTTTTTTTATTAAATCATTTCTATAATTTAATTTCTGTAATAAATTTACTTTACTAAATCTTTTTTCCAATTTTTCTTTAAAATTAATTTTTCCAATATATATAGCTCTTTTAATAGGATGTTTTAAATCTTTTTTCCATAAATCATATTGAGAGAATCTAGTACTATCTAAAATATAAGTTTTTTTTGGCATATTTAAATAATATGCAATTTCAGAGCCATGATAAGAATCTATTAATAAATATTCATAGTTCTTTAAATTTATTTTTTTATCTAAACCTTTATATACCGTATCAAAACCTTTTAATCTATACTGTAATATTTTTATAGGTTTAGGTAAAATTGGAATAAATTCTGGTGTTTTAACTAATCCTACTACAATAACAGTAAATATTATAGCTCCTTTTAAAGTTTTTTTCATATTATTTTTCACATAAAAATAAGCTAAAAATATTGCTCCACTTATATATGCTGGTGCTGTCCAATTTGGTTCTGATTTTTTATATAATGCATTATATGCAAAAAATATAAATACAAATATAAAGTTTATAAAAAAATATCTAAGTTTTTTATTTTGCCAAATATATTTAAAATATTTAATTATAAAATAAAAAATCGTTACAAAATATACTGGATGAAAAATTAAAATTTGACCTCCAATAAATTCTAAAAATTTATCAAATCGAATAATTTTTTTTATAGCTACTCCATGATTAAATTGAAATCCAAATGATATAAAATCATTTTGATAATTCCAATAAAGAACTGGAAACGAAACTATTATTCCCAAAATTACAGCTAAATAGAAATCCTTTTTAAAAAATACTTTTCTATATTCTTTATCACTTAAAAGAAATATTATCATTACTATAGCTATTAATATTGCTGTATATTTTGATAAAAAAGCACATCCCATAAAAATAGAAGCTAAATATATCCCTCTTCTCTTGTCTTCAAAAATATATTCATAAGCAAAATATAAAGATAAAGTCCAAAATAGTATCAACGGCGAATCTGGGGTAATTAGCATAAATCCCCCTTGAACTATTATTGTTGATAAAAAAATATATATACTATATTTTGCAACTTTTTTATCAAAGGCTTTTTTAGCAAGTTGATATACTATATATGCAGATAAACTTATACTAAATAAAGCAGGTAATCTTATAAAAAATTTATTATCACTAAAAATTGTAAATATTTTTATAAAATATGCTACCATAGGTGGATGATCAAAATATGATAATTGTAATCTTTTTGACCATACCCAATAATAAAGTTCATCACTATAAAAAGGCCATAATATATTAAAAAAAATATTTATTAATACTACAAAAGAAAGTACTCTTTTTGTTTTAATATCCATATTATTCACCTTTTAATTTATTTTTATTAAATCTCATCCAAACTACTTTTAATACAGCTTCCAAAAATATTTTTTTAGACATTTTAGATTTTCCTAGTGTTCTATCTTCAAATATAATTGGTATTTCTTTTATTCTTAATCCTTTTAACCAAACTTTATAGTTTAATTCTACTTGAAATGAATAACCATTAGATATAATTTTATCTAAATCTATTTTTTCCAATGTTTCTCTTCTAAAACATTTAAATCCACCTGTAAAATCATTTATTTTTGCTCCTAATATAATTCTAGAATAAAGACTTCCGCCTCTACTAATAAATTTTCTAATAATTCCCCAGTTTTTTACTCCTCCACCTTTTACATACCTACTTCCTATTACAAGGTCATTATTTTCTATCTCTCTTAAAAAATCTGGAATATATTTTGGATTATGTGAAAAATCAGCATCCATTTCAAAAATATAATCATATTTTTTTTCTAAGGCCCATTTAAATCCTGCTATATATGCAGTCCCTAACCCTAATTTCCCTTTTCTTTTCATTAAAAAAAGTTTTTCTTTATATTTATCTCCCATTAATCTTTCAATTATTTCATAAGTTTTATCCGGAGAATTATCATCTACAATTAATATATTCAAATCATTTTTTACAGAATATATTAATTCTAATAATTTTTCAATATTCTCACTTTCATTATAAGTAGGTATAATTATTAATGTTTTTTTACTCATTACTATCTCCTTCTATTTTTTTGTCTTTAAATGTTATAAAATAATTTCCTAAAAAATTAAAAATTGTAGCAATTCCTATTGCAAAAAATTGTGCTAAAACTTTTGAAAATTTTAAATGATCTTTTAAAAAGCTAACATTAGAAAATACTCTTATAAATATTTCTAAAAATATTAAATTTATTATAAAATTTATTGAACTTATAATCATAAAATTCATATATTTTTCTTTAATGGTTTTATTTATCCCTTTATCTCTAAAAGTCCATAAAAAATTCCAAATAAAATTGTTTGTAACTGCAAATAAAAATGCAATACTTGCTGTTAAAACTGTATTTGTTACATCAAACACATATGTAAGTACTGAAAATACAGATAAATTAACGATTACTCCACTAGCACCTACTATTCCAAATTTTAAAAACATTCTAATTATTTCCATATTCCTCCTAAAGTGTTTTCAAATAATTTAATTCTTCTTCTGTTAGCTTTTTATATTCTCCAACTTTTAAATCCCCTAATTCAATTTTTCCTATTTTCACTCTTTTTAAATAAATTACTCTATTGTCTATAGCTTTTATCATTCTTCTAATTTGTCTATTTCTTCCTTCTCTTATTGATATATAAAAACTTGTTTTATTACTTTCATATTCAACATTTTCAATTATTGCTGGCAATGTTAGTCCTTCTTCTAATTCTATTCCATTTTCTAATTTGTCTATATCAAATTTTGATAATTTATTTTTAACTACAACAAAATATTTTTTGTAGATTTTACTTTTAGGATGCATTATTTTATTAAATATCTCTCCGTCATTTGTAAGTAATATAAGACCTTCTGTTTCAAGATCTAATCTTCCTATTGGATATATTCTTTTATCTGTTTTTATTAATTCTACTATTGTTTTTTCTCTTGTATCTTTTACTGCAGATAAATATCCTTTTGGTTTATTTAATTTATAATAAACTTTTTTTTCTATTTCTAAACTAATTTTTTCCCCGTCAATTTCTATTGTATCACTACAATTTACTTTTATTCCAGGTTCTGGAAATTGTCCATTTATTTTTATTCTATTATCTAATATCATTTTATCTATTTCTCTTCTAGAACCTATACCTATACTTGCTAAAAATTTATTAATTCTTATTTTTTCCAATCTCTTCACCATCTTTATTATTTTTATTTTCTTGATTTTCTTTAATTTTTTCTCTTATCTCTCGATAATTTGGTAATTCTTCTAAAGAATTAATATTTAAATATGCACAAAAATCTTCTGTTACTTCATATAAATTTGGATTCCCAATTTTTTCAGCTTTTCCAACTACTTTAACTAATTTTTTTTCATGCAAAGAAGAAACAACTCCATCTACATTTACACCTCTTATTTTTTCTATTTCACTTTTAGTTATTGGTCCATTATATGCTATAATCGTAAGAGTTTCAAAAGCAGCTCTACTTAATTTTTTAGGTTTTACTTCTGGATTAAAATATCTATAAACTGCCTCTCCACAATTTGGGTTTGTTACCAATGAGACTTTTTCATTTTCTATTTTTACATTAATTCCATTATCTTTTCTTAATTCTTTTAATTGAAATAAAGCTCTTTTCATATCTTCTATATCTAATTCAAAAAAATTAGCGAGTTCTTTCATCGATATATCTTTTGCTTTTAAAAAAAGTATAGCTTCTAATTCATTTAACATCTGCATAATTCTCACCTAATATTTCTTTTAATTCTTGCATAAAATTTATATTATATTTTTCTCCTAATAAATTATTTTCATTAATAAATAATAAATCTTTTTTATTATATTTATTCAAATTTTGTTTATATTCTTTATCAAATATATTTTTTAATAATTTTATTTTTTCTTCAATTTCTAAACTTATTTTATCGTTAATATAATATCCTTTTATTTTTTTTAAAATAGTATATGTAATTAAAATATTTTCAATATAATATCCTTTTGGTTTTTTTATATCTCTTCCATTATCAAATATTAAACCATTTTTATTAATTTTTTCTAAAATTTTACTAAGATATTTTATTTTTATATTTTCTTGATTTTCACTTAAAAATTCTGTATCATTTGTTATTTTAATATATTCTAAAAAAACATATAAAAAAAGCATATTTGAATAACATAAATTTTCCCCTAAATCATTATTTAATTCAAAATTTAAAATTTCTTTTACATCATCTAAATATCCATTTTTTAATAAATATAATGCTGAAAAAAACATATTTTCTCTATTTATAGAAAAATTTTTATTATAAAAAAAATTAATACTTCCATCTAAGTTTTTATTCATCAATATTTTTTTTATAATAACATCTTCTTTACCTTCATATTTAAAATATTCTTTCATTTTTATTTTTTTAAAATCACTTTTTTCTATAAATATATTTATTTCATCTATTCCATTATTATTTATGATAACAATACTTTCTTCAATATCTTTTATTTTTTCTTCTCCATTTTTTAATTTTTTATTTAAAAAATTTTCTATAGTGCTAAAATAAGCATTTAAATTATTTGAAAAAAAATAAAAATCATTATATTTATAGTATTTTTCTTCTTTTCGCAATTTTGATTCTTTTTCTGGTTTTATAAAAGTAATCAACTTTATATCTTTATTATATGTATTTGTTATTAATTTTATTATTTTTCTATTTAAATAAAGATATATTTTTACATCTAATTTATAATTGTTTTCAAATAAAAATAATAATTCTATATTATCTTTATTCTCTATTTTTTTTACTTCTTTTATATCTAAAAACTTATTTTTATGAAACATTTTAAATTTAATTTGTTTAATAATTTTTTTATTTTTTTGTATATTATATATATCAATAATATCAAAATTATCAATTTTATACTGAAGTAAACTATTACTATATATACTTATTCCAAAACTAATTGAATATACAAATAAAAAAAGTATTACTATTTTTTTCATAATTTACCTCACTATAAACAATAAAATTGGGTGACCAAATTTCAAAGTCACCCATATTTAAAATTAATAATCTGTTTCTGGTGATATTATTACTTCTTTATATCTATCAAAATCATTTAATAATTTTTCAATTCCCATCACAACACAATTTAAAGGATTTTCAGCTAAAATTACTGGTACATTTAAACTTTCAGATATTTTTTTATCTAATTCTCTAATAAGTCCCCCTCCACCAGCTAAAACTATTCCTTTTTGATAAATATCCGCTGATAATTCTGGTGGTGTTTTTTCTAATGTTAATTTTATTTCTTCTATAATTTGAGATATAAGCTCTTCTAACGCTTCTTTTATTTCATTTGCTTTTATTGTGATATTTCTTGGTAATCCATTTAACACATTTCTTCCTCTTACTTCACATTCTATATCTTCACTAAGTTCCATTGCTGTAGCAACATTTAATTTTATTTCTTCAGCTGTTTTTTCTCCTATTAACAAATTATGTTTTTGTCTTACATATTGGACTATTGCTTCATCAAATTTATTCCCAGCTATTCTTACAGAAGTAGTTTTTACTATCCCTCCAAGAGATATTACAGCTATTTCTGTAGTCCCTCCTCCAATATCTACTATCATACTACCTTCTGGTTCGAATATCTCAAGTCCTGCTCCTATTGCTGCAGCCATAGGTTCTTCTATAAGATACGCTTCTCTTGCTCCAGCTTCTAATGTTACATCCATAACCGCCCTCTTTTCTACTTGAGTTACTCCAGCTGGTACACATATTACTACTCTAGGTTTTGTTAAAAATTTTCTCTTATGAACTATCTTATAAAACTCTCTAAGCATTTTTTCTGTGATTTCATAATCGGCTATAACTCCATTTTTAAGAGGTCTTATAGCTTCTATATTTGCGGGAGTTTTCCCTATCATTTTTTTTGCTTTTGCGCCTACTTCATAGATTTTTTTACTTTTTACGTTAATAGCTACTACTGATGGTTCATTTAAAACTATCCCTTTATTCTTTAAGCACACTAATGTATTTGCTGTTCCTAAATCTATCCCTAAATCTTCTGAAAAAACTCCAAATACGTTGTTAAATATTCTTTTCATTTGCCACCTCATTATAAATTTTCTATTTGTAATAAATCATATAATAATTTTTCTCTTAGATCACTAACAAATTTTGATAAAGGAAATCCCATTACATTATAAAAATCTCCTTCTATCTTTTCAACTAATAAATTCCCTTTTTCTTGTATACCATAAGCTCCTGCCTTATCCAAAGGTTCTCCT
The DNA here is from genome assembly GCF_004365575.1 of Hypnocyclicus thermotrophus. Classification (NCBI taxonomy): domain Bacteria; kingdom Fusobacteriati; phylum Fusobacteriota; class Fusobacteriia; order Fusobacteriales; family Fusobacteriaceae; genus Hypnocyclicus; species Hypnocyclicus thermotrophus. The sequence goes on from NZ_SOBG01000006.1 coordinate 17,738, forward strand.
TGGTTAATATACCATTTTATAAGTTCATTGTCTAGTTTTTTAAATGTTACTTTTGTTATTTCATAATTTAATATTTTTATATTTTTTTCTATATTTAAAAACGAATATGCTGTTATTACATTATGGGTATTTCCTGACAACATTTTTAAATATTTTTTAGCTTCTTCTTTATTTTGGGGTTTCCCTAGAACCATATTATCATATACTACAACTGTATCTGCAGCTAATATATAACTAGTTTTATTTTGTTTTGCCACTTCAATAGCTTTTTTATTTGCTATATCCATTATCTGTTCTAAAACATCATTTTTATCACTTACTTCTTCTACTTCTTTTGTTTTTATGTCAATATTTTTAAATATTTTTTCTAATATTTCTTTTCTTCGTGGAGATTTAGACGCTAATATCATTTTTCTCCTCCTTTAAATAATTTAATAATTCTTGTGTCATAGCTAATCCTACTTTATATTTTTTTTGCAAATATATAATATCCGTTTGATTATTTTTTATTTCCAACAATATTTTATCATATATATCTTTTCCAAAAATATCTATAAAAAAATTTTCTTTTTGATTATTTTTTATTCCTTCACTCAATTTATCTTTATTAAAATTTTTTTGTTTTTCTTCTTCTAATTTTTCTTCTAATTTTTCTTTTTTTTCTAATTTTCTTTTCTTTTCTTTTATAATTTTATCTTTTATTTCTTTTTCTTTTTTATTCTCATCAATTGATTCTTCTTTTTTTAAATTAAAATCTATTTTTTTATTAATCACTTCTTTTTCTTCTATATCTTTTTTTCTATTATTTTCATTATTAAATAAAAATTGAACTTCTAAATTTTTTATATTTTTCAATTCTTCATATTCTTTAGTTATCATATTCGGCTCATTAAAAATTTTTTCCTGTACAAATTTTTTATTTTCTATATCTCTCAATTCTTCAACTTTTATTTCATTTTTATCTAAATTTTTTTTATTTTTTAATGACTCGTCTATTATTTTTATTTCTATTTGTTCTTTTTTTTGGTTTATTTTATTTTTTTCTTCTTTTCTTTTTTTTATTTCTCTTATTTTTTTTTCTCTTTCTTCTCTTTCTTTTCTTATTTTTTCTTTATGTTTCTTTTTTAATTCTTTTATTTTTTTTCTTCTTTCAAAAAAATTCGGTTTTTTAAATTTTATTAAATTATTTTTTTCTTGTATTAATTCACTTTTACTATTTAATTCTTCTTCTGCTTTTTTATTTTTTTTATCTTCTTTTTCTATTTTTATAGATTTTTCAAATTCAAAAAAAGTATTTCTAAAATACTTTCTTTCTATTTGAAAATCATAATTTGAGTTTTTAGATTGTTTTTTTTCATTTTTTTTATTCTTACTTTCCCTTTTATTCTTACCCTCTTTTTTTTCAGTTCTCTCTTTTATTTGTTTTCTAAGCTTTTCCTTTTTATCATTTAAAAAAATATCCTCGAATTTATTGTTTTTCAATTCTACTGCTTTTTTTTCTTTTTTCTTAAATTTATTACTCTTTATTTTTTTTAATGTTCTATAACTAAAGCCTATTATTTTCCCAAAGACTATTAAAAAAACTAGGGGAAATACTAAACTATTTAATACAATAATAATGTTTTTACTTAACATATTAAATAAAGTACTTAATAATACAGTAACTAATATTCCTTTTCTTTCCCAATAATTATTAAGAATATAAGTAATAATTTCTCGCTTCGATATGACACTTTTAAGATTCAAATATAAATTAAATATTTCTATTTGAAATAAAAACAGTAAAAATATTTTTAGTCTAAATGATATCATATCATATATTTCATTCTTAAAATTAATGATTATAGCAAAAATTATCAAGTATATTGTTAATAAATTATAGTAACTTCCTAAAAAATTATAAATCAATTTATAAATGTTAGTATTAAGTATACTAATGGAAAGTAAAAATAATGCCGATATAAATAATGAAATACTTATAATTTTTTTTTGTTCTTTACCCATTTATAATCCCCTTTTAAAAAAAAATATAATAAGTAAATTCTATCATATCAAATTCTTTTTTTCAAGAATTGATAGTTAGATTTTTATACTATTTACATTATTTTTATCATATGTTAAAATATAAAATATTATTAATTTTTAAAGGAGTAGATGGAAATGAAAAATAAAGGAATAATTACTGAAATAAATAATAACGAAATAAAAGTAAATTTATTTAAAGATAGTGCTTGTAGCCATTGTTCTGGTTGCAGTGATGGAGATAAAATGTCATGTGAATATACTTTTAAAACAAATACTACTGGATTAAAAGAAGGAGATATAATTGACTTTGAAATGAATAACAACTCATTATTAAAACTTGGACTTACTGTTTATATTCTTCCTATATTTTTATTATTTTTTATGTATTTTTTAGGTAGTTTAATAAAATTATCTCAAGGAGCTAATATTTTATTTAGTTTTTTAGGTCTTATTATATATTTTATTATTCTTTTTGTAATAGAAAAAATATATGGTAAAAACTTTTTAAACCAAAATATAAAAATTTCAAAAGGTGAGTAAATATGTCTAAAATAAAAATAATCTTTTTATTTTTTCTAATAATTTCTCTTTCTAGTTTTTCAGAATACTATGCAATTGGAGCAAATTTAGGAAGTAATAAAGGATTAAATCTTTTAATTTATAATTCACAAGAAAAAGCAGTTCAAGTAAACTCTTCTTGGAGTTTAAATAATACTAGTACAACTTTTATTTTTTCTTTTGATCAAGTCTATTTTTCTCTAATGCCTGATGGTGTTACTCCTATGTATTATGGTGTTGGTATGAAAGTCTCAAATAAAGAAGATGAATACATTGGTGTTAGAGGTGTTTTAGGTGCATCATATTTTGCCCAAGATATTGATGAAAACTTAGAACTTTATATCGAGCTAGATCCTACTTTTCATTTAGCAGCCACAACAAATTTTTTGGCATTAGAAATTGGCTTAGGATTTAGATACTATTTTTAAAAAAGGTGAGAGATGTGATAAAAAAAATTTGTGGGATTTATTTTTTAATTTTCATATACAGTTTTGCTGCATATGAAGAATTCAAAAATGATTCTAGCTATGAAGAAACTATAAATTTATATTCTGGAAGTTCTTATTTTAATAATAATATTACTTCTGCTATTGGATTAAACCTTGGAACTACTACAGGATTAAATCTTGTTTACAATAACATTTCACTTACTTTAGATAGTAGGATTCTTAGTATTACTAATCCTACTTTGGCTCTTAGTATTGATTCTATTTCTAAAGATGATTTTTTTACAATTGATTCTGGTATCCCATTTCATTATGGTATTGGTATTAAATTAACTACTAGTGATAATACTAAATTTGGTTTTAGAGGATTAGTTGGTTCTAGTATTAGACTTTCTGATTTTGATGAGAATTTAGAATTATATGGAGATTTTATTCCTACTTTTTATTTACCATCATATGGAAACTTTTTAGTTTTCGAATTTGCGATTGGCTTTAGGTATTATTTACCATAAAAAAAGTGAAATTTGATTTTTCAAATTTCACTTTTTTTATATTCTAAATTCTTTTAATTGTTTTATAAATTTTTGTATCTCTTTTTTATCGTATTTATCTTTAGTTACAACTAACTGATATCCATCATTATTATCAAATTCTTCTATAACTTTAAATTCACCTTTTTCTATCTCTAAATAAACTGAGTAATAAGGTAATACTGTATATCCAAATCCTTCTTTAACAAGATTTTTTATTGTTTCAATACTTCCTTGTACTGAAATTTTATCATCTAAACTTACTTTATATTTTTTTTCAAAATTAGCAATATTTTTTCTCGTTAATGGGCTATCATTTCTCATAATTAATTTTTTTTCTGCAAGTTCAGTAGGATCATCTATCTCTTCATTATAAATAATTACAAAAGGATAATTTGCTATTTCTATAACTTCTAATTCCTTATCTTTTACATAATATGTTCCCATCAAAGCAACATCTACTTTTCCTTCTTTTAAATCTTTAATAAGTGGTGTTCGATCTTTTATTATTAAATCAAATTCAATTTCAGGATAATTCATTACAAATTGTCTTAAAATTCTTGGAAGCATTTGCTCACCAATAAGATGTGTTGATCCTATTACAATTTTTGCTTTATCATATACAACAATTCTTTCTATCTCTTTTTCTGCTCTTTTAACTTTTTGAAATATTTCTTCGGCTATTTTATATAATACTTCTCCAGAATAAGTTAACTTAATTTTTTTAGAACTTCTATCAAAAAGTTTTGTATTTAAAAGCTCTTCAAATTTTTTAATTTGAATAGATACCGCTGATTGATTTATGTATAACTTATTTGCAGCTTTAGTAAAACTACCTTCATTTGCTACTTCATAAAATATTTTTAAATAATGTAAATCCATATATAATTCCCCCAAATTTGTTCTTTGTGTTTCATTATACTACTTTTTATTTAATAATTCAAGAAAAAAGAGGATTGCTCCTCTTTTTCTATTTAAAACTTTCCAAATTGGCTTTTAATTTAGATAATTTATCTTCATATTCTTTTTGTATTTTTTTCTCTCTTTCTATAATTGCAGTTGGGGCTTTTGAAACAAATTTTTCATTATTTAACTTACCATTTACCTTAGCTAACTCTTTTTCTATTTTCTCTATTTGCATAGTTATTTTTTTAATTTCTGCATCCAAATCTAATATTCCTTCTAAAGGTACATATAGTTCACTTCCATTTGCTACTCTAAATCCTGAACTTGCTGGTCTTTCCATATTTCTTCCGTATTTTAAATTAGATAATTTTGCCAGATTTTTTATAAAAATACTATTTTCTTCTAATACTTTTAATTCGTTTTCTACACTACTTTTTATTAAAACTTCTAAATCTTTTGCTGGTGATATATTCATTTCTGCTCTTATATTTCTTATTGAACTTACTAATGTTTGAATATATTCAAAATCTTTTTCAATGTTTTTATTAATTTTATTATTATTTAATACTGGATAAGCTTCTAACATAATAGTTTCTTTTCCAGTATTTAAATTTTGCCAAATTTCTTCTGTTATAAACGGCATAAATGGATGTAATAATCTAAGCCCTTTTTCTAATATATCCCAAAGAACATATTGAGCTGTTTTTTTACCTATTTCATCATTTGAATTATATAATCTTATTTTAGCTATTTCTACATACCAATCACAAAAATCTCCCCTTAAAAATTCATATACTATTTTAGCTGCTTCATCTAAAATATGTTTTTCTAATTTTTCATTAACTTCTTTAATTGTAGTATTTAATCTTGAATATATCCATTTATCGACTAACTCAAGATTTAACTCATCTTTATTTATACTATTCTTATCAAAACCTTCTAGATTCATAAGTACAAATCTTGATGCATTCCATATCTTATTAGCAAAATTTCTTCCCATTTCAATAAGTTTTTCAGAAAAAAATACATCTTGACCTTGAGAAGTATTATATATCATTGTAAACCTAATAGCATCTGCCCCATATTTTTCTATTAAATCAAGAGGATCTGGAGAATTTCCTAATGATTTCGACATTTTTCTACCTTGTTCATCTCTTACTATACCATGTAAGTACACTGTTTTAAATGGTACTTCTTTCATTTCATATAATCCCATCATTATCATTCTAGCAATCCAAAAAAATAATATATCTGCTCCTGTTACTATTGTTGCTGTTGGATAAAACATATCTAATTCAGGTGTTTTTTCCGGCCATCCCATAGTTGAAAAAGGCCAAAGTGCTGATGAAAACCATGTATCAAGTACATCTGTTTCTTGAGTAAGTTCTACTTCTTTACCAAATTTTTCTTTTGCTTTAGCTTTAGCTTCTTCCATATTTCTAGCTACAAACATCGTTCCATCTTCTGCATAATATGCTGGTATTCTATGTCCCCACCATATCTGTCTAGAAATACACCAATCTCTTATATTTTCAAGCCAATTAAAATATACTTTTTCCCATCTTTTAGGAATTATTTTTACTTCACCATTTCTTACTACTTCAAGTGCTTTTTCAGCAAGAGGTTTCATTTTTACAAACCATTGTTTTGATACTCTAGGTTCTACTACTGTATCGCATCTATAGCAATGTCCTACAGCGTGATTATGAACTTTACTTCCTACTAATAATCCTAATTCTTCAAGATCTTTTAAAATTTCTTTTCTTGCTTCAAATCTATCAAGTCCTTTATATTTTCCACCATTTTCATTTATCTTTCCAGTATCTGTCATTATATTTAAAATTTCTAAATTTTGTCTTTCTCCTACTTCAAAATCATTAGGATCATGTGCTGGTGTCATTTTTACTACACCTGTCCCAAATTCCATATCTACATAATCGTCTGCTACTATTGATATTTCTCTATTTAATAATGGTAAAACAACTGATTTCCCTATAAGATGTTTATATCTTTCATCTTCTGGATGAACAGCTACCCCTGTATCACCAAGCATAGTTTCTGGTCTTGTAGTAGCTATTACTAAATAATCTTCACTATCTTTTATAGGATATTTTATTTCCCATATTCGTCCTTCTTTATCTATATGCTCTACTTCATCATCAGCAAGTGCTGTAGTACATCTAGGACACCAATTCACCATATATTCCCCTTGATAAATAAGTCCATCTTCATATAATTTTATAAAAATCTCTTTAACTGCATCTGAAAGTCCCTCATCCATTGTAAATCTTTCTCTATCCCAATCAAGAGAAGCACCTAATTTTCTAAGTTGTTTAGTTATTATTCCACCATGCTCTTCTTTCCATTTCCATACTTCTTCTATGAATTTCTCTCTTCCTAAATCTTCTTTCGTTAAATTTTCAGTAGCTAATTTTCTTTCTACTTTATTTTGAGTAGCTATCCCTGCATGATCAGTTCCTGGCATCCATAAAGTATTATATCCACTCATTCTTTTCCATCTTACAAGTGTATCTTGAATAGAATTATTTAATACATGCCCCATATGTAAAATTCCTGTTACATTTGGTGGTGGAATAACTATACTATATCCCTCTTTTTCGTTATCTAATGTAGCCGCAAAATATTTATTTTTTTCCCATTTTTTATACCACTTATCCTCAATTTCATTTGGAGAATAAGTTTTAGCCATATCTTTCATATTAGCTCCTCCTTAAATATATTTTAAACTTTTAATTATTAAACATAAAAAAAACAGCTATATAGAATAGCTGTTAATTGACTTTTTAATAAATTTTGATAAAATCAATTCTTAGCATGAGTCATAACTATTCTATAATTATTATTTTAAAAATAATATATTATTTTTTACGACTTTGACCACTGCTAAAAATTCTATCATAGTTTATTATCTCCTTAAAACAAAAAAATTATACTAAAAGATAATATCAGAATAACATTTTTTTATTTTTTTGTCAAGTTTTCATAATAAAAGAGCTTTGTAAATACAAAGCTCTTTTAAAACTATCTTCTATTCATCATCATATGCATTATTCCGCCACCATTTTCAAGATTTGTAAATCCTAATCTTGATAAAATTGATATAGCGTATGAACTTCTACTTCCAGAAGCACAATATAATATTATTTTTCTATTTTTAGGTCCTAATTCATCTACTCTATTTAATAATTCATCTAAAGGTATATTTATAGCTCCAGGATATGCTCCACTTAAAAATTCTCCTGTTGTTCTAACATCAACAATTAAAGGTTCGTTTAAATCTACTTTTTTAGTCTCTTTTACTTTTTCTTCTTTTATTTCTTCTTTTTCTATTTCATTAATATCTTTTTTTTCTATTTCTTCTAAATTCACATCAAAATTTTTAGGAGTTATTGCCATAGCATAATTAGCTATACTCATAAATCCTCCACTTACATTAATTACATTTTTATATCCAGCTCCAATTAATGTTCTTAATGCTTGATGTCCTTTTTTACCATTATAATCATATAAAATTATTAATTTATCTTTAGGAATTTCATTTAATTTTGTAGCAAATACTTCAAGTGGTATATTTTTAGCTCCTTGAACATTTGCTTTTTCATATGCAAATAAGTCTCTTACATCTATCCATAGTGCATTTTTATTTTCTAAATATTCATCTAATTCAGCTACTGTTAAAGATGGAGAATATCCAGTTATTCTATTTTCTGCTGCATATGCTGCCATATTTATAACATCATTAGCAGTTCCAAGTGGTGGTGAGTAAGCAAAATCAACATCTGCTAATTCATAAATAGTACGACCTGTTGCTGTTGCAACTGCAAGAACATCTAGTCTTCTATCCGCTCCTTGATATCCAGCTGTCTGTCCTCCTAAAATCACTCCTGTTTCTTTATCATAAACAATAGTTACAGTTACATCTTTTGACCCTGGATAATATGAAGTATGATGTTCTTTATGAACTGTAATTGCATCTGCATTTATTCCAAATTTTCGAGCTGCTTTTAAAGATAATCCTGTAATTCCTGCAACCGCTTCAAATACCCTAACAATAGATGTCCCTATTGATCCACTATATTTATGGTTTCCACCTAATGCATTTTCTGCAGCTATTCTTCCTTGTCTATTTGCAGGTCCTGCAAGAGGTATTCTTACTTTTTTACCACTTACTCTATGTTCTAATTCTACCATATCACCTGCAGCAAATATATTTTCATCGCTTGTTTTTAAATATGAATCAACTAATAATCCACCAGCCTCTCCAATAGCAAGCCCTGTTTCTTGCGCAAGTTTTAATGTTGGTTTTACTCCTATTGACATTATTACCATATCTGCATCTATTTTATTTCCATCATTTAATACAACATTTTTTCGAGAGATTTCAGTTACACTTTTATTTGTATAAAGTTCTACACCATACGATATTAATTCTTTTTGAATAAATCCAGCTATCTCTGCTTCCATTAGTGCCATTACATGTGGTTGCATTTCTACTAATGATACTTTTAATCCTCTTTTTACTAATGCTTCAGCCATTTCAAGACCAATAAATCCTCCACCAACAACAACAGCTGATTGTGGTTCTTCATCCTCTATATATGAATGGATTTTATCCATATCATCCAATGTCCAAAGTTGAAACACATGATTTTCTTTTGCTCCTGGAATTGGAGGTGCTATAGGACGTCCTCCTTGTGCAAGTATAAGTTTTGTATACTCATACTCTCTTTTTTCTCCTGTTCTTGAATCTACAGCATAAACTATTTTATTCTTTCTGTCAATTTCAGTAGCTGTCGTATGAATATCTACTTTTATTTGATATTTATCATAAAAACTTTCTGGACTTTCTAAAATCAATTTTGATCTATTTTTTATATCTCCTCCAATATAATATGGTAATCCACAATTTGCAAATGATATATCATTTCCTGATTCTAATATTGTTATTTCAGCGTCACTTGATACTCTTCTAGCTTTTGCTCCTGCTGTTGCTCCTGCAGCAACTCCTCCGATTATTAATATTTTTTCCATAAATCTCCTCCATTATTCTATATTAATATATTACAATATTATAATATATCAGTATTTTTATTTTGTCAATAGTTTATTTTTATATAGTTATAATATCCTTTTATTCCTTGAACTCCTGTTTTATAAATGATAAAATTAATATATAATCTAATATAAAATAGGAGGAAATATGACTATCGATAAAAATATTATAAGAAAATTTATGCAAGAAGAGTATGAAGGTTATTTAGTTTATAAAAAACTAGCAAAACTCGAAAAAAATCTAGAAAATTCTAAAATTTTAGATAATATAGGAGAAGAAGAATTAAAACATTTAGAAACTTGGAAAACACTTTTAAATGAAAAACCTAAAATTAGGATTTTTAAAGTATGGTTTTATATTTTTATTGCTAGATTTTTAGGTCTTACTTTTGGTATAAAATTAATGGAAATAAATGAAGATAAAGGAAAAAATGCTTATTTAGAAATATTAAAAAATAACTTAGATAAAGATCTAGCAACTAATATTCAAAAAATGATTGATGATGAAGACAAACATGAAAAATTACTTATTAATATGATAAATGAAGAAAAGTTGGATTATATTGGTTCTATTGTTCTTGGACTTAATGATGCTCTTGTTGAACTTACTGGAACTCTGGCCGGACTTACTTTTGCATTGAAAAATACAAAATTAATCGCTATGTCTGGATTAATTACTGGAATTGCAGCTTCGTTTTCTATGGCTGCAAGTGAATATTTAGCGACAAAAGCAGAAGGCGATGATGATGCATTAAAATCTAGTATTTATACAGGAATTGCATATATTTTTACTGTTATAATTCTAGCTTTACCATATCTTGTATTAAAAAGTTATTCTTCAGCCCTTATACTTACATTAATATTTGCTTTACTTATTATTTTAGTATTTAATTTCTATATTTCTATTGCAAAAGATTATAATTTTATACATAGATTTTTAGAAATGGCACTTTTAAGTATGGGTGTTGCAGGTTTATCATTTATTATTGGAATAATCGTAAAAAATTTATTAGGAGTAGAAATATAGGAGAAATTTATGAAAAATATTAAATTAATTGTGTGTGACCTCGATGGTACTTTACTAAATAGTAATCATGAAATATCTGATTTTAACATAGAAATATTAAAAAAATTAAAAAAAAATGGACTTGAAATAATTTTAGCTAGTGGTAGAAGTTATGAGGCTATGCTACCTACTATAAATAAACTAAATCTAACTAATGAAATTATTAGTTATAATGGTGCTGCCATCTATAAAAATAATAATTTGATTTTTCAAAAAGTTTTATCTAAAAATATTTCTAAAGAACTTATTAATATAGGAAAAACAAAAAATATCTACTTCCATGCTTTTCATAATTTCAAGTGGTATATTGAGGAGTTTACAAATGAAGCCAAAGAATACAAAGAACGTTCGGGCTTACAAGAACATTATATAGATTTTTCTACTCTAGAAAATCCAAATTTTCTTAAATTAATGTATATCTCTTCAAAAGAAAATATAGATATCTTAGAAAAATTTTTAAAAGAAAAATACAAAAATACAATATATTTAGGTCGTTCTAATGATAATTTTCTTGAAGTTATGCATAAAAACGTCTCAAAAGCTAATGCATTAAAACAAATATTAAAAAATAAAAATTTTAACACTGAAAATATCATGGCTTTTGGTGATGGTTTTAATGACTATGAAATGTTGAAATATGCTAAAATAGGTGTTGTTATGGATAACGCTAATAAAAAATTAAAATCTCTTATAAAATATAAAACTATTTCTAATGATGAGAATGGTGTAGGTATATTTTTAAAAAAATTTTTTAATTTATAAATTTTTTAATTTAATAAAAAAAAGTGAGTAAATTTTATCTCACTTTTTTTATTAAATTAATCAAATTTTTATATTATTCTCTCTTTATGCCTAGCAGCATGGCAATTTATATTTATAGCTACTGGCATCGATGCTATATGACATGGATGGGATTTTATTTTTACAGCAAGTGCTGTTGTATCACCACCAAATCCCATAGGCCCTATATTCAACTTATTTATTTCTTCTAATAATTCATTTTCTATTTTAGCTAATTCTTTATCTTCATTTATATCATCTATTTTTCTAAAAAGCGCTTCTTTTGCTAAAATAGCTGATTTTTCAAAATTCCCACCTATTCCAATTCCTACTATTATCGGTGGACATGGATTCCCACCTGCATTTTTTACAAAATCTATTACAAAGTTTTTAATTCCTCCTATACCATCAGATGGCTTCATCATTTTAACAGTACTCATATTTTCACTACCACCACCTTTTGGAGCAAAAATAATTTTTAATTTATCTCCAGCTACTAATTTTGTATGAATAACTGCTGGCGTGTTTGTTTTTGTATTTTCTCTAAATATAGGACTTCTTACAATCGATTTTCTTAAATATCCTTCACTATAACCTTTTTTTACTCCTTCATTTATAGCTTCATATATATCAAAGTCAAAATATATTTCTCTTCCTATTTCTAGAAATACTACTGCTAATCCTGTGTCTTGACACATTGCCATCTTTTCTCTACTAGCTATCTCATCATTTTTTATTATTTCCTCTAATACATTTTTACCCAACTTATTTTTTTCGTTATCTTTTGATATTTTTAATTTGCTTATGACATCTAATGGTATATTATGATTTGCATCTACACAAAGTTTTGCTACTTCTTCTATTATTAATTTTTTTTCTATTTTTCTCATTTTATTCTCCAATTATCTTTGATAATTTGGTGCTTCTTTTGTTATACTTATATCATGTGGATGACTTTCTTTAAGACCTGCTCCAGTAATTTTTACGAATTTACCATTTTTTATTAAATCATCAATAGTAGGCGCTCCACAATATCCCATTCCAGCTCTTATTCCTCCACACATTTGAAATATTACATCTGATAAACTTCCTTTATATGCTACTTTTCCTTCTATTCCTTCAGGTACAAGTTTTTTTGCATTATTTTGAAAATATCTATCTTTACTTCCTCTTTGCATAGCAGCCATTGAGCCCATCCCTACATATATTTTAAATTTTCTTCCTTCGTATATTATTTCTTCTCCAGGTGCTTCATCTGTTCCTGCAAGTAATCCTCCTACCATAACACAATTTGCTCCTGCAGCTAAAGCTTTAACTATATCACCAGATAATTTTATACCACCGTCAGCTATAACTCCTATTTCCATTTCTTTTAAAACTTCATATACATCATTTACTGCAGTAAGTTGAGGAACCCCTACTCCTGCTACAACTCTAGTTGTACAAATAGAACCTGGTCCTACTCCTACTTTTACAGCTGTTACTCCTGCTTTTACTAAATCAAGAGCAGCTTCTTTTGTTACAATATTTCCACCTATAATATCTAAATCAGGAAATTTATTTCTTATTTTTTTTATAGTTTCAAGTACTCCCCTAGAATGTCCATGTGCTGAATCTACAGTTATTATATCTACTCCTGCTTTTACAAGAGCTTCTACTCTTTCTAAAGTGTCGTTCCCTACTCCTACAGCTGCACCAACTCTAAGTCTTCCTTTTTCATCTTTACATGCTAATGGAAATTCCTCTGCTTTATCTATATCTTTTATAGTTATTAATCCTTTTAACTTATTATTTTTATCCACAATTGGTAATTTTTCTATTCTATTTTCTAACAATATTTCTTTTGCTTCTTCTAAGGTAGTTCCTTCGGAAGCCGTTATTAAATTTTCTTTAGTCATTATTTTTTCTACATTTTCATCTAAATTTTTTCTATATTTAAGATCTCTATTTGTGATTATCCCAACTAAAGTTCCATCATCTTCTACTACAGGCAATCCAGATATTTTATATTTGCCCATAATAGTATCTGCATCTAAAAGAGTTGAATTTCTATGAAGTGTTATAGGATCTGTTATCATCCCACTTTCATTTCTTTTTACTTTATCTACTTCAGCCGCTTGTTCTTCTATAGTCATATTTTTATGTATAAATCCAAGTCCGCCTTCTCTTGCAATTGCAATCGCTAATCTTGCTTCTGTTACTGTATCCATTGCAGCACTTAAAATAGGTATATTCAATTCTATTTTTTTAGTAAGTTTTGTTTTTAATGATACTTCATGAGGCAACACCTCTGATTTTTGTGGCACCAATAATACATCATCAAATGTTATGGCTTCTTTTATTATTTTCCCGTTTAACATTATTCCTCCTTAAATATCATCTTTTATTATTTTAAATTTCTCTCTTTTTAATTCTCTCAAAATTGCGCAAAATTCTATTTTTTTATTCATTACAAGTGGTATTATATATTGTTTTTTTTCTACTGTAATAATATCTAAGCAAGCCTCTATTTTTTTAGTTCTAGGAATAACCATTTTTTTTAACTCTATACTATCTATACTACTAATATTAAATCTAAATGTTTTTGTAATTATCTCATCATTTTTCTTATCAATAATAAGCCTAAAAGTAAATACTTCTTGTACTATTAATATTCCTGTATAAAATATAAGCGCTCCAAGTATTGCCGAAATAGATAATTTTTTATTTACAATATCAGCCATATAATATAAACCTATTAAAATTAACGGTAATCCTGTTCCTATTTTAATAATTTTTGTTCTAAAATTAAGAGAAAATTTATATTTTTCTTTATCTAAATTTACCTCTTTTTTTTCTACATTTTTGACCAAATCTTCATAAAAAAACATAGTATCAACTCCTCTTATAATATTTTTTATATGATACTATATTTCATTATATTATGTAAAGGATTATTCCCATTCAATAGTTGCAGGTGGTTTAGAACTTATATCATAAGCAAGTCTATTTATTCCTTTTACTTCATTAATTATTCTATTTGATACTTTTTCTAAAAGTTCATATGGTAGATGCGACCATGTAGCTGTCATAAAGTCTGTTGTATTAGCACTTCTTAATACTGCGGTATATTCATATGTTCTTTCATCACCCATTACTCCAACTGATTTAACTGGTAAAAGTACTACAAATGCTTGACTTACTTTATCATATAATTTATTTTTTCTAAGTTCTTCTATAAAAATATCATCTGCTTCTCTCAAAATATCTGCTTTTTCTTTTGTTACTTCTCCAAGTATTCTTATACCAAGACCTGGTCCTGGAAATGGATGTCTATCTATCATATATTCAGGAATTCCTAATTCTTTTCCTACTTTTCTTACTTCATCTTTAAATAATTCTCTAAGTGGTTCTAATAACTCAAATTCCATTTCTTCAGGTAGCCCACCTACATTATGATGTGATTTTATTGTTGATGATGGTCCTTTTATAGATTGTGATTCTATTACATCTGGATAAATTGTTCCTTGTGCTAAAAAATCTGCATCTTTAAATTTTTGTTTTTGTTCTTCAAATATATCAATAAACTCTTTTCCAATTATCTTTCTTTTTTCTTCTGGATCAGTTATTCCTTTTAACTTTGTTAAAAACCTATCTTCTGCATTTATACATTCAATATTCATTTTAAAATTTTTACCATATGTTTCCATTACTTTTTTTGCTTCATCTTTTCTCATAAGTCCTGTATCTACAAAAAAACAATTTAAATTATCTCCAATAGCTTTATGTATCAATACTGCTGCTACTGATGAATCTACTCCTCCAGAAAGAGCTAAAATTACTTTTTTATCTCCTACTCTTTCTCTTATTTCTTTTATTGTTTTTTCTATATAATTTTCCATTGACCAGTTCTTTTCACATTTTGCTATTTCAAAAACAAAGTTTTTTAATATATTTTTACCATATACTGAATGTGTTACTTCTGGATGAAACTGAACTGTATATATTCTTTTTTCTTCATCAGCAAGTACTGCTATTGATGAATCAGTATGAGCTAATTTTTCAAATCCAGGTGCTATTTCTACTACATGATCTGCATGACTCATCCATACTTGTGATTTTTTAGGTATTTCATTAAAAAATTTACTTTTATTTTTATCAATTATTAATTCTGCTTTTCCAAATTCTTGCTTATCAGCTTTATCTACTTTACCACCAAGTAAATGCATAGTAAGCTGCATTCCATAGCAAATCCCAAGTATAGGAATATTTAACTCATAAATTTCTTTATCTAATGTAGGTGCCTCTTCTAAATATACTGATGCTGGGCCTCCTGATAATATAATTCCTTTTGGTTTCATGGATTTTATATCTTCTATTGGTGTAAAATAAGGTACTATTTCAGCATATACTCCCATTTCTCTAATTCTTCTAGCAATAAGTTGATTATATTGTGAACCAAAATCTAAAATTAGTATACTATCTTTATACATCTATTTTCTCTCCTTAAATTAAAATTGTTTATAACAAAAAACCTAAGTATATACTTATCCCATGGTGAAAGTATATACTTAGGCTAACTAAATATAAAAACTTTCACTCATAGAAGATTGATTTACGGTCAATCGTAGAAACACCAATCCTTATTATTGGCTTATATGAATGAAGTATTCATTATTCTATTTTTAAATTTATAAGATAATATCACAAAAACAAAACATTGTCAACACTTTCGATTGTTAAAAATCTTTTTATAATATTATTTAAGTTTGAAAAATTTTAGTTCATTATCTAGATCTCTATTTTTTTCTAATATATCCCTAATTATTTCTAATTTATCTTTTAGTATTAAGCTGATATTTTCTCCTAATTCATCTGTTTTAATTCCATATGATTCTATAGTTGTTGAATTATTTGCAATATTCTCCACCGCTTTTGCTATTTCTTCTACCGCAAGCATTTGTTCATTTAAATTTGTGTCTATATCTTTTATTTTTTCATCTGTTGATTTGGATAAATCAACCACTTTATTTAAATTATCTACTAAATCTATAATTCCTTTTTCAGCATATATTATTTTTTCTTTTACTACTTCATTTCCTTTTGCAACAATTTCTACTTCTTTTTGTATTGTAGTTGTTATTTCATCTATTTTTTTAGTTTCACTACTTGTTTGCTCTGCTAATTTTCTTATTTCTTCTGCTACTACGCTAAATCCTCTTCCGGCTTCTCCTGCTCTTGCCGCTTCTATTGCTGCATTTAATGCAAGTAAATTTGTTTGTTCTGATATTGCATTTATTGCTACTGTTATATTCCCTATATCTTTTGATATATTTACTAAATCTTTTACCTTTTCATTGGTATCTATTACTTTTTTAGTTACATCATTCATATCAGTTTTTACTATAGTACCAAACTCAATTCCTTGTTTTGCAACATCTAACGTTACCTTTGAATTTTCTAATATTTCTGTATTAAATTCTCTTACCGTTCTAACAGATGCAGATACTTCTTCTACACTTGCTAATGTTTCTTCTGTACTTGCTGTTTGATCCCTTACTTGATCTAGTATGTTTTCTATCATATTTTTTAATATAAATATACTGTCTTTTGTTTCACTATTTATTATAGTTGTCATATCTTCTTCTAATTCTATATTTTGAATATTAATATCTTGTGATAAATTATGAGCTTTATTTATTGTAATATTTAATTTATCTATTAAATTATTAATTCTTTCTGATATAGTATTTATCTCATCTTTTGTTTTTATATTAGTTTTAAAAGTTAAATCTCCATTTGATAGTTGATCTATATCACTTGTTAATTTTTTTATTGGCTTTGCAAATGTATTTCCTATTATACTAGAAGTTATAGCTACTATTATTAAAATAAATATATTTATTATAAATAATAAATTTCTAAAATTTATTATTGGTCCCATTATTTCTTCTGTATAAGTACCACTTACAATATACCAATCTAAATCTTTATAATATTTTGAATTTACAATTTTTTCTCTTGCTATTTTATCATTTGGATTTTTCCAATAATATATTGTATTCCCTTCTTTTTTATCTATTATATCTTTTACAAACTCTTTTCCATTTATATCTTTTGCATTTAATATGCTTTTTCCTTCTATTGCTGGATGAATTACAAGTACACCCTTACTATCCATTATATATGTATATCCTGTTTTTCCTATTTTTACTGATAATACTTTATCCCTAAAGTCTTCTTTTTTTATTAACTCTTTAAATTCATCTTTATAACTAGTTGCACTTATTAAAAAATCCCATGGTTTAAAATATACTCTATATAAAGCTTTCTTTTTCCCTTTATACTCATATTCTATATATTCATTTTTAGATTGTTCTCTTCCTTTAATGTCCTTATATAAAGATGAAACTTTTCCTATTACGCTTTTTTTAGGATGAATTAATATTTTACCTGTTTTATATGACATTACATATGGATACCCTGTTTTTCCTATTTTTTGACTTAATATAATTCGAGATAATTCTTTTTTTGCTTCAGCTTCTGTTAATTCACCATTTTGTACTTTTTTATAATATTCTTTTACAATATCTAAATTCTTCTCCGCTATTCCTCTTAAGTAGCTTTTTACTGATACATTCACACTTGTATCAACCATATTATAAGTTAATTCATTAATTCTTTCAATATCACTTATTATTTGCTTTCTTAATAGTGCTTTACCAAATTGATAAACTAAAATATTAATTATTAATAATATGAATATTGTTATACTGACAAAAATAATACTAATTTTTTTACCTATTTTCATTTTTACCACACTCCTTATAATAACTTATAATAAAAAAGGGTATATAAAATTACATACCCTAAATAATAATTAAACTATATTAACAACTCTTTTACTGCATCATCTTTATATTCAAGATTATGTATTGAGTTAATGTATCTTATAGTTTTTGTTTTTCCCCTAATTAAAAGTGTTTGAGTTCTAGCTATATTTCCATTTCTTTTTATCCCTTCTAAAAGATCTCCTTTTGTTATTCCTGTTGCTGAAAAAACTATTTCATCATCTTTTACCATATCATCAATTGTTAAAACTTTTGTTATATCTATTCCCATTTCTTCACAACGTTTTTTCTCAAAGTTACTTATTTTATCATTTTCTAATGATATCCCTTTTACTTCCCGTCTTAATTTAAGTCTAGCATTCATGTCACCACCAAGAGCTTTTAATGCTGCCGCTGATACTACTCCTTCTGGTGCTCCACCTATTCCATATAAAAAATCTATTCCTGAATCAACTATAGCTGTCAATAATGACCCCGCTACATCTCCATCAGGAAGTGCATATATACTCACACCCATTCTTTGTAAGTCTTCTATTACTTGATAATGTCTTTGTTTATATAATATTATCCCTTTAAGCTCTGATACCTTTTTATTCATTTTTTCTGCTATATTATTTATATTTTCCATAAGTGGTAAATTTAAATCTATTGCACCTTTAGCTCGTGGGCCAACTATTAATTTTTCCATATACATATCTGGTGCTTTTAAAAAACTCCCTTTATTTCCTGCTGCAAGTACTGCTATTGCATTTGCTTGCCCTTGTGCAACCATCCTTGTTCCTTCTACAGGATCTACTGCTATATCTACTTGAGATATATTTTCAATTTCTTCATATTTACCAACTTTTTCACCAATATAAAGCATTGGTGCTTCATCAATCTCACCTTCACCTATTACAATTTCACCTTCAATTTCAATTTCATTAAGCATATTTCTCATTGCATCAACTGCTGCTTGATCTGCCCCTTCTTTGTCTCCTTTTCCTATCCATTTATATGCTGCAAGGGCTGCTGCTTCTGTAATTCTAGCAAATTCTAACGCTAGTTCTCTTTTCATTATTCCTCCTACTCTATTATTCTATAAATTTTTTCATTTTCCTTTTTCATATCTAACAAATTTCTAGCTTTTTTTTCTATAATATCTAAATTTTCTATATTTTTTAATTCTAATTGTAGTTTTGAATATGTTTTTTCAAGTGTATTTATTTTTAATTCATTATTTTTAATTTTCAAATTAAGTTTATTTATATCATATAATACATTTATTATAGGAAATAGCCACCATTTTATCATAACTATTATTATTAATATAATAAGCACAATCTTTAATTTAATTCGTGTTTTTACTAACATTTGGAACCTCGTTTTTTTTAGTCATTGTTTCAACTATTTCTTTTACACGAAGCGGATTTATTTTGGAAAGCTCATCAAGTATAAGTGCTACTTTTTTTTCATCCATTTTTTCAAATATTTTAGAAACAATATCTAATTCCATATTATTAACAGCTATTGCTACTGAATTTGGTTGCATTTTAGCATATATGTTTGAAAATTTTGTTATATTTTCATCTTTAGCTGAATACTCCGCATTTAATTTTTTTAATATTTCTTCCTTTTTTATTAATTCTTCTTCTTTTTGTTGAAGCTCTTTTTCTTTTGTTAATAATTCTTTTTCTAATACTTTTACATCCTCTTCTCTTTTTGTTACTGCCAATTCTTTTAATTCAATTTCTTTTCTTTTATTTTCAAGAATTTCTTGATATTTCAACATTGTATTTTTTAATCTCTCTTCTTCTGTTAAATGAATATTATAACTATAACTAATATAATTACCTATATAAGGTAATTTTGCTATATTTGAATCTTTAGATATTACTTTACTTAAGTTTAATACTCCTATTATATCTAAAAATATTATTCCTCCTATTAATGTAAAAAGAAAAATTAAAAACATTATAATAGTTAGTATAAAGTATTTCATTCCATTATTTTTTTTCTTTATTTCTTTTTTATTTTCAGCCATTATTAGTTTCTCCTATTATATAAATTATTACTTAATTCATCTATTAATTTATCTTCTTTTTTCTGCATATTTTTTTTATATTCTTCAAGCTGTTTTTCTTTTAATTTCTCAAATATTTTTCTTTCTTTACGTATTTCAAAAAATTCTTCTCTCGCTTTTTCAAGATTTTTCTCTATAATATTAAGCTCTTTATTAAATTCTTCTATTTCATTATTTATTTTTAATATAAAATTATTATAATTTTTTAAGCTATTTATATCTATATTCCCAACTTTATAAGCTTTGAATTCTTGATGTAATTCTGCTTTTCTATTAATTAATATTTCTTTTTCTTTAAGTTTTTTATTTTTTTTCTCTTGAATTCTAAAATATATATCTTTTGCTTGATGCTCTTCTTCCAGTTTATAATCTAATGCTTTTTGAAATTTAAATTTAAACATTTTTTATCCCTTTTTAATTAAAAAGATTTATTAAAATATCTTTAGTATCTTCAAAATTACTTTCTTCATGTATACCTTGCTTTAAAAAATTATTTACTTCTTCTATTTTTGATATAGCATAATCAACTTTTGGATTACTTCCTTGTTTATAAGCTCCTATGCTTATTAAATCTTCAACTTCATTATATGTTGCTAATACTTCTCTTAATTTTTGGTTAGCTTCTAAATGCTCCTTTGAAACTATATTATTTATAACCCTAGATACACTAGCAAGTACATCTATTGCAGGATAATGATTTTTTTCAGCCATTTTTCTAGATAAAACTATATGACCATCTAAAATCCCTCTTACTGTATCTGCTATTGGGTCATTTAAATCATCACCGTCTACTAATACTGTATAAAGTCCTGTTATCGTTCCTTTATCTGAATTTCCTGTTCTTTCTAAAAGCTTTGGAAGTTCTGCAAAAACACTTGGTGTATAACCTCTAGTAGCTGGTGGTTCTCCTACCGCAAGTCCTATTTCTCTTTGTGCCATAGCAAATCTCGTAAGTGAATCCATCATAAGCATTACATTATAACCTTTATCTCTAAAATATTCTGCTATTGCCGTTGCTGTAGAAGCACCTTTAAGTCTTACTAATGCTGGCTGATCAGATGTAGCAACTACTACAACTGTATTTTTCATCCCTTTTTCTCCAAGATCCTTTTCTATAAATTCTCTTACTTCTCTTCCCCGTTCTCCAATTAATGCTATTACATTTATATCTGCTGAACTATTCCTAGATATCATCCCAAGTAATGTTGATTTCCCTACTCCAGAACCAGCAAATATACCTATTCTTTGTCCTTTTCCACAAGATATATTAGCATCTATTGCCCTTACTCCTATATTAAGAGGTTCTGTTATTCTTTTTCTAGCTAATGGATTAGGTGCTTGATTTTCAAGTGGCATATATTTTTCTATTTCTATTTTACCTTTATCATCAATTGGATTTCCAAGCCCATCTATTACTCTTCCCAGTAATTTTTTACTCACTCCTACACTAAGGCTTCTACCACTAGGAATTACTTCACATCCATGTCCTATTCCTTTCATATCCCCAAGTGGCATAAGAAGTACTTTATTATCGTTAAACCCTACTACTTCTGCATCTATTTTTTTATTTGAATTTAGTAACTTTATATAACAATGTTCTCCTAGATGTACTAGTGGCCCAGAAGATTCTATAGTAAGTCCTACTACTCTTACTACTCTCCCAACAGATTTTATAGTTTGAATACTATCAACTATTTCATTATATCTATCAAAATCTATTTTCATCTTCTCTCCTACTCTTCATGTAGTTTATCTATTATAGTTTCTAATTGTGTTTCAATACTTGCATCTACTCTTCCCATTTGTGTTTCTATTACACACCCTCCTGGAGTTAAAGTTTTATCCTCTAAAATATTAAATTCTTCTATATTATAAAATTTACTTTTCATTTCTTCTTTTAATTCTTTTGCATATTGAACTTGTTCCCAATTTACATAAACTGTAATTTTTGGTGAAACAGATATATTTTTTAAAGCTTCTAATAAATTTTGTTTTAATATTTCTTTATTATTTACTTCTATTTTTATGACTTTTTCTGCTACTTTTATTATCAAATTTATTATTTCTTCTTTAGAATTATTTAACATAATCTCTTTTTCATTCATTGCTTCTTCTAAAACTCTTTGAACGTTTGAAAAAACATTACTCGAATTTAATAAAACTTGATTTTTCCCTGCTTCATATCCTTCTTGATATCCTTGATCCCAAGCTTTAGCTTTTATATCATTACTTTCTTTTTCAGCCTCAATTCTTGCTTCTTCTATTATTCTATAAGCTTCATTTTCTGCTTCTTGTTTTAATTTTTCCATTTGTATTTCTAATTCTTTTAATTCATTTTGTTTTGAAAGTAATATTTCATCAAGTTCAAAATTATCAAATTCATCTGATTTTTCTTCTGTTTCATCATAGTATTCTTCTTCGTAATCAATCTCGTTTTCTATTTTTTGTTCATTTTTTTTAATTAAGTCTTCATTTTCTTTTGCAACTGTATTTTTTTTATGTTTAATTACTACAGGTTCTGTATTTTTTTTTACAAAATTACCCTTAATTACATTAAACAATTAGCTCATCCTCACTTCCTCTAGCTATTTGAATTTCACCTGATTCTTCAAGTTTTCTTACAACAGCAACAATTCTTTGTTGAGCTTCTTGTACATCTCTTACTCTTACAGGTCCAGTATATTCCATATCTTCACGTAAATTATCTGCAGCTCTTTTAGACATATTTTTAAATATTTTTTCTGCAACCTCTTCACTTGATCCTTTAAGAGCCATAGTAAGATCTTTATTTTCTACATTTTTAAGTACTTGCTGTACTGATTTATCATCAAGCAAGATAAGATCTTCAAATACAAACATTTTCTTTTTAACTTCTTCAGCAAGTGTTGCTTCTGCTTCTTCTAATCCTTCTATAATAGTTTTTTCTGTTGTTCTATCTACATTATTTAATATTTCAACTAATGCATCTATACCACCTGTCATAGTATAATCTTGACCCATAACTGTTGAAATTTTTCTTTCTAAAATTCTTTCTACTTCTCTTATCATCTCTGGAGAAGTTCTTTCCATTTGTGCTATTCTTCTTGCAATATCTATTTGCTTTTCTGAAGGTAAATGTGACATAATCTCTCCAGCTTTATCTGCAGGAAGATAGGATATTATAAGTGCTATAATTTGCGGATGCTCTCCAGATATAAAGTTAAGTATTTGCTCTGACTCTGTTCTTTGAATAAAATCAAAAGGTCTAACTTGAAGATTTGATGTAAGTTTTGTAATAATCTCTACAGCTTTATTTTCACCTACAGCTTTTTGAAGTAATTCTCTTGCATAATTTATACCACCTTGTGATATATATTGTTGAGCTACCATCATTTCATTAAATTCTTCATATACTTTTTCTTTTTGATCTAACTGAACTTTATTAACCTTTGCTATTTCAAATGTCAGATCTTCTATTTCATCAGGTTTTAAATATTTAAAAACTTCTGCAGCTGCATCTTGTCCTAATGCAATCATAAGTATTGCTGCTTTTTGTTTCCCTGTTAATTTTTCTGCCAATTTTCTTTCCCCCTAATCTTCCATTAACCAATTTCTTAAAAGATTGGCTACTTCTTCAGGTTTTTGGATTGCTATTTGTCTAATTTGATTTTCTTGATCTGCTCTCTCTTGCTCCTCTATGCTCATCGCTTCTTCATTTAAATTTACGTCATCAAGCTGAGGTAATAAATCAGCAATTGCTTTTTCTTCTCTTTCTTTAATTCTTTTACTTTCAAGTCTTTTAAATAATAATAATGCGCCTCCCGCTATTATTAGAGTAATAATAATAAAATAAATTCCTATCAATTGATATTTTTTCCATTTTTGTTCTTCTGCAATAGAATCATTATATCTTTTTGCTATTTCAAAATTAAATGGTAATACCGTAACATTTATTTTATCTCCTCTATTTTCATTAAACCCAACTGCTGTTTTTACCATGTTTTCAAATTGTGTTATTTCTGCTGGCGTTATATTTTCTTTATCTTTAAAATATACAGAATCTTTATTTAATGTAACTGATACTGTCATTCTTTTAATATTTCCAATAGATTTTTCATAAACTGTATTTTTTTTATCTAATTCATAATTTTTTACAACATTATTTTCTTTATAATTACTACTATTACTTTCTTCTTTCCCAACATATCCTGGTATATTACTTGTTGTTCCTGGTACTCCACTAGCTACATCATTTACTCCACCACTTACTTCTTTTAAATTATTTTGTTCACTTCTTATAAGTCCTTGTGTTAATTGTTCACCTGATACAGTTGGTGTAGTATAACTTTCTGTTTGATAACTTTCTTTATTAAAATCTAATTCCACACTTACTTTTACTCTATAGTTTCCACCACCAAGAACATTTAATACCCCATTAGCACTTCTCTCTAACTTTTTTTCTATTTCTTGTTGTAATTCTATTCTTTTTCTAGATGCTAAAGATCCTTCTTGCGAAAAATCAACCATATCTGAAAGTATATTTCCAGAAGTATCTACAACTTCTACATTTTCTTTTGGCAAATTTTCAATAGCTCCTGCTACTAGTACAATAATACTTTTTATATTTTCTTCTTTTAAAGTTTCAAATGATTCTAGTTCTATTAATACTGATGCTTTTGCTTCTGTTTTTTCATTAGCAAAAGGACTATTATTAGCTGGTGTTATATTTACTACCGCTCTTTTTACTTGACTAAGAGACTTTATAGTTTTTTCTAATTCACCTTTTTGTGCTCTCAAAAACATCATTTGTTTATCAAATTCAGTAGCACCAATTTTTGAATTATCAAAAATTTCAAATCCTACTGCTGAATCTGGTAAAACTCCTTCTTTACTTAAATCTAGTCTAATAGCATATTTTTGTTCTTTTGGTACTTCTATTACTGTACCATTACCTGTAATTCTATATGTAATACCCCTTTTGTCTAGACTAGCTTTTATTTTAGCTGCATCTTTTGATTCTAATTCTGTAAATAATGGCTCATAATTAACTTTACTACTTAATACAAAAAATAAAATTAAAAAAGTCAATAAACTTCCTAATAAAAAAAATATTGTAATTTTTTGAATCTTAGTTAAATTTTTCCAAATTGTTGTAAACTGATTTTTTATTCTTTTGAAAAACTCATTCATTTTTTATTTCCTCCAAATAATATTAAATCTGCATTTTTGCGAATTCTTGATACCCTTCAATAACTTTATTTCTTACTTCTGTTACAAATAACAATGCTATTTCAGCTTTTTGGCTTGCTATCATGACCTCATGCAGATTATCTGTTTTCCCTGTTAAAAAATCAGTTGTTAAATTATCTGATTCAATTTTTAATTCATTAGCTTCATTAATTGCATTTTTTAGATAATCACTAAATTTTTCCGTCCCTTTTTTTGTGTTTTTATTTATCTCGTTGTTATTGAAAATTCCATTTATTTTATTTGTAGACTTTACTATCATTATATACTCCTCCTATTTACCTATTTGAAGTGCTGCTGTAGCCATACTTTTAGCATTAGTAACAACAGTCGCATTTGCTTCATATGCTCTTTGTGCAGTAATCAAGTCTACCATTTCGTTTATTGTATTTACATTTGGCATAGCCACATATCCTTTTTCATTTGCATTTGGATGATTAGGATCATATACATATCTAAAAGGTGTTTTGTCCTCTATAACTTTTGCTACTTTTACTCCTTCGCTTTTAGAAATACTTGCCTCTTTGCTATCTATATTTATATTCATTGGTACTTTTAATTCTTTTTTTAATTTTTCTTCAAATACAACTAATTTTCTTCTATATGGTCCTCCCTGTTCTGTTACTGTAGTATTCGCATTTGCTATATTATCTGCTATAATATCCATTCTAAATCTTTCTGCTGTCATACCAGAAGCTGCTTTATTCATAATATTAAATACACCCATTTTTAGTCCCTCCTATTTTACTTAGATTTTATAACAGATTTTAATAATGTGAAATCTTGAGATATTCTTGTAATAGCTGTTTGATATCTAATATTATTTTTAGCTTGCTCTACTTTTTCTTTTTCTATATCTACATTATTTTTATCATTTCTCATAATAGTATTTTTTTCTACTACTTCTAATGGTTTTATTTCTTTTATATTTAATGTATTAATTTTAATATGTTTTGAGTTTGTTGTTACTCCTTCTAAAGATTTATTTTCTCCAAGTGCGGTATTTAAATATTTTTCAAATTCAATATCTTTTCTTTTATAATTTGGAGTATTTACATTTGCTATATTATTTGCTATCGCTTCAGCTCTTTTATTATAAGCGTCTAATCCTTTTTCTAATATAGTAAATCTGTTATCAAAAAGTTTCATGATTTCCCTCCTTAAAAAATTTTAACTATTTTTAAGAAATTTTATATACAATAAACATTCCTAAAATAATTGATATAATATCTAAAATAAGCATAGAAAAAGTAATCCCAGGATAAATTTCTATTATTGACGCTAAAATAAGTCCTATGATAAATAAAATAGTTTGCTCTCTATGGGTTTTTAATAAAAAATCAATAATTCTTGCAAATATTACTATCCCCAATATAGCACCTATTCCAATTACTGATAATGGTAATATATTTAAGTTATTTACAAATCCTATTACATTATGGTATTCTCCTAATAATAATAATATTAATGATCCTGATACTCCAGGCATTACCATTGTTCCTGCAGCTATTATACCACAAAAAAACAATTTAATTAAGTATACAGTACTCATATTAATTATACCACTTTCAATTCTTTGAAAACCATTAAAATATCCTAAACCTATTACAATAAGCATCCCTAGTACTAAAAATAAAAAATTAATACTCTTTATTCTTACTTTTTCTTTTTTAGAAATAAAAAAAACAGATGGTATTATGAGTCCTATAAAGAAAAAATTTGTTGCTTCATTATAATTATTATACATATATTCAATAATTTTTGAAAAAATTAATATTCCTATAATAACACCTATACCAATCTGAATTAAAAATTTAATAAATTCTATTCTTTTTTTATTATCTACCTCAAAAAATTCTCCTATTGCTTCTGTTAATTTATCATAAATTCCTAATACAAAAGCTAATGTTCCACCTGAAACACCAGGAATAATATTTGCTGCTCCTATAGCACTTCCTTTTAGTATGTTTTTAATATACTCCATCTATACTCTCCTCTTTTTCTTTTATATATTCTATTGCCATTAAATACCCAATATCTCCAAAACCAGTCAATTTACCTATTACAATATCTGAAATAACAGATATATGTCTAAATTCTTCTCTTTTGTATACATTTGTCATATGAACTTCTATAGTTGGGATTTTTACCGATAATAAGGCATCTCGAATAGCAATACTATAATGAGTAAAAGCGCCTGGATTAAATATAATATAATTTATATCTTCAAAATATGCTTGTTGAATTCTATTTACAATTTCTCCTTCAATATTCGATTGAAAGTCTAAAATTTCATAATTATATTTTTGAGCTTTGATTTTTATATTATTTATTATATCGTCTAAAGTTTTGTCTCCATAAAGGCTCTTTTCTCTTTTTCCTAAAAAATTTAAATTAACTCCATTAATAACTAATATTTTCATATTTTATCCCCTATTTTTTTATAGTTTCTATTTCTTTAATAAAAGACTTTAAATCATCAAATTTTTTATATACCGAAGCAAATCTTACATATGCTACTTCATCTATTTTTTTTAATTTTTTCATTATAAGCTCCCCTAAAAAAGAGCTTTTTATTTCTCTTTTATTTGAATTTTCTTCTATTTCTACCTCTATTTCATCCACTATTTTTTCTAATTCTTCTCTTTTTATTTCTCTTTTTATTGTTGCTCTTAAAAGTCCTCTTAAGATCTTATCTCTATTCAATATTTCTTTGCTTCCATCTCTTTTTATTACATATATAGGTAATCTTTCCACTCTTTCATATGTTGTAAAACGTTCTCCACAATTTATACATTCTCTTCTTCTTTTAATAGAAAAACCTTCTTGATAATTTCTACTATCAATTACTTTACTATCCTCAGATTTACAGTATGGACATCTCATATAATCACCTAAATTTTTTCTTCTTTATCAATTAACTCTAATATCTCTTTTGGAGTTTTTGCATTAATAAGTTTATTTCTAAATACCTCTTCTCTAATTAATCTAGATATTCTAGCTAATATTTTTAAATATACTTTACTTTCTGAAGATGGCGATGCAAAAATAAAGAATAATTTTACTTTTTCTCCATCTAGTGATTCATATTCTATTGGAGTTTTAGCACTAACAAAAGCAATCGTTAATCTAGTTGCAGCTTTAGTTTTTGCATGTGGAATTGCTACACCTTTTCCTATTCCTGTTGTTCCCAACATCTCTCTTTCATTTAAATCTTTATAACACTTTTCTTTATCAATTATATTTTCTGAAAATGATAGTATTTCTGAAAACTTGTTTAATGCTTCTTTTTTATCCTCTAAATCTAAATCTAATTTTATAAGTTTTTCCTCCATAAAATCAGTAATTTTAACTAATTCCATTTAAAATATTCCTCCTCATTAACTGCTTAAAATCTATTTTTATATGTAAATGGTAATTTATATATCTTTCTAAAATAACAATAATATCAATTATTTGTTTATCATCAAATTTTAACTTATTTATTCCTTCAATGTCAATATTAAATAATTTTTCTAAATATATAACTTGTTCCTCACTTAATTTTATAATATTATAATTATTATGCTTTGTTATTTTCCCATTTATAATATCAAATTTATTTCCTTTTTCAACACTAAATAATATCCCTTCATACTTTATTATATTAAACAAATATACAGTAAGCATTATATAAATATTATTAATATTTTCTTCTTTATTTAAATAAATCAACGCTTTTTTAGTCATAACATATATTTTTTCTATCAAATTTTCTTCTACATTAATAGAATTCAAAATAAATAATATATAATAAAGTAAATTAATTTTATCTAAATTACTGTAAATTTTATTTAGATATTTATTTATTTCAAATGATTTTATATTATATTTATTGTTATTCTTATAGATATAATAGTTTGATATAACACCTATTTCTGTTGCATTTATATCTCTATTTTTCGATTTTCTTATTCCTTTAATAAATATTTCTAATATTCCTAAATCTTTTGAAAATAATTTTACAATTCTATCTGACTCATTAATATCTATTTTTTTTATTATTATACACTCTGTATTTATTATTTTTTTCATTTTTTCCCTATTCAAATAAATTTTCATCTATATTCTTATCTATCTCTATATCAAAAAAACGAATTTTTTTTATAATAATATTTTTTTCATATATCTCAATTAATTTAGGAAATTTTATTCCTCCTATCTCTTCTACATCTCTAATTAAAATACTATATCCATTATCATACTCTACTTTAATATTTATATTCTCCTCTATATCAAAATCATTTTTAATAAAATTAATATAGTCTAATATATTATCTTCTTCTATTGGCTCTTCTATATATTGTTCGAGTAAAGGATAATAAGTTTTTTTCACATTATTATTATAAATGTATTTTTCTCCTTTATTTATTTCTGGATATATAACTTCTTTATATAATTTATCTGGAAATTCTACTATTAAATTATATTTTTTGATTTTAACATTTTTTTCAATAAAAGTCTCTTCTTCTACAAAACTCTTAAAACTCTTTATATTTATTAACTCTTTTCCATATATAAACACATTAAACACTATAAACATTATACTTATTATTTTTTTCATAATGACTCTCCTTTATTTTATGACTAAAACTTCATATACTTCAAAAATATTAAATGGAATTTTTACATAAATTGTTTTAAAAAATTCATTTTTCTTATCTTCTACTCTTGTTACACTTCCTATATAAATTCCTTTTTTATAAATATCACTTATTCCCGAAGTATAGACTTTATCTCCTACTTTAATATTATTATCACTTGTTACATCCTCGATTTCTAATATTTCTGATTTCGCTCCTTTTAATATTGCAAGTATATTTTTTTCTCCTATAATTACACTTGTATAAATATTTTCTTTTGTTATCATTTCTACAATCGAATTAGTTTTATATACCTTTTTTACTTTCCCTAATAAATTATTTTTATATAAAACAACTGAATCTTCTTTTATTCCATCATCTGAACCTTTATTTATAAAAAATTCATCATATACACTTAGTGCATCTCTAAAAGAAACCTTAGCTATTACAAAATCTTCTTTTATTTCTGACTTGATATTTAATATTTCTTTTAATCTATTATTTTCTTCTAGAACATTTTTTAAATTATTATTTTCTAAAATCAATTTATAATTTTCACTCTTTAATCTGTTATTTTCTTCTAGAATCAAATTTATATTTTTTATATTATCTACAGTATTTTTCGCACCTCTAGAAACTTTATAAAAAAATATTTTAAAAGGCAAAACTACTCCATTTATACTATTTTTTACAATATTCAAAGGCATTTGGAATAATAATATAATTATAATTAATAAAAACAAGAGTAATCTTAATCTTTTTTTTCTTTTTATATCCTTTATTTTCATAATTTGCACTCCTAATTAAGTTTCTAATATTATATAATAAATAACCTCGTTTGTAAAGTTGAGCAATAAAAAAAGGGAGCTAAGCTCCCTCAAATTTTTTTTACATCATTGGCATTCCACCTGGCATTCCACCAGACATTCCAGCTCCTAAATCATCTTTTTTTTCTTTTTTTTCTGCTACAACTACTTCTGTTGTTAGAATTAATGCTGCAACTGAAGCTGAGTTTTGAAGCGCTGATCTAGTAACTTTTGCAGGATCTATTATTCCAGCTTTTAACATATCAATATACTCTTCTTTTGCCGCATCAAATCCAATTCCTTTTTCAGAATTTTTAACTTTTTCAACAACAACTCCACCATCAAGTCCTGCATTTTCAGCAATTTGTCTAAGTGGAGCTGTAAGAGCTCTTTTTATTATTTCTACTCCTACTCCTTCTTCTCCTTCTAGTTTGAAATCTTCCATTTCTTTTAATATTTCTACTAAAGCTGTACCTCCACCTGGAACTATTCCTTCTTCTACAGCAGCTCTTGTAGCATTTAAAGCATCTTCTATTCTTAATTTTTTCTCTTTAAGTTCTGTTTCAGTAGCAGCCCCAACTTTTATTACAGCTACTCCACCAGATAATTTTGCTAATCTTTCTTGTAATTTTTCTTTATCATATTCAGAAGTTGTTTCAGAAATTTGAGTTTTTATTTGATTAACTCTAGCTTCTATTTTATTTTCTTCTCCAGCTCCACTTACAATTACTGTTTCATCTTTTGTTACTTTTACTTTTTTAGCACTTCCTAAAGTATCTAAGTCTACTTCTTCTAATTTCATACCTTTTTCTTCTGAAATTACTTCTCCACCTGTTAAAATTGCTATATCTTCTAACATAGCTTTTCTTCTATCTCCAAATGCAGGAGCTTTTACTGCTACTACATTTAATGTTCCTCTTAATTTATTTACAACAAGAGTTGTTAAAGCTTCTCCTTCTATATCTTCTGCTATTATTAATAAAGGTCTAGATGATTGAACTGTTTGCTCTAATAGAGGTAATAATTCTTTCATATTAGATATTTTTTTATCGGTTATTAAAATATATGGGTTTTCCATTTCAGCAATCATTCTTTCAGTATCACTTACCATATATGGAGACACATATCCTTTATCAAATTGCATACCTTCAACTACATCTAGCGTAGTTTCTAAAGATTTTGCTTCTTCTACAGTTATTACTCCCGTTTCTCCTACTTTTTCCATAGCTTCTGCTATAAGTTTTCCAATTGCTTCATCTCCAGCAGAAATAGATGCTACTTGAGCTATCTCTTCATTACCTTCTATTTTTTTAGATTTTTCTTTTAATAATTCAACCGCTTTTTTTATTCCTTTTTCCATTCCTCTTCTTACAAATACAGGATTTGAGCCAGCACTTATCATTTTCAATCCTTCTTTTACCATAGCTTGAGCAAGCACTGTTGCTGTTGTTGTCCCATCTCCTGCTACATCATTTGCTTTTGTTGCTACTTCTTTTACAAGTTGGGCTCCCATATTTTCAAAAGGATCTTCTAATTCTATTTCTTTTGCAATAGTTACTCCGTCATTTGTAATTAAAGGAGAACCAAATGATTTTTCTAATACAACATTTCTTCCTCTCGGTCCAAGTGTCGCTTTTACAGCATTTGCTAGAGTATCTACTCCTATTTCAAGTTTTTTTCTTGCTTCTTCATTAAATTTTAATATTTTTGACATTCTTCATTCCTCCTTTTGTCTTAATATGAATTAAAACAAATTATTCAACTATCGCTAATATATCATCAATATTTAATAATAAATATTTTTCTTCACCATCTTTTATTTCAGTTCCTGCATACTTTGAATATACTACTTTATCTTTTATTTTTAAATCTTCTAATTTTTCTCCTTTTCCTAAAGCAATAACCTCTCCAGTAGTAGGTTTTTCTTTAGAAGATGAGCTCGGTAAAATTAATCCACTTGCTGTTTTTTCTTCCAATTCAACAGGTTTTACTAATACTCTTTCACCTAATGGTTTAATTGTCATTTTTAAAACCCTCCTTTTTTTATTTTATTTTATTTTTATTAGCACTCACTTAAAAAGAGTGCTAAATACTTACATATGTATAATATTATATTTTTAATTTCTTGTCAATAATTTTTTTGAAAATTTTTATTGATTATTTTAAATTTTTATGATAAAAAAAATTATTTATTTCAATGTGGGAGGATATATATGAAATTAACTGAAAATATTTTAAATTTTTCAAAATCTCAAGATGAACCATTTTTTATATTTGATACTAATATTATTAAGGAAAATTATAATTTATTAAAAGAAAATATTAACTATTCAAAAATTTATTATGCTGTAAAAGCTAATTCGCATGAACGTATAATCAAAACTTTGATATCATTAAATTCTTGTTTTGATGTTGCCTCAATTGGTGAACTAGATTTAGTATTAAATTTAGGTAGTTCACCCGAAAATATTAGTTTTGGAAATACAATAAAAAAAGAAAAACATATTAAATATGCATATGATAAAGGAGTTCGTTTGTTTGTTGCTGATGAATTTGATGAAGTCAAAAAGATAAGTAGAGTTGCTCCAAATTCTAAATTATTTATAAGAATTGAAATGAGTGATTCTGATTCTGACTGGCCACTTACAAAAAAATTTGGCACAAATATTGAAAAAGCAAAAGATTTATTAAGATACGGAAAAAAACTTAATCTTATTCCATATGGAGTATCTTTTCATGTGGGTTCTCAATGCTATGATAAATATATGTGGAAAAAGGCTTTATTAGAAGTTTTTGATATCTTTGAAACTTTAAAATATGAGGATATTCATTTAAAATTTATAAATACTGGTGGAGGAATGCCTGTTCAACATCTTAGAGAAATACCAAAAATAAAAGATATTTGCCATATAATAAATGATACTATCTCTGAATATTTTTCAAATTATTCAGATCTTATCGTTGCCGTTGAACCAGGTCGTTCTATGGTTGGAAATAGTGCTATCTTATGCTCTAATGTTATACTCGTTTCTCAAAAAGAAAAAAATGAATGGGTTTATATTGATACTGGTATTTTTCATTCTTTAATGGAGGCGATAGAAGGTTTTCAATATGAAATAGTTTGTCCCTTTAATAAAGGTAAAGAAAAGCTTTATACTCTATCTGGGCCTACTTGTGATAGTGTAGATACTCTTTATGAGGAGATACATTTACCTAATGATATAAAAATTAATGATAAAATATTTTTTATTAATGCTGGTGCTTATACTACTGGATACGCAAGTAAATTTAATGGTATTTTACCACCAAAAATATTTTTTATTGATGAAATATAAAAAGACCTCAAAATTTGAGGTCTTTTTATTTTAAATTAGTTACCTTTTTTAGCTTCTTCAAATTTAGCCCAAACACCAGATTTAACTAAAATACTTTTTACAGTTCTTGTAGGTTGTGCTCCATTTTTTAAGAATTTAATTATTTCTTCTTCATTTAATACAACTCCATTTTCTTCAACTAATGGATTATAAGAACCTAAATAAGCGATAGCTTTACCATCTCTTTTACTTAAAGCTTCCATCGCAGCAATTCTGTAAAAAGGTGCTTTTTTTCTTCCTAATCTAGTTAATCTTAATTTTACCATTCTGTTTATCTCTCCTTTATTCTTATTTATTTATTATATATTTATTTAAAAAGGAAATTTCATACCAGGAATTTTTGGCATGCTTCCTCCACTAAACATTTTCATCATTTTTTTCATTTGTTCGAATTGTTGAAGTAATTTATTTACTTCATGAACATTAGTACCGCTTCCTTTTGCAATTCTTTTTTTTCTACTAGCATTAATAATTTTAGGTTTACTTCTTTCTTCTTTTGTCATTGACTGAATTATAGCTTCTACTTTTTTCATTTCTTTTTCAGCTGGTGCTAAATCACCAATTTGATTTGCTCCAGGAATCATTTTCAATAAATTACTAATCGGCCCTAATTTCTTTATATTTTGCAATTGTTTTAAAAAATCTTCCAAATCAAATTCTTGTTTTTTTATTTTTTCTTCAAGTCTTTTAGCTTCATCTTCATCAATAGCTTCTTGTGCTTTTTCTACTAAAGACACTACATCTCCCATTCCTAAAATTCTTGAAGCTAATCTATCAGGATGAAAAAGTTCTATATCTTCTAATTTCTCTCCAACTCCAATAAATTTAATTGGTTTACCTGATACAGCTTTTATTGATAATGCTGCTCCACCTCTAGCATCTCCATCTAACTTTGTTACAACAACGCCATCTATGTTAAGAGTTTCATTAAATTTTGAAGCTACATTTACAGCATCTTGCCCTGTCATAGCATCTACAACTAATAAAATTTCTTGAGGTCTTGCCATTTTCTTTATTTCTTTTAATTCATCCATTAAATTTTCATCTATATGAAGTCTACCAGCAGTATCTAAAATTATATATGTTGCATGTTCTTCTTTTGATTTTGTTATTCCTTCTTCACATATTTTTACAGCATCTTGGCTTCCTTCAATAGTAAATACTCCAACTCCAATACTTTCTCCTAATACTTGAAGTTGTTTCATAGCAGCAGGTCTATATATATCTGCTCCTACTAAATATGGTTTTTCACCTTTTTTCTTTAAGAATTTTGCCAATTTTGCTGCAAAAGTTGTTTTACCAGCTCCTTGAAGTCCTGCAAGCATTATTATTGTAGGTGGTTTATTTGCTTTTGTTAAGCGTGCATTTGTCCCCCCTAATAGTTCCACTAATTCATCATGAACTATTTTTATAAATTGTTGCGCTGGATTAATTCCTTTTAACACAGTTTCTCCAACTGCTTTTTCTTTTACTTTTCCTACAAATTCTTTTACAACTTTATAATTCACATCTGCTTCTAATAAAGCAAGCCTAACTTCTTTTAATGCATCTTTTATATTACTTTCATTAAGTACTCCATTTCCACGTACTTTTTTAAATATTTCTTGAAATCTATTTCCTAAATTATCAAGCATTAAAACACCTCTTTTATTGAGCTTCTAATAATTCTATAATTTTTTTAATCTCATCTATTTTATACTTTTTATCTATTTTTCTTAATATACTTAAGATTTTTTTATCTCTATGAAAAAATCCTAGTTTTTTTTCATAATCTTCAAGTATTTTTATTCCTCTTTTTATATTATCATATACAGCTTGTCTACTTACAGCATATTCTTTAGCTATTTCTGATAAAGAATAATCTTCTTCAAAATGTTTAAGCATATATTCTTTTTGTCTATTACTTAGTAAATTTTTATAATAACTAAGTAATAGAGAAGTTTCCATAAACTCTTTTAGCTCCATTTTTAGCTCCTACATTATAATATTTTTATTATTTTTTGTCAAGTGTTTTTTCTTTACAACTAGTTTAATTTTTCTATTTCTATATACTTAGTTTTTATCCCTTTTTTAGTAAAAAGTTCTTCAAATTCAGTTCTAATATTTTCTATTCCTTTTTCATCATTATGCAAATCATCTGTATTATAAATAACTTTATAACCTTTAACAGATTTTAATAATTCTAAAGTATCTTTATAATATCCCTCATGATCTGTTTTAAAAAATATTTTTCCACCTTCTATCATTATTTTATCTATTATATCTGTAAATAACGATTCTTGAATAATTCTATTTTTTTCTCGTCCATCCCATGGGTCTGGAAAATTAATATACATTCCACTAATTTCTTTTTCGCCAATAAATTCTGGTATTTCTTGCCCCCATCTACGTATAAATAAAATATTATTTAAATTTCTTTTTTTAGCTTTTATCGCTGATAGTACAAGTCTTTTAAATTTTAATTCTATTCCTATAAAATTTTTATTTTTATGATTTTCTGCATTTTTTACAGTAAAATTACCATTTCCACTTCCTATTTCTAAATATATAGGATTTTTATTCTCAAAATAATCTTTCCATTTATTTTTTTTATTATTAATCTCATTCTTATCATACATTATATATTTGGGATAATCCTTTAATTTTTCCATATATGGATTATAGTTTTTTTTAGGATTATCAAAAAAATTTTGCCACATTATATTCCTCCAAATTGACTTATATTTTATTAAAATTCTATCTATTTGTCAAGCATTCTATCTTTACTTAATTGTTAAATTAAATACTTTATTAAGTGCTTCTGTATTTTCATTAAAAAAATCTTTTATCTTTTTTGCTACATCTTTTTTATCCTGCATTTCTATTTTTTTTATACTCTCTAAAAAATCTTTTTCTGATTCAACTTTATATCCAATATTATAATTTAAAATTTTTTCTGATATATATTTTACATTTTGCAAATATTTCCCAAATATTGGTGTTTTATTATATCCTAATGGTTCTAATAAACTATGCCCACCTATATTCACTAGTGTTCCTCCAACAAAACTAATATCACTAAGTGCATAAAATTTTCTAAGTACTCCAATTTTATCTATTATTACTATATCTACATTTTTATTTTCTTTTTTACTATATAAACTATAATTTCTATTTTTTATTAATTCTTTTATTTTTTCTACTCTTTCAAGATGTCTAGGTACAATAAATAATATTGTATTTTCTAGTTTGTCAAATATATTTAATAAAATTTCTTCCTCGCCGTCTCTAGTACTACCTGCAACAAATACTTTTTTATTTTCAATTTTATACATTTCTTTTATTTCATTTAATTCTTTTTTATCATATTGTTCTAGTTCTATACTAAATTTTAGATTTCCTGTGTTAACTACTTTTTCTTTTTTAGCGCCTAATTTAATAATTCTTTCTCGATCTATATTACTTTGCATACAAAACAAATCTATTTTATCAAATATTTTTTTTAAAATAAATTTAAATTTCAAATATATTTTATATGACTTATCTGATATTCTTCCATTTATCAAATAAATTTTTACATTATTTTTATATGCAATATTTATAAAATTTTTCCATATTTCTGTTTCTATTAAAAATACTTTCTTTATTTTCATTTGTTTAAATATTTTATTTAATACAAATGGATTATCTAATGGAAAATACTCTAATTTTATTCTAGTATCTGTATACTTTTTTTTAGCATTTTCATATCCTGTTTCAGTAATTACTGTTAAAAGTATATTTTCGTTTGTTTCATTTAATATTTTATTTATAAAAGGTTTTATTAGATTTGTTTCCCCAACAGATGCACAATGTAACCATATATACTCTTTATCTTCTTTTAAATTAAAATTAAATCTTTTTAAGAAAAAAATTCTATGTCTTTTAAATAGCATTCCTATAGCATATATTATCATTAAAAAAATATTATATATCATTTCTCCTCCACTTTATTAAGATTTAATATTAATATCGCAATAAATATAAGAGTTCCTCCTAAAAAAATTGTAAAATTATTTGCTTCATTTAAGAATATTATTCCCATTATAGATGCAATAAATATTCTTGTTGCTGAAAGTACGCTTCCTTCAACTGCTGATACATATTTATATCCTTTTGTAATGGTATATTGTCCTAAAAAAGATAGTATTCCCATTATTAATAATAATAATAATTCTTTTAGATTAGGCATTTTAAACATATAAAAAAACATTATTAGTGTAACTAAAGTTCCTATATTCATCAAATAAAAAAGTATTGTACTAGGTTTATCTGTAAGTCTTGCTGCTCTTAATGAAACTATTGCAAGTCCTGCGACAACGCCCATTAAAATTCCTAAAACATCTGCTATCTCAAAACTGTTTAATTGTATTCCTGATATAAGATATGTTCCGTAAAAAGCCAAAATTACTGCAAATATTTTTTTCAAATTAAAAGTTTCATTTTTTAAAAATATAGGTGCAAATATAGCCACAAATATAGGGTATGTCATATTATAAATATTTGCTTTTGTTGTAGTTGTAAGTTGTATTGTTACAAAAAATAATATAACTGCAAAAGTATTTAAAAAAGCTCTTGCATATACAGCTTTTTTATTAACTGGTTTTATATTTTGATTATATCTTATTTTATTTCCCCATACAATAATCATTCCTATTAAAAATCTAAAAAAAGATACTTCTACTCCTGGAATATTTCCATTTTTTGTTATTAATTTTACTGAAATCGACATTAAATAAAAAAATATAACTGAAAGTAAAATATATCCGTATCCTTTTATTTTATCAACATTCATTAATTTCTCCTAACTATACATTAATTTTATAAAATTTTTTTTAATCTTCTTTTTTATTTTCTATAAAAAAATTGAGATTCAAAAGTTTTACCTTTGAATCTCTATAATTTGTTATTCGTTTACTTTTTCAGCTAATTTTTTACCAACTTTAAATTTAACTACTTTTCTAGCTGGTATTGTCATAGCTTCTCCTGTTTGAGGATTTCTTCCTATTCTTTCTTTTGTTTGTTTTACTTCAAATGTTCCCCATCCAACAAATTGAACAGCTCCTTTATCTATTAAGGCAGTTTGTACAGCTTCTAAAAATCCTTCTACTTGTTTTGTGGCTTCTTTTTTACCTAATTCTGCATTTTCCGCGTAGATTTCAATAAGTTCTTTTTTAGTCATTTCTTTCCTCCTTAAGTCTTTGTCACAATTTCTTATTATACTTATTTTTTTGATTTTGTAAAGCTTTTTTTAATTTAGTACTTCATCAAGACTTACCATTTTAATATTTTCTTTTTCAATTTCATTAATACTTTCTTTTATAGCTTTAGCTACATTAGGATGATAATGTGCAATAAAAGCAGCTTTTTTCCTTTTTTTTGTTATTTCAATTGCTTTTTTGATCTCTTTTTTTATTGCTTCAATATTTTTATCATTATCTAAAAAATGCATACAATAATTTGTTTTAATTCCCATTTCTTTTGCCAATTTATATCCTTTTGATTTTGAAGTAGTTCTACTATCAAAATAAAATAATCCTTTTGATTTTGCTTCATCTAATATAACTTTCATTTTATCATTTGACGCAGTAAATACAGACCCCATATGATTATTAAAACCTGATACTTCCCCTACATTTTTAAGTGCTTCATTAAATTTTTCTCTTATTAATTCATTACTCATATTTTTATATACAAGTCCTTTAGTTCTATCATTAAGATTTTTTAAGGATCCTTCCATAGGCATATGTAAAATAGTTTCATAACCTAATTCTTTAAGCTTTTCATTTGATTCTTTTGATTTTGATAAAAAAGGTATTATTGCGAAAGTTAACGGTTTATCTATTTCTTTAAAATCATTTATATATCTTAAATTATTTCCTACATCGTCTATAATTATTGCCATTTTTATTCTTTCTAACATATGAGTATTAATCACTATTTTTAATTCATTTTTATTATTTTTAAATAATATTTTATTATCTTTTTTATCTATAGTAAATAATTTTGATTGTAAAAGTTCGTTGAATTTTTGTTCATTATCATCATAAAATTCTACATCTAATTCTAGTTTATCCGTTTCAATTATTTTGTTTATTTTAATTAAATTATTATTATTTAAAAATGATAAGCTTATTTTAAAGCTTTCTATTTCTTTATTTTCCATCTGTATTCTTTCTTTTTCTTTTTTCATTATATTATAATTATAAATAAAAAAAGATGTAAATAAAAAAATTATAACACTCCCTAGAATATAAAATTTCTTTTTCCCCATAATTCCACCTCATTATATTTTCATATATGATAATATTTTTTCTACTACTTCATCAATAGTTAATTTGCTTGTATCTAATTCAATTGCATCTTCTGCTTTTTTTAATGGACTTTCTTCTCTTTCACTATCTAATTTATCTCTTTTTATTATTTCTTTTAAAGTTTCATTATAATCAGCTTTTATTCCTTTTGATTCATAATCTTTAACTCTTCTATTTGCTCTTTCTTCTGGAGAAGCAACTAAAAATATCTTTAATTCTGCATCAGGAAAAACAACCGTTCCTATATCTCTTCCATCTATTACTATTTTTTTACCTTCAGATATTTTTCTTTGTATATCTACTAGTTTTTCTCTAATAATTTTTACTGCAGCATATTTTGATACATTTGAAGTAACTTCTTTTGTACGAATATCAAAGCTAACATCTTTGTTATCTAAAAAGAATTTATCTTCTTTTATATCAAAATTTGTTTCTTCTAATATTTTTTTTATTTTTTCAATTTCTTCCACTTGAATATTATTTTCTAAACACTTATACGTAATCATTCTGTACATTGCACCTGTATCAAGATAAACAAAACCATCTAATTTTTTAGCAACTAATTTTGATACTGTACTTTTTCCACTTCCTGCTGGTCCATCTATTGCTAATACATATCTCTTCAAAACTTTTACACCCTTTCCTTATTAAACACTCTTTACTGTAAATGCTATCCAATCTTTCGATTCATTTTTATCAATTACTTTAAGATTTTGATTTTTAATAGCATTTAATATATCTTGTTCTTTATCTTTAATTATACCTGATAAAATTATTATTCCATTTTCTTTTAATACTTTTGAAATAGAATCTAACAAAAGTATTAAAACATCTGGTAAAATATTAGCTACTACTACATCAAATTTTTTTTCTTCTACTTTTCCTAGTAAATCACCATGTATAACTTTAATTGTTTCATCTATTTTTATATTATTTAACTCTAAATTTTCTTTTGCAGCTTCTACTGCATCTTCATCTATATCTATTCCCCATACCTCTTTCGAACCTAACATTTTAGCGACAATCATAAGTATTCCAGAGCCTGTTCCTACATCTATTACATTTACATTTTCATCTATATATTTTTCCATAAGTTGTACACATAAATATGTTGTAGGATGACTTCCCGTTCCAAAAGCCCTTCCTGGATCAAGTTCTATTATTTTTTCATTTTCAGAAGCATTATATTTTCTCCAAGTAGGTTTTACTACAAAATGTTCACTAATCTTTTCTGGGTACAAATATTTTTTCCAATTTTCAAGATAATCCTCATCATCTAATTCATAAAATTCTAAATTATATATCAAGTCTTCTCTTTTAGAAAATTTTTCATTAAAAGATTCTATAATTAATTTTTTCTTCTTTTCGAAATAAAAGTTTTTTGGAAAATAAACAGAAATAGCATAAGTATCTAGTAAAAATTGTTTTTCATTTGAATAATAATCCAATGGATTTTTCTCAAATGGTTCATCTATTTTTACTCCTTGTATTCCAAATTCATATAAAAAATTTATAATTTCTTCTTTTGCTTTTTCATAATTCTCTGCTTCATACGTTACTTTTAATTCCACTAGTTTCATTTTATCACCTAATCTAATATTTTTTTTAATTCATCTGAATACATATCAAGTTTTATAGGTGTTATTGAAATAAACCCTTGTTTTACTGCTACAAAATCTATTTCTAAATCTTCTCCTTTTTCAGAAGCTTTGCCACCTAACCAATAATATTTGTTCCCTTGAGTATCTATTCTTTCTATAATATTATCTAAATATCTTCTATCTCCTTGTTTTGTATATACATATCCCTTTATATCTTCGTTTACTATATTTGGTACATTTATATTTAATAAAGTATCTTTTGGAAATTTAATGTTTTTTATTTTATCACAATATTTTACTATAAAATTTGCAGCTGTTTCAAAGTGATTATTATCTAATATATCACATAAAGATAAAGCTATTGATTTTACTCCTAATAAACTTCCTTCTGCTGCTGCTCCAAAAGTTCCTGAATAAAATATATCTGTTCCTAAATTTGTTCCTTTATTTATTCCAGATATTACAAGATCAATACTTTTATCTTTAAATAATTTTAATAAACCGATTTTTACACAATCTGCAGGTTTACCATTTATTCCATATCCAAAAAATTTTCCATCTCTTTCAATTTCTTTTATTCTTAATGGCGAATGTAATGTTATTCCATGTCCTGCTCCACTTTGTTCATCTAATGGTGCTGTTACATATATTTTATGTCCTGCTTTTTCCAAAAAATTCTTTAAAATTTTTATTCCTTCAGCATATATTCCATCATCATTTGAAATAAGTATATTCAATTGCTTTCTTCCTTTCTAATCCAAATCTCTAAAAAATTTTCTATGTATATTAAAAGTGTATTAAATAGTATTATAAATCCAAAACTTATATAAATAAGTTTAATTTCTTCTTTTATTTCAAATATATTTATATAAACAAATAAAACTATCCATATTAAAGGAATAAATATCCCACTAATTAAATAATTAAATCCTTTTATTATTTCTCCTTTTAAAAGTTTATTTACTCCAGGAAAAATAGTTGAAAAAATATTAAGTGCTATTTTAAAAAAATTAGGGGTTTCTTGATTATTTTCATCGTTTTCAAATTCTAAATCCTTTTCACTTAAATTCATTAGCTTAAGACTGCAAGATTTACAATAAAATACTTTATCTGGATCTTGAGAGATAACATCTATCTCTTTTCCACATCTAATACACTTTTTCATATACCCTCCATTTTATATAAAATCTAATTCTTCTAAAGACACATCTATTCTATTGAATTCTTTTACATTTTTATTATCATCTAAAATTAATTCTACACCATTTAATCTTATGTTATCATTTCCAATTTCAAATTTTGAAGGCAAACTATTTAAAATTTAGGTAAAACACTTTCTATTGTCATTCCTATAATACTATCATGTGATCCTGTCATCCCTATATCTGTAATATAAGCTGTCCCTTCGCTTAATATTCTATTATCAGCAGTTTGTATATGCGTATGTGTTCCATAAATAGCTTTTACTTTCCCATCTAAAAACCATCCTAAAGCTACTTTTTCTGATGTTGCTTCAGCATGAAAATCTACTATTATTATATCTGTTTCTTTTTTTATTTCATTTAATATATTTTCTATTACTTCAAAAGGTGAATCTACAAGTGGCATAAAAACTCTTCCTTGTAAATTCACTACTGCTATTTTTTCACCATTTTTAGATTCTTTTATAATATAACCACTTCCTGGAACACTTTTTGGATAATTTAAAGGTCTAAGAAGTGCATTGTTTTCATCTAAATATTTGTATATTTCTTTTTTATCCCATATATGATTTCCACTAGTTATAACATCTATTCCATATTCAAAAAACTCATCTGCTATCTTAGTTGTAATTCCAAATCCTGCAGCAGAATTTTCGCCATTAACAATTATAAAATCATATTCTTCTTTTTTTCTTTCTAAAAATTCATATAATATTTTTCTTCCTGGTTTTCCTATTATATCTCCTATAATTAATATTTTCATATAATACCTTTCTAATGTTTACTTATAGAATTATAAATGGCGACCAAGTAAGTCGCCATTATTATTTATTTTGCGTATTCTACAGCTCTAGTTTCTCTAACAACTGTAACTTTAATTTGTCCTGGATATTGCATTCGTTCTTCTATTTTTTTAGCTACTTCTCTTGACATTATTGTTGCTTTATCATCATTAATTTCTTCTGCATTTACAATTATTCTTATTTCTCTTCCTGCTTGTATAGCATATGAACTTTCTACTCCTTCAAATGATGTTGCAATTTCTTCAAGATTTTCTAATCTTTTTAAATAAGTAGATAATGTTTCTCTTCTTGCCCCTGGTCTAGAAGCCGATATAGCATCTGCTGCTTGTACTAAAACTGATTCTACACAAGTAAATTCTTCTTCACCATGATGCGCCGCAGCTCCATTATAAACATTTTCTTTTTCACCAAATTTTTTAAGAAATTCTGCTCCAATTATAGCATGAGACCCTTCTATATCATGATCTAAGGCTTTTCCTATATCATGTAAAAGTCCAGATCTTTTAGCTAACTCTACATTACATCCAAGTTCAGCAGCTAATGTTGAAGCTAAATTAGCTACTTCTATAGAGTGTACTAATACATTTTGACCATAACTTGTTCTATATTTTAATCTTCCTAAAGTTT
The DNA here is from genome assembly GCF_004365575.1 of Hypnocyclicus thermotrophus. Classification (NCBI taxonomy): domain Bacteria; kingdom Fusobacteriati; phylum Fusobacteriota; class Fusobacteriia; order Fusobacteriales; family Fusobacteriaceae; genus Hypnocyclicus; species Hypnocyclicus thermotrophus. The sequence continues at coordinate 62,607 of NZ_SOBG01000006.1, forward strand.
TAATGATTTCTGGATGCATATCTGTAATTCCTAATTCAAATAATGCTTGTTCTCCAGCTTCGACAATAGCTTGATTAACTTCTTTAGTTGCTTTATCAACACTTTCTTCTATTTTAGCAGGATGAATTCTTCCATCTTGAACTAATTTTTCTAAGGCTAATTTTGCTATTTCTCTTCTTACACCATCAAAACTCGAAACAACTACTGCTTCAGGTGTATCATCTATAATTACATCTACTCCTGTAAGTGCTTCTATTGCTCTTATATTTCTTCCTTCTCTACCTATTATTCTACCTTTCATTTCTTCATTAGGTAATTGAACAACCGATATAGTTGCATCTACTACATATTCTGATGCAGCTTTTGATATTGCAGTTGAAAGTATTCTTTTTGATATTCTTTCTTTATTATCTTCTAGTTTATTTTCGTATTCTCTTATAACAACAGCAGTTTCATGAGTTAATTCTTCTTTTATTTTATCTAAAAGAATTTCTTTTGCTTCTTGTTTTGATAATTCAGCTACTCTTTCTAATTCTAGTTCTTGTTTTTCTTTCAATTTTTCTATTTCTTCAATTTTAACATTTAATTCTCTTGATTTTTCTTCTAAATGTTTTTCTTTTGTTTCAATTTTTTCTAATTTATTATCTACATTTTCTTCTTTTCTTATAATTCTTTGTTCTTTTTTATCTATTTCAATTTTTGCAGCTTTTATTTCTTTCTCTGCTTCTTCTTTCATTTTATAAATTTTTTCTTTTGTTTTTATTTCTGTTTCTCTTTTTATATCTTGAGCTTTCTTTTTTGCTGTTTCCACTATATCTTCTGCTTCAATTTTAGCATTTTCTAATTCTTTTATTTTTCCTTTTAATTGCTCTAGTCTACTATCTATATTTTTCTTTTTATAGTAAAGTGCTAAAAATATTCCGGCAACCAATATTGTAGCGGAAGCTAGTAATACTATATTCATAACTTCTCCCTCTTTCTGTATTAGTTTATAATGTATTCTTGATCAACTTCTATAACTGTATATTCTTCTATTATTTCAAATGTTGCTAATTTTTGATCAAGTCTACTTATTCTTACCCTTGCGACAGGTAATGTTCTAGTTGCCAGTTTTTCTCCTGTTCTATTATCAAATACACTTGGTAATACACTGCTTAGTATATAAGTATCACCTAATGTAGCATTGGGAATTATTCTTCTATCTATAGTTACTTGAGTATTCCATCTTGTGATAATTCTAACTCTTTTGTAATTATCTTTTTGGTCATAATATATAGATTTTAATATTTTTCTTACTTCTGGAAGGTGTGAAATAGTTCTTGACATTTCATATACTTTATCATATTTTTTTTGGTCATAATAAAGTTTTAATAAACTTAATTTTATTTCTTCAGAATCATTATATTCTAAAGCTTTATTAAAATTATATTCTGCTAAAACAAAATTTTTATTATCTGCATAAACTTTTCCTATTTTATAATAATATATATAATTTTCTGGATATGTTTCTATTGCTTTTTTCATAAGTACCATAGCTTCATTTGTACTATTATTCTTTAATAAACTTATAGCTTCATAATAGTAATTATCTGCTTTTTGTTTGTCTTTTTCTATCCTTTTTACATATTCAATTGACGGATATTTATTTAAAATAATATTATATTCTTTATTTAAATATAAGTATTCTAAAAATATATTTTCAAGTGCTTCTTTATTTTCTAAAGTATCATATATTTGTAAAAGTGCTGTTGTTTCGTTATTTAACATTAAATAATTAAACAATTTCACTCTAACATCATCATCTGTTGTAATTAATTCCTTAAATAATTTACTTACTTTTTCACTATTATTTAACTCATAATTTATTTTAAAATAAAGAAGTTTAGCATCTTCATAGTCAGGAACTTCATTTAATACAAGTTCTAGACTATACATAGCTTTTTTATAATCTTTTTGATTGTAATATTCTTTAGCATTTTTATATTCTTCGTATATATTCGCTGAAAAAATATTTATTACTAAAGTAAAATATATAATTATTAAACTAATTTTTTTTGGATTTTTCATAATATCCACCTATTTAAATTTTAATTTTGTTTAAAAGCTTTCTAAAGCCTCGTTTTCATTATTATAAATATCAAATAATTCATCTAATCCAACCATTTCAAAAATTGTAGAAATATGTGTATTTAAATTCACTAATTTTAAATCTCCATCTTTTTCCCTAATTTCTTTTAATCGTCCTCTTAATATTCCCATCGCTAAACTATTGATATGTACTAATTCTTTAAAATCAATTATAATTTTTTTCACACCATTTTCTGTTAATTTTATTAACTTATCTTTTAATTGAGGTGCAACTAACGCATCTAGCTCTCCTTTTACTCTAAGTATAACAGTATCACCTATTTTTTCTTCTAGTATTTCAAAGTTAGTTACCATATACTTCCCTCCTTATAATTTTTTTAAAGCTTCTATTCTAGTTCCTCTTTTTTTTACTATAATTTCTAAACTATCAACAAGTCCTCGAACTATATTTAGACCCATTCCACCTTCTTCTTTACTATGTCCTTCACCTTTAAAACCACTTCCAAAATCTTCAACAATGATAAATATTTTTCCATCTTTAATTTTTAATTTTAATTCTAATTCTCTTTTATCATCTTTTGAAAAATATGCGTGTTCTACTACATTTGTACATAATTCATCAATTATTGATATTAGTTGAAATATATTTTTTTCATCTATTTTATTGTTTATTAAAAAATTTTTTACGGCATTTCTTATTTTACTTAAAAGCTCATATTTTGCTTCTACTTTTAAAAAAAAATTTGTATTCATTTATGTTTACCCTCTTTCACTAAAAGAGATAAATACCCATTTTTCATTAACAAGTTTACTATTTATTTCAAAATAAAAACTATCATCAAAATAACTTATTATTAATGGAACTTTTGTTATATCTCTTCCAAATTTTATTTTTCCAAAGTAAATTTTTGCTTTAGTAATATTATATTTTTTCATATTCTTAATAATTAATTCGTTTTCTAAAGTATCTAAAGTACTTTCTTTTAGTAAATTATACTTCGAATCTTTTAATTCTTGTTTTATATTACTAAGAAGCTCTCGTAAATCTTGTTCTTTTTTTAATTTGTATTTTAACTTTTGCCGTAAATAATCTTGTTTTTTACCTTCTTTAATATACTTCAACATTTCTTTTGCGTTTTTAAGATCCCAATTTTCATAGTAATAATAGAACTTTTTTTCATAAACTGGCATTTCTTGTTTTTTCTCTAAATTACTACAACTTATTATAAATAAAGTTATAATAAAAATAAATATTTTTTTCAAAACTACCCCCTAAGGTATCAATTTATTTTATCATACTCTGATTAAATACGCAAGTTGAATTAAACGTTAAAAATCTCTAATATATTTTCTATAATCTCCTCTTCAGCTTGCTTATCTAAGTCAAACCAAATAATATCTTTTTCTTTATTAAACCAAGTAAATTGCCTTTTTGCATAACGTCTTGTTTCTCTTTTTATTATTTCTTTTGCTTCATTTAATGTGATTTTCCCTTCAAAATATAAAAATAGCTCTTTATAACCTATAGCTTTTATATTCTCAATTCCTTTTTTATAATTTTCATATAGAAATTTTGCTTCATTTAAAAGACCTTCATTAAACATAATATCGACTCTTTTATTAATTCTATTATATAAAATCTCCCTATCTCTTTTTAATCCAATCTTAATAAAAGTATAATTGTTATTTTTTATATTTTTATTTCTTAATTTCGAATATTTTTCATTTGTAATTAGACAAACTTCTAAGGCCCTCTCTACTCTTATTCTATTTTTTAAATCAATAGCCTTATATGCCTCAATATCTATTTTTTTTAATTTCTCACATAATTCTTCTAAAGTATATTTTAGTAATTCTTTTCTTATCTCTAAATTACTTTCTGGTAAACTAGATAATCCTTCTGTTATACTTCTAATATAAAGCCCTGTTCCACCAGCTAATATAACATTCTTTCCATTAAGATTACTTAGTACTTCATTGACTCTATTATAATATTCGCCTACACTATATTTATGTGTTGGCTCTATTTCATCTATTAAATAATGTTTCACTCCTTCCATCTCGTTTTTTGTTATTTTAGCTGTTCCTATATCCATATATTTATATACTTGCATAGAATCACTAGAAATTATATCTGCATCTATTTTTTTTGCTAATTTTATTGAAAGTGATGTTTTACCAACTCCTGTTGGGCCTGCTATAACAATTCCTTTATTCATATTTCACCTACCTAATACTTATTTTATTTATTATAATTTAAAATTCCCTTAGATATAATGAAATACTTTTATACCTAAGGGAAATTATTATTCTACATACTCAAATTCAAATCCTTCTATTCTAATTACATCTCCATCTTCAATCCCATGTTTTTTTAATTCTTTTTCTAGACCTAAATTTTTTAACATTCTAATAAAACTAACTATTCCAGCATCTCCATTGAATACATAAGTATTCAATATATTATCTATAATCTTTCCTGTTACTTCAAATGTACCATTTTCATCTATTGTTACTTCCCAATCTTTTTTATCTTTTTCTATTTCTGCTATTACATTTTCTACTTCTACTTCTTCTTCTAAAGGTTCTCTTTCTATTTTTTCTAACATAACTAATGTTTCATCAAGAACTTCTTTTAACCCATCATTTAACAATACAGATACTGGAAATAATTTTAGTCCTTTTTTTTCTATATATTTTTTAAATTTTTCATATTTTTCATCATCATATATCATATCCATTTTGTTTGCTAACACAATTTGAGATTTTTTAGATAATTTTTCACTAAATTTTTGAAGTTCATTATTTATTTTTTCAAAATCATCTATTGGATCTCTCCCTTCTAATCCAGCTGCATCAACTATATGATATATCATCTTACATCTTTCTATATGTTTTAAAAATTTATCTCCTAATCCTACCCCTTCATGTGCCCCTTCGATAAGTCCTGGAATATCAGCAATAACAAATGATTTATCGTGATGTTTCACTACTCCTAATTTAGGTGCTAAAGTAGTAAAATGATAATTTGCTACTTTAGATTTTGCCGCTGAAACTTTATTAATCAAACTTGATTTCCCTACACTAGGATATCCTACAAGAGCTACATCAGCTAATAATTTAAGTTCTAATTTTATTTTTAATTCTTTTCCTTCTCTTCCTTTTCCTGCTAAAGTAGGTGCTTTTCTTATAGAAGATTTAAAATGAATATTTCCAAGTCCTCCTTTTCCACCTTTTAAAAGAACTCTTTTTTCTCCTTCTTTATTTAAATCTAATAATAATTTTCCAGTTTCTATATCTCTAACCATAGTTCCAACAGGTACTTTAATTACTAAATCCTCTCCTGTTTTCCCATACATTTTCTTTTTAGCACCATTTTTACCATCTTCTGCCTTAAATAATTTTTGGTATTTAAAATCTATTAATGTATTTATATTATTATCTGCTATAAAAATAATGCTTCCACCATCTCCACCATCTCCACCATCTGGACCACCAAATTGGACATGTTTTTCTCTTCTAAATGTAGCCGCTCCATCTCCACCTTTACCCGCTTTTACTGTTATTATAGCCTCATCTATAAACATATTTCCTCCTTAATTTACTACTCTTTTTAAACATTTCAGATAAAATCAATATAAAAATAAAATTTATTTCCTTATATTATATATAATTTCATTTATATTTTAAACAATTTTATTATTTCTATTCACTCTATCTTTAATAAAAATTTGTTTTAATAAAAAAATCCCGGGCTTGCCGGGATAATTAATTATTCTGCAGGATATACAGATACTTGCTTTCTATCTCTTCCTAATCTTTCAAATTTTACAAATCCATCAACTAAAGCAAACAGAGTAAAATCTTTACCTTGTCCCATGTTTGTCCCTGCGTAAAATTTGTTTCCTCTTTGTCTAACAATTATATTTCCAGCTTTTACAAATTGCCCATCATATCTTTTTACTCCAAGATATTTAGGATTTGAATCTCTTCCATTTTTTGTAGAACCCGCTCCTTTTTTAGACGCGAATAATTGTAAATTTATCATTAACATTAGTTTGCCTCCTTTTCAACAACTTTTAAAAACTTTGGATACTGCTTTTCTATTTCTTTCAACATTATACACATAGACTCTAAAATAGCGTCTATTTCTTTTCTATGTTGTATTACTTTTTTTTGTATTTTTATAGAAGATATATCAAGTTTTAAATAACCTGTATCTTCATCTATTTTTATAGCTGCTGGAATTTTAAGATATTCTGTTATTCCAATAGCTGATTGTTGGCTTATAGCTGAAATAGCTGAACATACAATATCTTCTCCGCTATTTGCGTACCCACTATGCCCTTCACCATAAAACCCAATAATTTTATAATTTTTTCTTACAATTGTAAACTTTGTCATTATGCTTCTATTGATTTTATTTCTAATTGAGTAAATAACTGTCTATGTCCCATTTTTCTAGCAGAAGCTTTTTTAGGTTTATATTTAAAGTTAATTACTTTTTTCCCTTTTCCTTGAGCTACTACAGTCGCTACAACTTTTGCTCCTTCTACGAAAGGTTTACCAACTTTAATTTCACCTTCATTTGCTACTAATAACACTTCATTTAATTCAACTTCTTGATTTAATTCAGCATTTATTTTTTCTACTCTTATTTTATCTCCTGCCGCTACTTTGTACTGTTTTCCTCCAGTTTTTATTACTGCGTACATGTTTTCACCTCCAAAATATTTTCGCTAACTTAAGGCTGCTGAAAGCCCTTGTTATGCGTTAACCGTCTTATTTTATACTTTTTTCTTTGTTTTGTCAAGTAATTTTACTTTAATTATTAGATATTTTATAAATAGGCTATTATTATTGAAATAATTGCAAAAATAATAAGATATATTTCTTCATAAGAATTTTTTTTATATTTTGTTTTTATTTCTTTTATTATTTCTTTTATAAAAAAAGAAATAATAATATATACTAAAATTAATGTGGTTAGTTTAAAAAAAGTATTATTTTCTACTAATAAAAAAGGCAACATCAAAAAAGGTAATGTCAAAAAATCTATTTTATATTTTATAAAAATTGCTAATATTAAAAACAATAAAAAATAAATCGAAAAATTAATTTCAGTATTATTAGACAACAATTTATAAAATATCGGTGTTCCTATAAATAAAATAATTTCTTTTTTATTTAAAAACAATTTCTTTTTATCTAAAAAAAATTCTATTCCTATTAAATATAAAAAAAAATACGAATTATTTATTAATATTTCATGCATATATTCTCTCATGTCTCGTTCTCCTTTTTAAAAAACAAGAAATTTTCTATAATTTGTCTAATTATTAAAAAAAATATTATTCCTATTCCAGCATTTTCTACATATTTCATCCCAAAAAACATTTCTAGATTTTTTCTAAAAAAACTTAAAAATATAATTATCAATATATTTTTTAGTACATTTTTTTCTGAAAATTTAAAACTATATAATAAAGAAATCAAAGAAAATATTAATATGTTTTTATCTAAAGAAAAAATATATATTGTTTTTAATATTTCAACTAATATACAAATAAAAATACTTAATATTAACTTGACTTTATATTCATCTTTAAAAATTTTAATAAGAAGTAAATTGAAAATATATAATATTAAAAAACCTAAAACAGCGTCTAGACTTGTTTCTAAATTTACACTTCCCATTACTATTAACATAACAGCATATTCTGAAAATATTTGCATTCAAATCACCTATTCAATATATTTAGTTGCTCCTGCATTTTCTATATCTTTTTTTAAATCTTTTTTATACATATAAGTATATTTTTCAAAATCCTTTAAAATTTTTAACATTATCTTATCAATTGTTTTATTTTCTTTATTTTTCAAGACTCTTAAAAAAAGCTTATTTTTATCTACTAATTTATACTCATTAAGTATTTCTTTTTTATTTTCATTTTGAATTATTACATTATATATTTTTTTATATAATGATATCCCAACTAATAATTCATTCTCTTTGTATTTAACCTTTGTTATATAACCTATCTTATCGCCAAAAATATCTTTTACACTATAATAGATAACTTCACCTTCAATTTTATCATTTCTATCTATATAAACCGTTGTTTCAAAAATTTTATTTAAATCACTTGAATTAACTTTTGAAAAAATAGGTATTGATATCATTAAAAATAAAAGTAAAATTTTTAATATTTTTTTATAATTAATTTTTTCTCCAAAACTTATTGGCGTACTATTTTCTTCAAAAAAAGGAACTAATAAATTTGAAATTAAAATTGCTATAAATATAGAGTCTGTATTTTGAGTATAATAGAATAAATAAAAATTTAAAATTGCTATAAATACAGCATAATAAATCTTTCCTATTTTTGTATATGGTGAATAAATTGTGTCTGCTGCTAAATACACTAATGAAAATAATAATGGTCCAGACATAATTATCAAATCACTATCATATCCTTTTAATGCAAATAAAACATACGTTACTATTATTGTTATTAATGGTATCCTTATTTTTATATTATTTTTTATTTTTAAATAAAAAATTGCTAATATTAAAAGTATTACTCCAAATTCTTTATCATTAAAAATACCTAAAAATAAATTTTTTTTAATTCTAAAATTATCTATATTATATTTAAAAAGCATTAAATTAATTTTATTAACATTTAATAAAAAAATAGAAAAAAATAATTTTACTAAAATTACAGGATTTAATAAATTTCCTATTAAATAATCAAAAAAAGATAACATAATTCCACTTAACAAATAGTATTTTATACTTAAATTTTGTGGTAAAATCAGCATTAATATTGTTGTTTGATTCAATATCATATTAATATCAAAAACTTCTTTTTTTAAATATTTTTTTATAAATAAACTAAACATAAAATATATTGTAAATACTAAAATATATGAATATACAAATTGTTCTTTAAAATAAAATATTTTTATAATAATAAACGGTATTAAAGTAATAAATCTATCATTTAACATATTTTTATAACTATATTTTGTTCGAATAAAGGGCGCTATAGATATTTTTAATTTATTCATCTATTTCCTCCAATTTCTTTTTTAAATAATATATTGTTTCTCTAAGTGGCTGATTAGTTGGACAAATATATTGACAACTTCCACAACTAATACATTTATCAAAATTATATTTTTTTATACTTTCTACATCTTTCACAGATAAATCTAAAAATTTCAATGGAACTAAATTCATTGGACAAACTTCTACACATCTTCCACAATTTATACATTTATATGATTTTATTTTTTCTGTTTCTTTTTCATCTAATGCTATTATAGCTTTAGTTTCTCTAAGTACAGGTAATTCAATATTATAAATTGCTTCTCCGTCCATTAAACTATTTATTACAATTTGTTTGCATTTATTATTGTAATAAAAACAGTATTCTAATATATCTTTTATTTTCATTCCTATCGGAACTAATAAAATAGACGGCTTTTCTATGCCCTTTCCATTTACTGATACTATTTTTTCAATAACAGGTTTATTCTCTACAACTGCATTATATATATCTAATACACATAAAATATTTAACATCAGTATTTTATGTTTCGTTAAATCACGCGAATATTTTTTTTTAAATAAATATTTTATTAATAGATTTTCTTTGTGTAATGGATAGAGCTTAGGAACTCTTTTTATAATTACACTTTTGTCAAAATGTATCTTAAAAAAATTTGACAGCTCTTTATTATTTTCTATAATAATTATAATATTTTCTAATTTAAAAAGCTTGATTATAAAATTAATTATAATTTTTAATTCTTTAATTTTTTCATAAATAACTATATTATTTCCATTTAAATAAGGTTCTGTTTCCAATCCATTAATTATGAAATGTTTTATTTTGTCGTCTTTTAATTTCATAAATTTTTTATATACCGGTGTATTTTTTTTATTAAAATCTATAATACCATAATCTTTTAAAATTTTTAAAAATTCTTTTTTCGTTAAATTTTCATAATTTTTTCTTTTTTTAAAATTATTTTTTTTATTTTTAATATCAACTTTTATTTTTATATATTTTATTTTTTTATCTTTTTTATAATTCTTTTCTATTATTTCAATAAAGGTTCCTGCTACACTTGAAAATATAGGAAAATTATTAATATCCTTTGCTACAACTTCTCCCATGTGGATATAATCATTCTTTTGTTTATAAATAGTATATTTTTCTTTAAAATCAAGAGGAATAAGAACCTCTTCTACATCAAAAAAATGTTCTATTTCAATTTCATCTTTTTCTTTTTTCCAGTAATGAAGTTCTAAAAAATTTTTCATATATACTCACCTTTATATTAATATTCAAATAAATTATACCACAATGTTTTGTTTTAAATAAATATATTTTTTGTTATAATATTTTTAAATACTATTTAATTTTTATAGAAAGGAATATTTATGAAATATAATTTATTAGGTAATTCTGATTTAAATGTATCAAAAATAGGTTTTGGATGCTGGGCTACTTCAAAACATGGTTGGAAAGATGTAAATTTAAATGATGCGATAAAAACATTAGAAACATCATTTGAATATGGAATAAATTTCTTTGATACTGCTCCTATTTATGGTTTTGGGAAATCTGAAGAAATATTAGGTCAAGTATTTAACAGTGTTCGAAATAAAATTATAATTGCAACAAAATTTGGTTTACGTTGGAATGAATTTGGAAAAGTTATACATGATTTATCTAGAGATAGTATAATGTATGAAATAGAAGCTAGTTTAAAAAGACTTAGAACTAATTATATTGATCTCTATCAAATTCATTGGCCTGATAATAAAACTGATATACTTGAAGTAATAAATACCTTAGAAGAATTAAAATCTCAAAAAATTATAAAACATATAGGTGTTTCAAATCTTAATATAGATGACTTAAAAAAAATTTCATCTTTTATAGTTTCAACACAAAACAAATACAATCTATTAGAAAAAAATGTCGAAAGTAACATTCTGCCATTTTGTAATAAAAAAAATATTGGATTTATAGCTTATAGTCCTTTGGCTCAAGGACTATTGTCTGGAAAAATAGACTCTAGTTATAAATTTTCAAAAAATGATATTCGTAGATTCAATCCATTATTTAAAGATAAAGAGTTGTTTAATAAAATTGATAAAATCAATAAACCTCTTATAAATAGTGCTCTAAAATTTCTTTTAGAAAAAAAAGACGTTTCTTCTATTTTAATTAGTATGACAAAATTAAATCATTTAAAAGAAAATATAAAAATAGCAGAAAGTATATAACTCTCTGCTACTAATTTATCATATTCTATAGCTTAAAATTTCAAATTTATAAATTAAAAAAATACAAAATAATAGAAAGCATATGCTTTCTATTACTTTTAGTGTATAAAGGGAATTATCATTTCTGATAATTAAGGGTTAATCAAGTTTTCCTTGATTTGTGGAAAGGGATATTCCATAATTAATATATCATACCATTCTTTTAAAGTCAATATTTTTATTTGTTTTTCTATTTAAAGTCATTTTATATAATGACTTTAAATAGAAAATAATTAACCGGCTAGGGGTTACTAGCCGGTTAATTAAAGGGATTTAAATTGCTTTAAGCAATTTTAGGGGTTAATCTAGGGTTATTCGATAGGAAAGGGATATCTTCCTATATTGTCATTATATAATATATAATAAAATTTTTCAACCTTTTTTTAATAATTTTAATAAAAAAAATAATTGTATTTATAATAAAATATCTGTTATAATCTATATATATTTATAAATTAGGAGATTTTATTATGAAATTAACAAATTTTAAAATTGTATTAATATATTTTATATTTAGTTTTTTATGGGTGATTTATTCTGATAAATTTATTTTGGTTTTAACTAAAGATCCTATTATTCTTACACACATACAAACATATAAAGGAAGCTTCTTTATCTTTCTTAGCACTTTTTTAATATACTTATTAATTTATTTTGAAACAAAACAAAAAGAAAAACTAAATATAGAAAATCTAAAAAATAAAAATTTAATGAATAATATTATTAATAATACTTCATCTTTTATTTTTATAAAAAATTTAAATGGGGAATATATTTTAACAAATAAAAAATATCAAAATATTTTAGAAAACCCTAAAAATTTTTTTAACAATGAAGTTTTAAGTCAGATTTATACAACAGATGAAGAAATTAAAGTTAAAAAGAAAAAAATTTCCGTAGAAATCCCTATTAATAATAAAATTTTTTTGATAAACAAATTTCCTATTTTTGATAAATTTGGTAATATTGAATATATTGGTGGAATCGGAACCGATATTACAACAATTAAAAAAAATCAACTAAATAATGAAATAAAATCTCTTGTCTTTGAAAATTCTAGTAAAGGAATTGTTATTTTTAACAAAAATGGTGATATTTTAGAGACAAATAATTCTTTTAAAAATTTGTTCCCAGTCAAAAGTAATCTTAAATCTATTAATGATTTTAAAGAATTCTTTTATGATAAAAATGAATTCTTTTATTTAATAAATGCAAAAAATAACATTTTAAGAGAGTTTTGGATGAAAAAAAAAGATGGTACTCTTTTTTCTACTTGGATAAATTTTGTTCCAATAAATTATAATAATTTTATTATCTTTATAGAAGATATTTCTCAAGATAAAACAGACAATTTTAAAAACAAAGAAGTTTATAATATTGATAGACTTACTGGTTTGCCAAATAGATTTTTATTTCGAGATCGTCTTTCTCAAACTATTATAAATAGCAAAATAAATAATTTTAAATTTGCTTTAATTTATCTAGATATTGATAACTTTAATTCAATTAATACTTATTATAATTTTTCTATCGGTGATAAATTATTAAAAGAAATTACTAATAGAATTTCAACTATTATAGAACCAAATTATACTTTTTCTAGAATAAGTGGTGATGAATTTGGAATAATAGTCCCTAATTTTTCTTCTATAACAGAATTAAACAATTTTTTAGAAAAAATTCAAAATTCATTTAATAAAAATTTTTATATAAACAATAATGAAATAAATATTTCAATTAGTTTAGGAATATCTATTTATCCTGATAATGGACTAAATATTGATACTTTAGAAAAAAATAGTATTTTTGCATTAAGATATGTTAAAAATAATGGAAAAAATGGTGTCCATTATTTTACTGAAACACTAAATAAAAAACATATTGAACGAATAGAAATTTCAAATCATTTAAAAAATGCATTAAAGTTTAATGAACTTGAATTATATTATCAACCACAAGTTAATATATCTACTGGTCAAATAATAGGAGTTGAATCATTAATACGTTGGAAACATTCTACAAAAGGTTTTATCCCACCTGTTATTTTTATACCTATTGCTGAAGAAAATGGAATGATTCATCAAATTGGTGAATGGGTTATTAATACTTCACTAAATAGTTTAAAAGAATGGAATACTCTTTTTAATAAAAAAATAGAAATTTCTATAAATTTATCACCTCTTCAATTTAGAAAAGATAATATAGTTAATTCAATTTATAAAAAAGTTAAAAAGTTAAATTTAGATCCAAAATATATTACATTTGAAATTACAGAAGGCATTCTTATTGAAGATATCGATAAAGCTAATCAAATAATAAATAAATTTAAAAACTACGGCTTTAATATTGCTCTTGATGATTTTGGTACTGGCTATTCATCTTTAAATTATTTAAGACTTTTTAAAATAGATAAATTAAAAATTGATCGAATATTTATTGCTGACTACCCAGAAAAAGATGAAGGAAAACTTCTTGAACTAATTATTAATTTAGGAAAATATTTAAATTTTGAAATAATTGCTGAAGGTGTTGAAACTCCTGAACAATACAACTTTATTAAAAATAAAAAAGTTGATACTATTCAAGGATATTATTTTTATAAGCCTATGCAAAAATATAAAATAGAAGAACTTTTAAAAAAATAATATCTAAAAATATTTCATTCTAAACTATCGGTATTTTATCGATAGTTTTTTTATTTATTTTTAAAATAAAAAAAGAATTTTTGTTTTTTAACGTATAATATAATATAAAAACTACTTTTTATTTTTCTTTCAGAAAAACAATTGATTAGCTTTTTATTTTTCTTTCAGAAAAACAATTGATTGGCTTTTTATTTTTCTTTCAGAAAAACAATTGAGGTGATTAAAATGTTGTTATTATCAATTTTATTAAATAGTTTATCTGGGCTTGGAGTATTTTTATATGGAATGCGAATTATGTCAAAGAGTATTCAGGAAGCATCAAATAAAAAACTTAAAAATTTTATAGCAAAATCTACAAATAATCCTTTTTCAGCTTTATTTTTGGGTATTACTATAACCCTTATTACACAATCTTCTTCTATTACTACTGTAATGGTAGTTGGATTTGTTGATGCTACTTTAATGACTCTCAAACAAGCTATTGGTATAATTTTAGGTGCTAATATTGGTACTACTATCACTGGATGGATACTTGCTCTTAAAATAGGCAAATATGGTTTTATTCTTTTCGGTAGTTTTGCTATTATTTTTTTATTTAGTAAAAATTATAAGTTAAAAAACATTGCTAAAATATTTATGGCTTTTGGTCTAATTTTTATTGGCCTCGAATATATGAAAGAAAGTATTATTCCTATTAAAAATAGTCCAAATTTTATAAAATTATTTCAATTATTTAATACTAATAATTTTTCAGGTATTATTTTTAGTGTTTTTTTAGGTGCTTTTTTAACGGCTATTTTACAAGCTTCTGCTGCTACAATAGGAGTAACTATTGCTCTTGCATCCCAAAATCTAATTACACCATATACTGCTATTGCTTTAGTCTTAGGTGAAAATATTGGTACCACTATTACTGCATATTTAGCTTCTTTAGGAGCTTCTAAAAATGCAAAATCTACTGCTTATGCCCATATTTTAATTAAAATAATTGGAGTTACAATTATTATTCCTTTATTTTATGTTTACTCTAACTTTATAAATTATATTTCACCATTTTCTAATGGTATAAAATACATCCCTCTTGCTCATACTATTTTTAATGTCACTAATTCTCTTATTTTTATTCCCTTTATACCTAAATTTATATTACTATTAAATAAATTTATCAAGATTGATAAAAATGAACAAAAATCTAAAATTATTCATAAAAAACTTTTTGAATCACCATTTATAATCTTAGAAAAATCAAATATTCAATTAAAAAAAATGAATAAATTATTTTTAAATAGTCTCAATAATTATAATTCATTATTAAATAATAAAGACTTAAAATCATTAAATATTATATTAAAAAACGAAAAGAAACTTGATTCTTTTGAAGAAAAACAAAATCTTTTATTAACTTCTTTTGTTAACTATAATCCTTATAATAATAGTATTATTGATATCCAATATTATTTAAAGTTATCTAATATTTTAGAATCTATGGGGGATTACATTGCAAGTCTTGGAAAAATAACTAAAAAAGCTTATGATAATAAAATATATTTTTCAGAATCACAAATACATAAAATAAATTCTATTCATAAAAAAATTGAAAAAGTTGCATTTAAAATATCTATCTTATTTGAAAATAATAAAAATAAAGAATTAATTATTGAATGTAAATATATTATTAATAAAAATAATAAAATTTTAAATGATAATATTAAAATTTCTAAAAAAAATTCTATTGATTTTATTTACTCTGAAATTTTGGCTAAATATCGTAGAATAAATAGACATCTTTTATACATTGCAGAGATTTTAGAAAATTATACAACATAAAAACCTTCTAAATATATTTAGAAGGTTTTTATTAATACTATATCATATTTATTTAATTTTAATTCTGTTTTATTATCTATAATATTTAATTTTTCTTTATTTTTTAGATTATTTCTAAATATTATTTCACTATTTTTATTTACATCTAATATTATTTTTTTTTCTTTTGAACTTTTATTTATAACTAATTTTAAATCTTTCTTTTCTAAGATTATAATATCTTTATCATTACTATTTATTATTTTTGAAATTGTATCTAAAGAATTTTTTAATTCTTTTTTCAATTTTATAATTTCTTTATAATAATTAAATATTTTGTCATTTGAAATTACCTTGTAATATATTTTTTTATTTACTTCATCTATTATAACTTTTTCATTTAATTTTGCTTTTATCTTTTCATATTTAAACAAATCATCACTTTCATCTAAATATATATATTCTTCTTCCCAAAGCATAGCTTTTCTATTTCTTGGAATATCTCCACCCCACATTCCTTTTTCATCCCCATAATAAATATCCAAATTTTTCCCTAGCCACATTTGTAAAAAAATTATTTGTTTTAACTCATTAATTTTATCTTCTAAAATTAAATCTGGTCTTATTTCTAAAAAATTATCGCCTTTTATAGATTTATTATTATTATCATAAATATTATTATTAATAAGTGCTGAATATACTCTCTCTGTATATTCATCACTTATAATATCTATTTTATTATCCAAAAATTCATTAAAAATAATATTTGATAAATATTCCATTTTACTAATTTTATTTTTATAAAACTTCAAACTATTTATGACAAAATTATAATTTGTATTCTCATCACTTAATATTATTTTATAATTTAAATTTTCTTTTAAATAAGCTATTATTTCTTTATCACCAGAAATTCTAATCCCTAAAAGTTTACTATTTTCCCATTTTTTTAATGCTGTTAATAAATATTTTTTTACTTCTTCATTTTGTACATTTAAAATAGGTTTCCCAAGAGTATTTTTAAATTTCATATTTTTTATATTTGATATTATTCGTTCTTTTTTTATTTCTCCAGTTAAATCTTTATCTATTTTTTTAAATCCTTTTTTTATCTCATATATATAAAACCAATCAAAATATTTTGAATCTTTACCATTTTCTACTACATCTAAAAATGCAAAAAAATATTCTGATACATAATTTAAATTTACATCTATTATAATATTAATATTATTCTCGTAAAAATCATTTATTAATTTTATAAAATCTTTATCAGAGTTTGTATAAATATTTTTTTCAAAATCTATATTTTTAAAATCATTAATATCAAAATAATTTGGTGAAATGTATCTATAATCTATCACGTCACTTTTATCTGCTGAAAAAGAAATAAATGGTGAGGATAGTTCTACCGTATCTATATTTAAACCTTTAAAATAATTTCTTTTTTTATTAACTCCTATTAAATCACCACCATAAATAATATTATCTATTTCTCTTATATTATCTATATTTTCTTCAAAATCTGTAACATTAAATTTTTCATTATAAAAATTTCCTTTTGCATTATATTTAGGATCATTTCTTCTATCTCCATTATAAAAACTATCTATTTCTAATTTATATATAACATCTCCTAAAATTTTTAAATTGTTTTCTTGTATATTTTTTTCTAATTTAAATTTTTCTATATTATTATTTTCTTTTTTTATTCCAGTTTTGTCATAAAATCTTATAAGATTACCATCAATTATCTCAAAATAATATTCTATTGACTTTTCTAGATTAATATAATAATAATCATTTAATCTATCGCTACTTAAATATTTTAATTTTAATTTTTGATTATCTGTTATCAAATAAACATTTTCTATATCATTTTTTTTTGTTTTAAATATTATATAAATATTATTATTCTTATACTCTATTTTATGTGATAAATTATTTTCAAATATATATCCATCACCTTTTTTACTATTTTTAGGTACAAACTTATCAAAATTTTGTTTTTTTACACTAAAACATCCAGAAAATAGTAATAATAATAAAATTATTTTTTTCATTCCATCCTCCAATAAATAAAAAAATTAGAAGACCCTT
Source organism: Hypnocyclicus thermotrophus (assembly GCF_004365575.1). Classification (NCBI taxonomy): domain Bacteria; kingdom Fusobacteriati; phylum Fusobacteriota; class Fusobacteriia; order Fusobacteriales; family Fusobacteriaceae; genus Hypnocyclicus; species Hypnocyclicus thermotrophus. The sequence continues at coordinate 80,592 of NZ_SOBG01000006.1, forward strand.
TAGAGTCTTCTTATTTATTTCACTTTTATTAATTCAATCTCAGCAAACTCTTCTTTTCCTTCTTCTGAAACATAATTTTTCATTAAAGAGTTATCACCTAAAATATCTATTACATTACTATCTCCATTATAGTCTGTTCCACCACCAAAACTATTTAATCCCACAAATTCATCTACTTTAGTATTAAAAGTACCATTACTTGAGGTATCAAATCCCATACTAAATACTTGAATTCCTTTTAATTTATTAAAAGAAATTTTATCTTTTGACACAGATACTATAAATTTGTTTCCTTGAACATCAACATTATCTGGATAAATTAATCCTTCTGTTATATTTTCATATCCAGTAGTATCATCTTTAACATCTGTATTTTCTTTTATAAATTTTGTTTTAAAATCTACGTTTCTTAAAGGGGCTACTACTATAACTTTATCCCATTTATCTTTTATTTTTAAGTTTCTTCCATAAATAGTATTGTAATATTTATTTTCATTAAAATTTAAATATATATCAAACATTTGAGCTTCCCAACCAAAATCATTATTTGAATAATTATTAATAAAGCTTCCTACTGTAATAATAAAATTATATTCTTTTTTATTTTCTGTTATTTCTATTGAATTAATATCTAATGATTTCAAAGTATATTTTTTATCAGTTGGATATTTATAATTTCCATAACCATTATCATCATTTACTTTATCTTTGTAAAAAAATAAACTTTGACCCTGTGTATTATTTGTTTTAGTTTCTATAACACTACATGCACTAAGTGATAATATAGATAATGCTAATAATATTTTACTTACCTTCTTCATGCTTTCCTCCTAAATGTTGCATTTTAAACATAACAATTATATACTAAAGTTTTTTATCTGTCAAAAAAATTAAGCTTTTATTCTGTCTAATTTTTCTTCACTTATTAAATACTCCATTATTATAGGAGTTTTTTCTTGGATTTCAATTAAAAATTCTTTTAATTGAAATTTAAAAAATATTAATAATTGTTTCTTTTTCCCTTTTTCTACATATTCTAAAAAAGTATTAAAAATATCTTCAAATTTTAAATAAGTTTCTTCTATCCCCAACTCTCTAAAACTAATATTACTCAAGTTTAAAACAGAAGAAAAAACATTAAATATCCATTCAAGTCCATCAATATTATCTTTTAAATATTTATCTAACTCTTCTTCTATATTATTTGCTAAATCTATATTATATAAATTCTTAATAAATTTTTTTAAAAAAACTTCCATTTCATTTACTGTTTCTATAAGTAAAATTTTAGTTTTTTTACTATTTATTTCTATTGTCAATATTTTAGTTATATCTACTTCTGCATTTTCCCTCACATTCATTCCATCTACTATAATTTCATTTATAATTCTGTTTTGTTCACTTAATATTTTACTTATTTGACTTAAAATACTCTTAAAGTTATCTATCTTTACTAAATTAATTTTTTGATTATCTAAAATTATATCCATAATTTACTCCCTATAAACCTGCTATTTGTCCATTTAACCAACTACTAAGTGATTTACTATTTTGTAAAGCACCCTCCATTGAACCAAACTGTGCTTTATATACATCTTCTTTTCTAGTTATTCTTTCATTTGTTTCATCTATCCAATCGTTAATTGTATCTATTCTTTCATCATAATATTTTAATCTGTTTTTTAACGTTCCTCCATATCTTGTATATGGTGCTAAAAATGCTTCCATTCTTCTAGAAATCCCTTCATCTGTTCCTATTTTTTTTGTAGTTGATACTTTTTTAGATTCAACATATATTTTTTCTCCTTTTTTAGGAGGTGTCCCAAATTCTATCTTACCAGTAACATCATCTATTATTACTGCATTTGGTGGTAATTTCTTACCTAATTTTGCTAACGCTTCATCTTTTGTTTTTACATCGCCATTAATAATATATTTTATTAAATCAAGTCTAGAAACTGTATATTTATATAATTCACTTTTTTTAATTATAGGATTTTTTTGGTTATCTAAAGAATAACTTTTATCTCCTACAACAACTCTTATATCTTCTATTTCTCCTGGAAGTGGTTCTGTTGGATCAAATACAGTTTTACTTCCATTTCCTATACCTAAATCTACCGGTTTTGCATCATTTGCTTTTTGAGTAAACAATTTTTTTATTTCAAGTGGCTTTTCAGCTATTGCTTGTCTTAATTTTGATTCATTAATTGTTAACTTTCCACTTTTAGCATCTGTTTCTACTCCAATTAAAGCTAATTGATTATACTTATCCTCAATACCATTTACACTGGCTGTCATTTTATTTCTTAAATTTACAAGTAAAGAAGTCGCAGTTGTATCCCCTTGCAATATACCATCTTTTTTTGTTTTTTCTTCTATTATATCTACTACTTGATTATATGAATATAATAAATTAGCTATTTCTTCTAATGCAGCATCTGTATTATAATCTACTTTTATAGTTACTTTTTCTCCATCCTTAGTTTCATTTTTTAAATTTATTTTAAGCCCCTCTAATTCTATACTATTTGAATTTCTTTCATATGTTACTCCATCCATTTTAAAGCTTGCTTTTTGTCCTTTAAAAAGTGATCTAACCTTATCCCTTCCACTTTTTGTCTGTTGCATTACTTTTAATTTTTTTAATAGTCCACTATTATCATTTTCTATTATCATATCTTCTCCAGGAATAGTAGATATGAAACTTATTTTTTTAGATCCTTCATCATAAACTGCTTTTACATTTGCTCCAGAATTATTTACTTTACTTATTATACTTTTAAGACTATCTCTTGTTGGATCTACATTAAATGTGTATCCATTTATTGTGAAATATCCATTTTTTACATCATTAAAATAATCCGAATCTTTTAAAAGTTTAAAACTTTCTGGTTTTACTCCATTTTTTATCTCTTTTCCGTTATATTGATCAAGGCCTAATTCTCTTAAAAAACCTCTATCTTTTGCTTCTATTTTTATTGCTGATGTTTCATCTTTTGATTCAAATATAATTCTTCTTCTCTTTGAATCATACATTGCTTTTACCCCAGCATTGGATTGATTTATCTTATTTAAAAATAATCCAACTGTATCTTCTGGAGTTACATTTATATCTACTCCATTTATTTTAAAACCAATATTTGAGTAATCTGTTTTATTTATAAAACTAAAAAATACATCTAAAAATTTATCATTTGGATTTTTTATCCCTGTACGGCTACTAATAATAGTAGAATTTCTACCTTCTTTAAGTGGTAATCCTTCTCTTGAACTTACTTGTGCTGGTTTTGCAAGGTGTATATCTTCTATTACATATACTCCATTTTTTACATTTGTTGCTGCCTCTGCACTTACTAAAGTTTCATCACTTACTGATGTTTCTTTATTATTAAATTTAGAACTTGTATTTAATGTTTGTGCTGCTATTTTTACAGCATTAATTTTCTTTTCTATATCTGCCCATTCTTTTTTTTGCTCTTCTAATTTACTAATTTCTTTCTTTTTTGTCTCAATAGGTTTTTTCTCTACTTCAACTAATTTTTTAACCATACTATTTGTATCCATTCCAGATGCTAATCCGGTTAATTGTATCCCCATTTTCGACTCTCCTTCCAAAAAACCTTTTTATTCATTTCTTTTATCGTCTTTTTTTTTCTTTTTCTTTAACAAAATATAAAGACTAGAAACATTATGATTTCTAGTCTTTATATTTTTTAGCAATCGTTTTAAAAACTTCTTCTAAAACTATAAAAGCTTCTACTATATCAGGATCAAAATGCTTTCCTTTTCCCTCTAATATAATCTCTTTTGCTTTTTCATGAGAAAAAGCAGGCTTATAGATTCTCTTAGATATAAGAGCATCATACACATCTGCTAATGCCATTAATCTCCCTGAAACTGGTATTTCTTCTCCTTTTAACCCTCTTGGATAACCAGTTCCATCCCATTTTTCATGATGTGTATATGCTATTTCCATAGCATAATGTAAAAAACTTTCTCCATTTAATGCTTTATCTGCTTTTAAAAGAGCATCTCTACCATATATAGTATGTTTTTTCATTTCTTCAAACTCTTCAAAAGTAAGCTTTCCTGGTTTTAATAAAATTTTATCTGGAACACCTACTTTCCCTATATCATGAAGTGGTGCCGATTTAAATATATATTTAATTACTTTTTCATCTTTTAATTCCTTATATTTAAAATTATCCCTTAAATATTCAGCTAAAACTTTTACATAATATTGAGTTCGTAAAATATGTTCTCCTGTTTCATTATCACGAGTTTCAGCAAGTGAAGCTAGAGTTCTTATTGTTAAATCTTCTGTTTGTGCTATTTTTTCTGTTCTTCTTTCTACTTCTTTTTCTAAATATTTATTTTGTTTTTCTAATTTTTCGTTTGCTATTTTTAGCATAAGATGAGTTTTTACTCTAGCTTTTACTATTTCTGGATTTACAGGTTTATTAATATAATCTACTGCTCCTAATGAAAATCCATAGGTTTCATCTTCTACATCTGTTTTAGCTGTAATAAATATTATAGGTATATTTTTACTCCTATAGTCTTGTTTTAATATTTTACATACTTCATAACCATCCATTTCTGGCATCATTACATCTAAAAGAATTAAGTCTGGTGGATTATCAGAAAAGACTTTCTCTAATACTTTTTTACCATTTAATGCAAAAGTTCTTTTATATTCATTTAATATTCCTCCTAAAACGTCTATATTTTCCGGAGTATCATCTACAATTAATATCTTTTGATTTTTTAATAGCTCATCCATAGTCTTCACCTACTAATAGTTAATATTTTTTTTAATTTTTCTAATGCTTTATCAAATTCATAATTATTTATTAAGACTTTTATTAAATTAATTTCATTTTTATCAAACTCTCCGAAATCAATTGACTCAAAATAATCAACTGCATCCATATCTTCTTCTTCTAGCATTTTTATCAATTTTTCATAATTATTTATTTTTTCTTTTGGCTTTTCATCTTCTTTTTCTTTCTCTTTTTCTAAATAATTTTCTATTTCTTTATAAGTTTTTTCATAAATTTCTAAAAATTCTTCAAAATTTTCTTTTAATTTATTAGGATTCTTTTCTTTTATTGAGCTTTCTACTTCTTTACATATATTACTTAATTTATTAGCGGATATATTAGCAGATACTCCTTTTAAAGTATGAATTAATTTAGAAAGATTTTTAAAATTATTTGTATTATATTCTCTTTTTAACTCTAATTCTGTATTAAAATTATTTTTAATAAATTTTTCTAGTATATCTTTATAAAGTTTTAAATTACCTATTCTTTTTATTCCCTCTACATAATTTAAATATTTGAAATCTATTTCTATTTCTTTTTTTATATTTTTTTCAAGGTCAATATCATCTATTTTTAATATCTTATCTTTTCCTACCCAGTTTGATATTATTTTTATCATTTTTTCAGGAACTATCGGTTTACTTATATACCCATTCATCCCTGCAGCAATACACTTTTCTTTTACTCCTGATATAGCATCAGCTGTAAGTGCTATAATTGGTATATCTACTCCTATTAATCTTAATTCTCTTGTAGCTTCTATTCCATCCATTATTGGCATCTGTAAATCCATTAGTATAATATCATATTTATTTTCTGTTACTTTCTCTATTACTTTTTTACCATTATCTACTACATCTACCATAAATCCTTTTTTTTCTAGTATTTCTTTTGCTACTACTTGATTTATTTCATTATCTTCAGCAAGAAGTACATTAACTCCATTTGCTATATAAGTAGATTTTACTATTTTATTATGTTTCTTAAATTTTTCAAAAATATTAATTATTGAATCAAATATTGTAGATTCTGTAATTGGCTTTAATAAAATATCATCTACTTCTATTTTTAATGTATTATTTTTTTGATATTCTAAACTTTCATTATAATTCATAAGACATAAAATTTTTAATTCTTTATTTTTATTTTTTATATTTTTTAATATTTTTTTTGAGATATTTTTTATCAGATCATATTCTATTATTATTAATTTATAATTACTCTCTTTTATATAGATAAAAAATTCTTCATCATTTATAGCTGTATCTATCTTAAATCTAAATCTTTTCAAATACATTGTTAATACTTTTGCTATATTAATATTTTTTTCAAATAATAAAACTCCTATTTCTTCTAAATTTATACTTGGTAAAACATAATCTGTTTTTTTTCTAAAACTTTTTAAAAATCTAATTGTAAATGTAAATTTTGTCCCCTTATTTTTTTCACTTTCAACAAATATTTTACCTCCCATAAGCTCTACAAGTCGTTTTGAGATTGTTAATCCTAGTCCTGTTCCGCCGTATTTTCTAGTAATACTAGTATCTTCTTGGGTAAATGGAGAAAATAATTCATTTAAATATTTTTCATCTATTCCTATTCCAGTATCTTCTACTTCAAATTTTAATATCAAAAATTCTCCATACTCTTTTTCTTTTTTTATTCTTATATTTACTTCTCCACTTTCAGTAAATTTAATAGCATTATTAGATAAATTTAATAATATTTGCCCAACTCTAGTAGGATCTCCCACCACATAGTCTGGTACATCTAAATGTTTTTCTATTATTATTTCTAATTTTTTATTTTGTAATTTTATACTTAATATATTTGATATGTTTTCTAATATTTTATTTATATTAAATTCTGTATTTTCTAGTGTGAGCTTAGAAGCTTCAATTTTTGAAAAATCAAGTATATCATTTATTATTCCCAATAAATTATTTGATGCTTGTTCAACCTTTTTTACGTAATCTATCTGTTTTCTAGTAAGTGTTGTATTCATTAAAAGATGAGTTATTCCTATTATTGCATTCATTGGAGTACGTATTTCGTGGCTCATATTAGCCAAAAAACTACTTTTAGCTTTATTAGCTAGTTCAGCTTTTTTCTTTGCTTCTTTTAATCTTTCTTCCATTTCTTTTCTAACAATCGCATTTGCAAAAATATCCCCAAATATTTTTAATACCGACATATCTTCTTTCGACCAAACTTTATTTTTATTTACTGTATCACAAGCAACAAATCCCATTAATTCATTCCCATATCTTATTGGTACACAAAGAAGTGATTTTATATTTGCTTGTAATAAATACTCTTTTTCAATTCCTTTTTCCATTTTGTTTATATTTGTTATATAAATATTTCTAAACTTTTCAAAATTTTCCATAAAATAAGAAAATGGAAATACACCTTTTAATATATCAATATTTGAATCTATACCTTTTTTTCTCCATTCATAATGATTATAAATATGCTGTTTTGATTTTGAAAATAAAAATAAATACGCTCTATCTACATCTATAAATTCACCTAATTTTTCAAGACCATATCTTATCTCTTTATCAATATTTTTTCTAGTATATATAACAATATGTGTAGAAATATCTGCAAAAAGTTTTTCTATTGCTATTTGATATTTTGTTTCTTTTTCTACCTCTTTTTCTGAAGTAATATCAAATATATATATAGCTATATACATATTTGATACTCTTTTCATATGTATTTTCAACCATTTTTTTTCTCCTTTAGCTGTTAAAAAATCTATTTCTTGTTTATGTTCGCCCGATAAAAATCCTATTGTAAGTTGTTCATTTATTACATTAAATATATTTTTGTCAATTATTACTTCTCTAAAAAATCTTCCAATTAAATCTTCTTTATAATAGCCTGTGATTTTTTCAAATTCATCATTTAAATAATGAATTATTTTTTCATCATCTATTAAAATTAAACCTATTGGAGTAAATTTTAATAACCTTTCATAATTTTTCAATTCATTTATTTCCTTTTGAAATAAAATCAATTTTTTATTAAAAATTAATAAATAAATTATAAATATAAATATAAAAAATGATAAAAATATTATAACTAATATATAATATTTATCTGTTTGATGTGATAAATTATTATTTTTTAATTCATAATTACTATATATTTCTTTTTTTATTTCATCTTCTAAACTAAATACAGCTTTTGACAGTACACTATCCAATAATTTATCTTTTTTTGATATATAATAAAAAATAGGATATCTTTCTTCTAATATTAATTCTATTTTAAAATTTTGATTTTTAATTTTTTCCAAATAATTAATTTTATCTATAATAAAAAAATCTATTTCTTTCTTTTTAACTAATTCTAACATTTCTTCTATGTTATTTACTAAAACTATTTTTAAATTAGGATATTTGATTTTTAATTCTTTTTCAATTTTATAATCTTTTAATATTGCAATTTTTTCATTATTTAAATTAATATTATTTACCAAATATCTATTCCCAACTAGAAATAAAGGATTATCTTTATATAATACTTTTTTAGAAAAAAAGTTTTCTTCATTCAAAATTTTATTTGAATTAATAATTATATCATATTTTTCTATATTCTCACCTTCATGAATATCTTCTATTGAATACTTTATTCCTATATTACTAAACAATTTTTCAAAATATTCTTTTATTATTTTATATTCATTGTTTTCTATATTTTTCACTAATGAACCTATTTTTATTGTTTTTACTGTTTTCAAGTTATTAATTTCGTATTCATTTAGTAAAAAATATATATTATTTTTTAAAGAATATTCTCTTAATAGTTCTTCTTTAAATTCTCTCGATTGATTTAAAATTAATTTTTCAATTAATTCTTTTAATTTTTTATCATTGCTTTCAATTGTTATATTTAAATATTTTATTAAATCATATTTAATAATTTTTATATTCTTTAAAATATTATTTTTTAAAATATTATTTATTGTTAAATTATTTCCTATATATACATAATCTTTATTTGCATTTACAAGCGACAATGCATCATATATATTTTTTACTTCTTTTATATCTATATTTTTTTTATATAATTCTTTGATTTTTTTTAATTTTTTATTATTTTTTTCTATAACAATTTTTTTATTTTTCAAAGTATTCTCATTAATTTCATTTGTATTTTCATTAACTACCATACTCATTTTAGAAGAAATAATCCCATTAGAATTATTACTATAATCAAAATCTAATTCTAATTCTATTTCATCTTTTTTAGTATAACTATTTAAATAATAAAATTTCAATGGTGTTTCTTTTTCTATTTTTTCAAAAATTTCTATAAACATCCCGTCATATTCACCAAAATTATTTTTAAATGAATACGGTGGAAAATCTTTTTTCACTAAAACATCTATTTTTTTTGATTTTTTTAATTCTTCTACTTCTTTTTTATTAAAAAAGATTTTATCTAAATCTATTTTCCATTTCTCTTTTAGAGATTTTATATCTGATATTTTCAATTCATTTAAAGATTTTTTTATCATTTCCTCTAATTTTTTATTTTTTAATAAAATTCTATATCCTAAACTTAATTTAAAATTTTCTAATTTTTTTAATTCTAATTTATTATTAAAATTATCTAAAACATTTTTTATCTCTAAATCACTTAAAATTATTCCATCTATTTTTTCATTTTTTAAATCTTTAATCATTTCTTCTGCAGTTTCATATATTTTAACTTTTTTTGAATAAATAAAATAATTTTTTAAGAAAGCATTGTTTAATATTCCTATTCTATCTTTTTTTAAATCAAAATCTAGTTTATTTAAATAATACGCATTTATCCCCAATTGATAAATAATATCCGAGAAAATATAATTTTTAGCTAGTTCTTTATCATACAGATAATAAGCTAAACCATCTATCTCTTCATTTTTTATTATTTTTTTCATATCTTGAAATCTAGTTTTAATAAAATTTATTTTTAAATTATTTCTTTCCCCTAATATATTCCAAAAATCTACAATAATACCATCTAATTCATTATTATTAATAAATGAAAATGGTTTAGTATCTACAGGAATTGCTATATTTAGCTGCGACACTTCATTTCCATTAACAATATATATATTTATCATAAATAATATTAAACTTATTAATTTTTTCATTTATTTTCACCTCATATTTACTTTACTTTAATTATAACTTATATCCTCTAATAAAATCAAAAATAAAATATATAGTAATTTTTATATAGAAATGATATACTATTGTGTAATTTAAAAAATGAAGGAGTTATATGAATGAGTAATAAAATTAAAAACATTGCAATTATTGCACACGTTGATCATGGTAAAACAACTTTAGTTGACGCTATGCTTAAACAAAGTGGTATCTTTAGAGATAACCAAAAAATTGAAGAAAGAGTTATGGATAGTAATGATTTAGAAAAAGAAAGAGGAATTACTATTTTTTCTAAAAATGCATCAATATTTTATAAAGATTATAAAATAAATATTGTTGATACACCTGGACATGCCGATTTTGGTGGTGAAGTACAAAGAATTTTAAAAATGGCAGATAATGTTCTTTTACTTGTAGATGCATTTGAAGGGGCTATGCCTCAAACAAAGTATGTATTAAAAAAAGCACTTGAACATGGTCATAGACCAATTGTAGTTATAAATAAAATTGATAGACCAAACTCTAGGCCTGATGAAGTTGTTGATATGGTTTTTGATTTATTTGTAGAATTAAATGCCAATGAATATCAACTTGATTTCCCTATAATTTATGCATCAGCTAAAAATGGTTTTGCTAAACATAACCTTGATGATCCTGATGAAAATCTTATTCCATTATTTGATACAATTTTAGAAAATGTTGATGACCCAGAAGGAGATATAAATGCACCATTTCAATTTTTAATAACAAATATTTATTATGATAACTATTTAGGAAAAATTGGAACAGGAAGAATATATAACGGTAGTGTAAAATTAGGTGAAGAAGTTGTTCTTTTAAAACGCGATGGCGAAAGATTATTATATAGAATATCTAAACTAATTGGATATGAAGGCCTTAATCAAGTTGAATTAAAGGAAGCTTTCGCTGGGGATATTATCTCTATTGCTGGACTTGAAAAAGTTGATGTAGGGGAAACTATTGCTTCAAAAGAAAACCCTATCCCTCTTCCATTAATAGAAATTGATGAACCTACTCTTGCTATGACATTTATGGTAAATGATTCTCCATTTGTTGGCCAAGATGGTAAATTCCTTACTTCTAGACAAATCCTTGCTAGACTTGAAAAAGAAGTTCAAACTAATGTCAGTATGAAATTAGAAATGACTGATTCTCCAGATGCCTTTATTGTTAAAGGAAGAGGTGAGCTTCAATTATCTATTCTTATTGAAAATATGAGAAGAGAAGGATATGAATTACAAGTCTCTAAACCACAAGTTATATTTAAAGAGTTAGAAGGACAAAAAACAGAACCAATTGAATTAGCTACTATTGATGTAGCAGATGAATATGTGGGAACAATCATAGAGAAAATGGGCCTTCGTAAAGGTGAAATGATAAATATGGTTCAAGGAAACGATGGATATACTAGACTTGAATTTAAAATTCCTGCCAGAGGTCTTATTGGATTTAGAAATGAATTTTTAACTGACACAAAAGGAACTGGTGTTTTAAATCAATCATTTTATGAGTATGAATTCTATAAAGGCGATATTCCTACAAGAACTAGAGGTGTTTTAGTGGCAACAGAACCTGGGGTAAGTGTTGCTTATGCTTTGTTTAATATACAAGAAAGAGGAACACTTTTTATTGAACCTGGAGTCGATATATACGAAGGAATGATTGTCGGAGAACACAGTAGAGAAAATGACCTTATTGTAAATGCATGTAAAGGTAAAAAACTTACAAATATGAGGGCAGCTGGTAGTGATGAGAATGTTAAACTTGCTCCACCTAGAAAATTTTCTTTAGAACAAGCTCTTGAATATATAGAAGATGATGAATTATTAGAAATTACTCCTATTAATATTAGAATGAGAAAAAAAATACTAAAAGCAGGAGAAAGAAAAAGATCAAAAAGATAATAAATAAATTTTAGAGAAAAGACAAAAGGTTTTTTCTCTTTTTTTTTGTATAATATATATATGAAAGGAGATGAAAAAGATGAAAAAGAATTTTATATTAGATACTAATGTTCTAATTCATGATCCTAATGCAATATATAATTTTGGAGATAATCGAGTTATTGTACCTATTTATGTTATTGAAGAAATTGATAAATTAAAAAGAGCTGAAGGAGAAAAAGGTAGAAATGCTAGAGTTACAGCACGGCTGTTAGATACTCTTAGAAAAAATGGTAATCTCAATACTGGTGTCAAATTAAATAATAATGGTACTTTAATAGTAGAAACAAAAGGTTCTTTAACCTCTTTACCTGAATTTTTAAGAGAAGACAAAGTAGATAATCGTATACTATCTGTTGCAAAAGAAATTTCAGATAACAAAGAACAAACAATTTTAGTTACAAAAGACATTAATATGAGAATAAAAGCAGATGCTTTAAAAATTCCTGTTGAAGATTATGAAACAGATACTATAAAAATTGATGAACTTTATAGCGGATTAAGTAAAATTGAAGTCGATGAATCATTATTCAATACAATAAATAAATCTGGTAAAATTAAATATAATGAAATTTTAGAAAATGAACCTTATCCTAATGAATTTGTTAATATTTTAAATAATAATAAATCTTTTTTAACTAAATATAACTATACAAAAAAAAGATTAGAAAAATTATCTTTTAGTTTTAATACCCCTTGGAGTATTAAAGCAAGAAATTTAGAACAAAAATGTGCTTTTGAATTACTTTTAGATAAAAATATTCAAATAGTAACTTTAGTTGGAAAAGCTGGTACTGGTAAAACACTTCTTGCTCTTGCTAGTGCTTTAGAACAAACAGTTGAACAAAAAATATATAAAAAAATCCTTGTAGCTAGACCTATTATTCCAATGGGAAAAGATATTGGATATCTTCCTGGTAGTGAACAAGAAAAATTAAAACCTTGGATGCAACCAATATTTGATAATTTTGATTACTTATCAGAAACTAAAGAAGATAAATCAGGAGAAAAAGTAGTGGAAGCTTTACAAAGTATGGGATTATTAAAAATAGAAGCTCTTACATATATAAGAGGGAGAACTATCCCAAAAGGTATTATTATTATTGATGAAGCTCAAAATCTTACTCCACATGAAATTAAGACAATTGTCACAAGAGCGGGAGAAGATACAAAACTTATATTTACTGGTGATCCTTATCAAATTGATAATCCATATTTAGATTCAAATAGCAATGGACTTACATATTTAGCTGAAAAATTTAAAAATGTTGATTTAGCTGGTCATATTACTTTAATAAAAGGAGAACGTTCAAAATTAGCTGAAATAGCTTCTAAATTATTATAAATTTCTTTTAATTCTTTTATTTTTATAGTAAAATATATGTGATAAAAATTACTATAAATTTTTAAGGAGGAATACAATGCTAACAGCTTTTATTATGGCAGGAGGTAGCGGACAAAGATTTTGGCCTCTTTCAAGAAATAACAAACCTAAGCAATTACTAAAATTAATATCTGAAAAATCTATGATTCGAGAAACAGTTGACAGGATTTTACCTATTATCCCTGCTGAAAGAATATTTATAGGGACTAATATTATTCAAGCTGATTCAGTAAAAAATGAGTTACCTTTTATTCCTGAAGAAAACATAATCATAGAGCCCCTTTTTAAAGATACTGCAGCAGCCATTGGATATGGAACTATGATTATTGATAATAAATATAAAGAATCTGAAATAATTGTTTTAGCTTCTGATCATCTTATAAAAAATGAAGAAAATTTTAGAAAAAGACTCCAATCTGCAGCTGAAGAAGCTAAAAAAGGTGGAATAATAACTTTAGGGATAAAGCCTAGTAGACCAGAAACTGGCTATGGATATATTGAAACAAATGGAGAATGCTATATAGGAGAGCCTGCTCCTGTAAAAAGATTTTGGGAAAAACCAAATCTTGAAAGAGCAGAAGAATATGTTGCTGCTGGAAATTATTTATGGAATAGTGGTATGTTTATATTTTCATCTGAAGTTATGCTTTCATCTATTGAAAAATACATGCCAAAACATTATTCTATTCTATGTAATATTAAAAATAAAATTTGTACTGGCAAATATGGTTTAGAGTTATCCGAACTCGTAAGAGAAGATTTTGAAAAATTTGAAAAAATCTCTATTGATTTTGGAGTTATGGAAAAATCTAATAATATAAAAGTTATTCCTGTTGATTTTGGGTGGAATGATATTGGTAGCTTTCCTGCTCTTGACGAAATTTTCCCCTGTGATGAAAATGGTAATGTTGTAAAAAACACTCATGCTATAAATATAAATAGTAAAAATAATATCATTATTGGAAATAATAAAAAGATTATTGCAACGTTAGGGGTTAAAGATTTGGTAATCGTTGAAACTGACGATGCATTATTGGTATGTGATAAAAATAGTGCACAACAAATAAAAAAACTTATGCCTTTTTTACCAAAAGATAACAAATAGTTTACATTGGGAATTAATTTTAAAAATTAATTCCCTTTTATATTTTTTTTATAAGATTACTATTAATATTATATATACTTATTACAAAAATAATATATTTGTTATTTTTTTAGTATTCTTGTATTATATAAAAAAACAATTATGTTGTAATTTTAAGATTGGAGGATATACTATGAAAAGAGGAATAGGAATTCCAGAGGCACAAGGTTTATATTCACCGTTATATGAAAAAGACAATTGTGGTATAGGGCTTGTAGCTAACATTAAAGGAATAAAAAGTCATGATATTGTTAAAAACGGAATACGTGTTTTAGAAAAAATTGAACATAGAGGAGCTGTTGGTGCTGATCCAACTACTGGTGATGGTGCTGGTATTCTATTACAACTACCTCATAAATTTTTTACTAAAGTAATTGATAATCTTCCTGAATTTTCTGAATATGGAGTAGGAATGATATTTTTTCCTAAAAATAAAAACTCTAGAACTATGTGTAAAGAAACAATAGAAAATATAGTTAAAAATGAAGGCTTTGAAATTATTGCTTGGAGAGAAGTTCCCGTAAATACAAAAGAAGTTGGAAAAACTGCTGAACTAACAAGACCATATATAAAACAGTTATTTATAAAAAATAATGGAAGTAAAAATTTTGAATTGAAATTATATATTTTAAGAAAACAAATAGAAAACGCCGTAAAAGAATTAGAGATAGAAGAAAAAGAATATTTTTATATCCCTTCGATGTCTAGTAAAACTATTGTATACAAAGGACTTTTACTTGCAGATCAAGTCCATTCCTTCTATTTGGATTTGCAAGATAAAGATCTAGAAAGTGCTATTGCTTTAGTTCATCAAAGATACAGTACTAACACTTTCCCTTCGTGGGATTTAGCACAACCTTTTAGATATTTAGCCCATAATGGTGAAATAAATACAATAAAAGGTAATGTTAACTGGATGTTATCTAGAGAACCTGAATTATTTAATGATGTAATAGGTGAGGATATTAAAAAATTATTTCCTATTAATGATCCAATAAAAAGTGATTCTGCTAATTTAGATAATGCTCTTGAATTATTAATAGCTTCTGGAAAGTCTTTATTAGATGCTGCTAGTATATTAGTACCTATGGCTTGGGAAAATAACCCAGATATATCTGAAGATTTAAAAGCTTATTTCGAATATTATTCTGGTCTTGTAGAACCTTGGGATGGTCCTGCTGCTTTAGCTATGACAGATGGTAGATATATATTAGGAAAACTTGATAGAAATGGCTTAAGACCCGCTAGATACATTATAACGCATGACGATACTATTATCTTAGCTTCTGAAGCTGGTACATTAGAAATTGAACCAAAAAATATTAAATCAAGTAATAGATTACAACCTGGCAAAGTTTTGCTTATAGATACTGAAAATGGAAAAATATTTGATGAGAATGAAATAGAAAACCTTCTTACAAAATCTAAACCATTTAAAAAATGGCTTGAAAGAAAAAAATCAATAGATGAACTACCTATGCCAAAATTAAAAAATGATTACAATAAAAATGAAATAATTAAAAAATTTAGAGCATTTGGTTATACTAGAGAAGAATTAAAAGAAGTTATTGCAAATATGGCTAAAAATTCTAAAGAGCCAATTGGTTCTATGGGAAATGATGCTGCTCTTGCTGTACTTTCAAATAAATCAAAAAATATATTTGCTTACTTTAAACAATTATTTGCTCAAGTAACTAATCCCCCTATTGACCCAATAAGAGAAGAAATTGTAATGTCTCTTACTACTAATATAGGTATTCATGGTAATATACTTATTGATAAAGAAGAAAATTGCGATTTAATAAAATTAGATACACCTATTTTAAGCAACATTCAATTAGCTAAAATTGAAAACTTGGATTCTGCTGAAATTATTGATATATGCTTTGATAAAAATCTATCTTTAGAAGAAGGTTTAAATAATTTATTTGAAAATACTAAAAAAATAATTAAATCTGGTAAAAAAATTCTTATTTTATCTGATAAAAATATTTCCAAAGATAAAATAGCTATTCCAGTATTATTAGCTACCGCTGGATTGCATCATTATTTAATACAAAATCATCTAAGAAATGGTATAGATTTAATTATTGAAACTGGAGAAGCTAGAGAGGTAATGCATTTTGCTTTACTTATCGGATATGGTGCTCTTGCTATTAATCCATATTTAGCATTAGACAGTATTAAATATTTATGTGAAACTAAACAATATTTAACTAACTCAAACATTGATAAAAAACAAGAAAAATATATAAAAGCTATTGGCAAAGGTTTATTAAAAATAATGTCAAAAATGGGTATTTCTACAATCCAAAGTTATAGAGGGGCTCAAATTTTTGAAGCACTTGGACTAAAAAATGAATTCATTAATAAATACTTTAAAGGAACACCTTCGAGAATAGAAGGAGTTGGAATTGATGTAATAGAAAAAGAAACACGAATAAGACATGACTATGCATTTGATAATTTTTTAGATAAAGATGATTTATTAGTTAATGAAGGTGAATATAAATGGAGAAAAAAAGGTGAAAAACATCTATTCTCTCCAGAAGCTGTAGCTACATTACAGTATTCTACTAGAATCGGAAATTATGAAGAATACAAAAAATATTCTAAGATTATAAATGAGCAAAGTGAGGCATTAGCAACTATTAGAGGTTTATTTAAATTAAAAAAATCTACTCCTATTTCAATTGAAGAGGTAGAACCTGTTGAAAATATTATGAAACGATTTGTTACAGGAGCAATGTCATTTGGTTCAATCTCAAGAGAAGCTCATGAAGCTCTAGCTATTGCAATGAATACTATTGGAGGAAAATCTAACTCTGGAGAAGGAGGCGAAGATCCTGCTAGATTTTTAGATAATCGAAGAAGTGCTATAAAACAAATAGCTTCTGGTAGATTTGGTGTTACTACTCATTATCTTGTAAATGCAGATGAACTTCAAATTAAAATGGCTCAAGGAGCTAAACCTGGAGAAGGAGGGCATCTTCCTGGACATAAAGTAAGTGAAGAAATTGCAAGTGTTAGACACACTTCGCCCGGAATAGATTTAATCTCTCCTCCTCCACATCATGACATATACTCAATTGAAGATTTAGCACAATTAATATTCGACCTTAAAAATGTAAATCCTCAAGCAAGAGTAAGTGTAAAATTAGTTTCTGAAGTAGGGGTTGGTACTGTTGCTGCTGGTGTTTCAAAAGCACATGCAGATATGATACTTATTTCTGGATATGATGGTGGTACCGGTGCTGCTCCATTATCATCAATTAAACATGCTGGATTGCCTTGGGAACTTGGTCTTTCAGAAGCACATCAAGTACTTATCTTAAATAATTTAAGAGATAGAGTAAGAATACAAGCTGATGGGCAATTAAAAACAGGTAGAGATGTCGTAATTGCTGCTCTTCTTGGAGCTGAAGAATTTGGTTTTGCTACTGCTCCACTTGTAGTTCTTGGATGTGTTATGATGAGAAGTTGTCATACAAATACATGTCAAGTAGGGGTCGCTACTCAAGATCCTGTACTTAGAAAAAGATTTTTAGGAAGATCTGAATATGTAATTAATTTCTTTAGATTTATTGCTCAAGAAGTGAGAGAAATAATGGCTGAGCTTGGATTTAGAACACTTGACGAAATGATTGGTAGAACTGATTTAATTGAAATGAATGACGCTATTAATCATTGGAAAGCTAATGGTGTAGATATTAGCAAAATACTTTATAAACCACAAGTTGACTCCTCTATTGGTACTAAATGTTTAAGAAAACAAAATCATGGTATAGACAGTATTTTAGATAGAGAATTAATTAATCTTGCTAAACCAGCTCTTGAAAATGGCGAAAAAATTATAATAAACAAACCTATTATAAATATGAATAGAACAACTGGAACTATGCTTAGTGGTGAAGTTGCTAAAAAATATGGTTCTCAAGGATTACCTGATGATACAATCACTTTAAATTTTAAAGGTGTTGCTGGTCAAAGTTTTGCAGTATTTGGAATGAAGGGTATTACTTATAATCTAGAAGGTCAAGGTAATGACTATATTGGTAAAGGATTATTCGGAGCAAAAGTTATTATAAAAGCTCCTAAAGAAGCTACTTTTAAACCTGAAGATAATATAATAGGAGGAAATACTATTTTATACGGTGCTATAAAAGGTGAAGCATACTTTAATGGTAGAGTTGGGGAAAGATTTTGCGTAAGAAACTCTGGTGCTTATGCAGTAGTAGAAGGAATTGGCGATCATGGATGTGAGTATATGACTGGTGGTAGAGCTGTTATTCTTGGTACTACTGGAAGAAACTTTGGTGCTGGTATGAGTGGTGGAATTGCATATGTATATGATATTGACGGAAAATTTGAATCAAGATTAAATAAAAATATGGTAATTATGGAAAAAGTAGATGATGAAACATCTATAAATGAGCTAAAATCTATGATTGAAAAACATTATCAATATACTAATAGTAATAGAGCAAAAGAAATTTTAGAAAATTGGGATCAATCTTTACAAAAATTTGTAAAAGTATTATCTCCAGAATATAAAGCTCTTCTATTAGAAGGGAAGGTGAAATAATAATGGGTAAATTAGGAGGATTTTTAGAATTTCCTAGAGAAGAAGCACAAAAAAGACCTATTGAAGAAAGAATAAAAGATTTTAAAGAATTATATAAACCATTTACAGATGAATATTTAGTTAAACAAGCTGCTAGATGTATGGATTGTGGTATTCCTTTTTGCCACTTTTCATGTCCCGTAGGAAACATATGCCCTGAATGGAATGATTTTGCACACAAAGGTGAATGGGAAAAAGCTCTTACTATTCTTCATAGTACAAACAACTTCCCTGAATTTACTGGAAGAGTTTGTCCAGCACCATGCGAAGGTGGATGTGTTTTAGGAATTAATGATAAACCTGTTACAATAAAAAATATCGAACTAAATATTGTAGAAAAAGGTTGGGAAAATGGATGGATTAAACCTATGCCACCTAAAAATAGAACTAATAAAAAAGTAGCTGTTATTGGAAGTGGTCCTGCTGGACTCGCAGCTGCTCAGCAACTTAATAGAGCTGGACACAATGTTACTGTATATGAAAGAGATAGTAAAGCTGGTGGAATATTAACTTATGGTATTCCTGATTATAAAATCGAAAAATATGTAGTTGAAAGAAGAGTTAATCAAATTATTGAAGAGGGTGTAAAGTTTATTTATAATACTAATGTTGGAGTAGATATTAGCGTAGACGAATTAGAAAAAGAATATGATGCTATACTACTTGCTGGTGGTTCCAAATTAGCTAGAGACCTTCCTGTATATGGAAGAGATTTAAAAGGTATTCATTATGCAATGGATTATCTTATCCAACAAAACAGATTAAATGCAGGAGAAACTATCCCAGAAAAAGAGCTAATAACCGCAAAAGATAAATCAGTAATAATAATTGGTGGTGGAGATACAGGAGCTGACTGTGTTGGAACCGCTATAAGACAAGGCGCTAAAACTATATATCAAATAGAACTTTTAAATAAGCCGCCCCTTGATAGACCTCAAGATAATCCTTGGCCAAATTTTCCACAAACATTAAAAATTAATACAGCTCATGAAGAAGCCGAAACATGTCTTGGAGGGAAATGTGAACTTGGAGAAATCAGACAATGGAATATATTAACAAAACAATTTACTGGTGATGAAAATAATAACGTAAAAGAATTCCATGCTGTTAGAGTAGAATGGATTACTGATGAAAATGGAAAAAAAGTTATGAAAGAAGTTCCTAATAGTGAATTTAAAGTCGAAGCAGACTTAGTTCTTTTGGCTATTGGTTTTGTTCATCCAGAACATGATGGTTTGATAAATAATTTAAAAATAGAGCTTGATAATCGTGGAAATGTAAAAGCAGATACAAAAAATTATCAAACTTCAAAAGAAAAAATATTTGCAGCTGGAGATATGAGAAGAGGTCAATCTCTTATTGTATGGGCTATAAATGAAGGAAGAGAAGCTGCTGAATCTATTAATAAATTTTTATCATCAAAATAAAAAAAGCTGTCAAATATTTGACAGCTTTTTTTTATTCTATATTAAAATATTTATATGGCTTCAAATAATTATTTTCAATTATTCCTATTCCCCAAAATTTATTATCAAAATATATTTTATAATAACCATTTTCCCCTTTATAACTTATTTTATTTCCATTTATAAGCATATTTTTTTTGATTTTTTCTTTTATTTCTATATTATTAAAATCAAAACTTTCTTCTACTCTAAGTAAAAAATCTATATTATTTTTTATAAAATTTCCCTCTATTTCTTCTATTGTAAAACTATTTTTAATATTATATTTTCCTACTTTAGTTCTTATTAGTGATGTCATTGTAGCAAAACATTCCAATTCTTCACCTATATCATAAATTAAACTCCTAATATATGTTCCTTTTGATACTTTACACTCTATTTTAGCTTTTTTAGCATCAAACTCTAATAACTTTATATAATCTATTTTTATTTTTCTAGCTTTTCTTTCTATCTCTTTTCCTTCACGAGCTAACTCATATAATTTTTTACCATCTACTTTTATTGCTGAATACATTGGAGGTATTTGTTTTATTTCACCTTCAAATTTTTTTAATATATTTATTAATTTTTCTTTTGAAATAATAAAATTTTCTGTTTTTTCTATTATATTTCCAGTAACATCATAAGTGTCTGTTTTATAGCCAAATTCAAATTCTGCTATATATGTTTTTGATTTTGCCTCAATCAAACTTGCTAGTTTAGTAACTTTCCCAACACAAATTACTAAAACTCCTTCTGCTAAAGGATCTAAAGTACCTGTATGTCCTATTCTTCTTTCTTTTAATATTTTTCTTAATTTTCTTATAACATCAAATGAAGTGATCCCTTTGGGTTTATTTATATTTATTATTCCTTCTAGTTTCATGATATCTCCTTTTTTTTAATTACTGTTATATATTCTAACAAAACTTTTTAAAAAAAACAATTATATTTATTGAAATATATATGTATTTTATATTATAATGTATTATAAGGTCAAATAAAATGGGGGATAATATGAAGCTTGATAATTTATTTAAAAAAGAATTTGACATTATTGAAAATAATAAAAAATTTTTAGAAGATTTTTTTAAAAATAATAATAACATTTCAAAAGAAGAAATTTCTAATTCCTATAACCAATTATTAAAGGATTATCAAAAATTATTAAAACAAACATTAAAGCTTACTGCACTTGGTGATAAATTTCAAAAAATATCTCTTATTTCTGAAAAAGAAGTTCAATTATTATTAGATAACTCTAAACAAGGTTTTTTATTTATAGATAAAAATTTTATTATTCAAAAAAAAATTAGTAAAGAATCTTTAAGAATTTTTAATAAAAATTCTATTACTGGATTAAATATCCTAGATTTATTATCATTTAAGTCAGAACACGCTAAAGAAACATATATAAATACATTAAACTCACTGTTTACATCTCATCCTATAAAAAAAAGAGTTTACTTATCTCTTTTAGAAAATAATTTTATTATAAATAAAAAACATATTACAATCGACTATGAATTAACTAAAATTTTAAGTGACAATACTGAAGTAGAATTATTAGTATTTATTTTAACTGATATTACTGAACAAATAAAATTTAGAAGAAGAATCCAAAATGAAAAAAGAACTATTTTAATGTTAACTAGTGCTATCTCAAATAGTATTGAATTAAAAAACAATATAAATGATTATATAAATTTTTATCATCAAATTTTACCAGAAATAATTTCTTCTTATTCTTTTGAAGAAAGTTGTAGTAAAATATTTATTGAAATCCATAATTTTAAAGCTTTATTTTCTCAATTTTATATGTTTAATACTGTCAAAAAATTACATCACTTTGAATCAAAGCTTAGTTATTTTATGGAACATAAACTTAAATTTGATATTTTCCCACTAATAAAAAATATTAATCATTCAAAACTTTTTCAAAAAGATAAATCTATTATTGAGTTTTATCTTGGAAAGAATTTCTTTAATGAAAATAAATATATTGAAATTTCAGAAGAACGAATTGATTTACTTATAAACGCAGTAAGTAAATACTGTCCTTCTGATAATATAAAAAAAGAAGTTTATTCTTTAAAATATATTTCACTACATAAACATTTTAATAATTTAAAAACTTTCACATATAACAGTTGTAAATCAAACCATAAATTTATATCATCATTTAAAATAGAAGGTAATGATATTATGCTTTCTCCTAAATATTATAAAAATTTTTTAAAAACTCTTATACATTTATTTAGAAATATTGCAGAACACGCTATTGAATCTCCTGAAAAAAGAGATCTATTAAAAAAAACTAAAGGTGGAAATATTAATATAAAAACTATAAAAAATAAAAATTTATTTTCTATAATAATTACTGATGATGGTAAAGGTATTGATAAAAAAATGTTATTAAAAAAACTTAATTCTCTTTCAAATGGAGAATTTTTAAAGAAAAAATATTCTAAAAATATTTTAGAGGTTATTTTTGAGCCTTCTTTTTCTACTAATAGAACTATAAATTATTCTGCTGGCAGAGGAGTGGGAATAACAAAAGTTAAAGAAGAAATAATCAAATTAAACGGATCTATAAAAGTAGAATCTATTATAAATAAAGGTACACGATTTATAATCACTTTACCATATCTTGAATAAATTGAGGGATTTCATGAAAAAAATTATTAAAAACTATTCACTTTCTACTAAATTAATATTTTTTTTAAATATATTAATTATGGTGTCTTTTTTATTATTTGTTATTCTTAATTTTTTTTACTTTAAACCTAGGATTAATAAACTATCAAAAGATAATGAAAAAATATTATTACTCCTTGAATTTAAAACAGAATCAAATATCAATTATATATTTGACAATATGATTTTTGATAATAACAACTATTTAAAATTTAAAAATAAATTAATTTTTGAAAAAAACAAAAGATTATTAAATATTTCAAACGATTTTACTGAAACATATTCAAATATAAAACTTAAAAAAGAAGAATTTTTTAAGTTTTATTATTTAACAGTATTTTCTCTTTTTATGAGCTTCTTTATTTTTATTTTTATTCTTTATAATTATATAAATAGAAATATTTTTTTTAATATAAAAAAAATTATTAACGATTATAATTATAATGGTAACTTAAAAAATGAAATTATTATTATTGAAGAAATAATTAACTCATATAAAAAAGAAATTGATAATTTTAATTATAAAATTAAGAAACTCGAAAAACAAATTGAATTTTATAACCAAGATTTAGATCTTAGGATTGAAGAAACTGCTCTATCTTTATTAAAAAACAATGAAAAATTAAATACTAATTATAAATTTATAGATTCTTTGCGATATGCTAAAAAAATACAGCTTTCTATTTTCCCAGAAAAAAATTTACTTAATAAATATTTTTCTTCATATTTTTCTATTTGGAAGCCTTTAGAAATAGTTAGTGGTGATTTTTATTATGCAAAAGAAGTTAATAACATTCTTTACTTTGCTCTTATAGATTGTACTGGGCATGGTATCCCTGGTGCTTTTTTATCAATTAAAGTATATCAATTTTTAGAAAATATATTATCTAATCCATATAATGAAGATACTGGGCAAATATTAACTATATTACATAAAAAACTTCGTAATATTCTCAATAAACATGAAAGCAACTTAACTGATGATGGATTAGAAATTGCTATCTTTAAATATAATCCTATAATCAATAAGTTAATATTTTCTAATACAAAAATACCCATGTATTTATTAGATAATCAAAATAATGTTATTGAAATTTACCAAAAACAACCTAGTCTAGGATATTTAAAAACACCTTATAATTTTAATTATTCTAGTCAATTTATTGACCTTGAGGAAATTAAATCAATTTATCTTACTACTGATGGGATTATAAAACAACCTAATAAAAATAATAACAAAAGATTTTCAAAAAAAAGATTTAAAGAATTAATAAAAAAATATTCTCTTTATTCAATGCATAATCAAAAAAATCATTTCTTATCTTATTTTAATAATTTTTTTGATGAACAAAGAGATGATATTACAATAATAGGAATTGACTTAAAAAAGGGGGAATAAAAAATGGAAGATTTATTTATTAGAGCTACTAAATATAGCCCTGAAATTCATTTTAACATTAGCAAATCAAAATTAATCATAAAAGGAGAGTCTTATCCAGAAAATTCATTTGAATTTTATACACCTCTTTTTACAGCTATTAAAAATTATTTTTCAGATACTTCAAACAACCAATTATCACTTGAAATCTATCTTACATATTTAAATACAAGTAGTTCAAAATGTATTATGAATATTTTTGATATTTTAGAATTATATCATAAAAAAAATAATAAAGATATTTCGTTAATATGGTTTTATGATGAAGACAACGAAGAAATTGTTGAAATTATAGAAGAATTTAAAGAAGATGTTAGCTATAATTTTGAAATAAAAAAATTAGAAGAATAAAAGCTCTAGAAAAATCTAGAGCCTTTTTTTATATTAATGTCCTGTCACTATAAAATTTAATAATGACAATAATGCTATTATCCACATTGTAGGTTTTATTTTGTTAATATCTCCTGCAGCTACTGTTACTATAACATAAGAAATAAAACCTAAACTTATTCCTGTACTAATTGAATAAGTTAAAGGCATTGTTACTATTGTAATAAATGATGGTACTGCTACTTCAAAATCTTTTAAATCAATATTTTTTACATTTTTAAACATATATACTCCAACTACAACAAGTGCTGGAGATGTTGCAAATACTGGTACTATCCCAATAATTGGTGTAAATATTAATGCTAATAAAAACAATAACCCTGTTACTACAGAAGCTAGTCCTGTTCTTGCTCCAGCTGCTATTCCTGATGACGACTCTACATATGTAGTTGTTGTACTTGTACCTAGTAATGACCCTACTACTGTAGCTATTGCATCCGCTTCTAATATTTTCCCTATTTTATCTATTGTCCCATCTTCTTTTACAAGTTCTGCTTCATGAGCACAAGCCATAATTGTACCAACTGAATCAAATAAATCTACAAACATAAATGAAAATATCGCTCCAAGCATACTTATTTGTAATGCTCCTTTTATATCAAGTTTAAATACTATTGGTGAAATAGCCGGTGGCATAGATATAATCGCAGTAGGTAATTCTACTTGTTTCATCATTATCCCTAAAATTGTTGTTGCTAAAATTCCTATTAATAATGATCCTCTTATATTTTTTATTTCAAGTACAGTAATTATTACAAGACCTGTCAGTCCTAAAATTAATGGTGTTGTTATTTTTCCTAATTTTACAAGTGTTACTGGATCACCAACTATTAATCCCATCCCTTTTAATCCTATAAAAGTAATGAAAAGTCCTATTCCTGCTGATACAGCAAGTCTTAAAGAGATTGGTATTGCATTTACTATTTTTTCTCTTATTCCAATAATTGTAAGCAATAAAAATACTATTCCTGATAAAAATACTACTCCTAACGCTTGTTGCCAACTAGCCCCGTTTCCTATTACTAATGTATATGTAAAAAATGCATTAAGTCCCATTCCTGGTGCCATAGCAAATGGTACATTTACCCATAACCCAGCAATAATTGTTCCTATAAAGGACGCTAAACAAGTCACTGTTATTAATGCTCCTCTATCCATCCCTGTAGCACTTAAAATGTTAGGATTTACAAATATAATATACGCCATAGTAATAAATGTAGTAAATCCTCCTATTACTTCTCTTTTAATTGATGAATGATGTTCCTTAATTCTGAAAAAATTCATTAAAAAATTTTCCATCTCTACCTCCTATTTTTATATTAAAAAAACCTAGTTAATATATAACACTTAAAAACTCATTTCTAAGTGAAATACACCAACTAGGTTTTTCCACTCATAGTAGGCTATTTACGGTAGCCTGTAGAGACTTCTGACCTTATTACAGAATTATATGAGTTATCTTATTATTTATTTTACGACAAATTATATCATTAATTTTATTTTTTTTCAACACTTCTTACCATATATATTATAAATGTTTAATATTTTTATTATTAATGTATTTTTTAAAATAATTTGGTATATCTGTTTGAATGTCTATTTTATCAAATGATATACTATAAGAATTTAAATACATATATTTATCATTTATCCCACCATATTTTTTATCACCTATAATAGAATGTCCAATATTTTGCATTTGTACTCTTATTTGATGTTTTCTTCCTGTTAGAATTTCTGCTTCAAGTAAAGTAAAACTATTATAGCGTTCTATCACTCTATATTTTGTTATAGCTATTTTCCCATTATCATCTACTACTACTTTATCGCCATTGTTTAATAATTTATTTTTTATTTCAAATCTATTTTTATTTATATTTCCTTTAACTAGTAAATAATATTTTTTACTTATATTTCTTTCTCTTATAATTTCTGTTAATTCTCTAATTTTAGGAAGTGTTTTTCCACCAAGTATAAGCCCAGACGTATCCTTATCTATCCTATTAACAAATGAAAAATTTTTATTTTTCAAATAACTTTTTAATTTTTCACTAATTCCAACTTCATATCCACTTCCTTTATGCATTACTTCTTTTGGATTTTTAAAAAATATTAATATCTCCTCATCTTCATAAATTATTCTATTTTTTATATCTTGTTTCTCTTTTTCATTAAGTTTATAATATTTATATTCCTCATTTTCATAAATAAAATATAAAGATAATTCATCTCCTATATTTAATCTGTAATTTTGTTTTACTTTTTTATTATTTACTTTTATCTTACCACTTCTCAAAAATTTAAATATATCTCCTAATTTTAATTTTGGATAATTTTTTCTAATATATTTATCAATCCTACTATTTTCATATTGTTCATTTATTATTATTTTTATCATTTTTATTTCCTCTCTTTAATATAAAAATAGCAAGAAATCCTTGCTATTTTGAACCATATATTTTTATACTTTGAACTATTCCTAATATCATTGCTGTAAATAAAAGTGAACTTCCTCCATAACTCATAAGTAAAAGGGGTAATCCTGTAACAGGCATTATTCCTATTACCATTCCTATATTTACTATGCTATGAAAAAAAATTATCCCCGCTATTCCATATGCTACTAAACTTCCATATTTATCTTCACTTTTATTTCCTATTTTTATAATTGAAAATACTAAAAAAAGATATAATATTACTAAAAATCCGGACCCTACAAATCCTAATTCTTCACTAAGTACTGCAAATATAAAGTCAGTATGTGATTCTGGAAGAAATTTTAATTTGTTTTGAGTCCCTTGAAATAATCCTTTTCCAAATACTCCTCCGGAACCTACGGCTATCATTGATTGAATTACATTCCATCCACTTCCTAAAATATCAGCTTCTGGATTTAAAAAAGTTAATATTCTTTTCTTTTGATATTCTTTTAAAAAGAAAAAATATCCAATTGGAATAGATACAATACCTAAAAATATCAAACTAATATATGTTTTTAAATCTATATTATTTAAAAATATAAGCTCCATATATAAAAATACTAAAACTAACGAAGTCCCTAAATCTGGTTGTTTTACAATTAATAAAAATATTGGAATTAGATGTATACTTGAAATAAAAACACTTTTTAGCCCATAAAAATTTTTGTTATAACCATTTACTAAATGTTCTGAAAAAGTTAATATGAAAAATATTTTCGCAAATTCTGAAGGCTGAATATTTATAGGTCCTAGCTTTATCCATCTTGTTGCCCCTAATATTTTACTTCCAAATATATATATAGATAACAAAAATAAAATATTAAATATATATATAAGTTTTGCATTTTTAGAATAAATTCTATAGTCTATAAGAGAAAAAACTAAAAATACAACTATTGACATAATTCCAAATATTATTTCTTTTATAATAAACGTATCTGTTTTAACTCTTGTAGCACTATAAATTGTCATCAATCCAAAAGAAAAAATTATTATTATATTAATAATAAACACATAATCTAATTTTTTTAATCTTTTATTTAACTTAGAAATAGTTCTACTATTAGTCTTCATCAAAAATATTTCCTTTTCTTTTTACTTTTTTTACTGGTATTGTAATAGAAAGACCTATATTTTTCTCTCTTTCTCTTTGGACACTACATTCCAGTCCACTTTCTTCAATAATTAAATATTTCTGAAATACTTTTATCATATCTTTTTTCAAGTCTTCCATTACTTCCTGACTAATACTTGCTCTATCTTGAGTAATTACAACTTTTAATCTATTACTTGCTATACTAGCACTATTTTTATTTTTTTTAAATATACTTAACATCACCCAACATCTCCCTATCCTCGAAATATATTTAATACACGATCCATAAATTTGATTTTTTCAACATTTAAAAATTCTACTTCATCTCCGAGTAACCTTTTAATTATATTTCTGTAAGCTTTAGCTGCTTTAGTTTCTTCATCTTTAATTACAGCTTCTCCTCTATTTGTAGAAATTATAACAGCTTCATCATCTGGAATAAGTCCAAGTAAATCAACCTCTAATGTATCTTTTATCTCTTCTACATTTATCATTTCACCTTTTCTAACCATTTCTGGTCTAATTCTGTTAATGATAAGTTTAAGATTTAATTTTTCATATGAATCCAAAAGTCCTATTATTCTATCAGCATCTCTTATAGCTGAAAGCTCAGGATTTGTTATTATAATTATTTCATCAGCTCCAACTACAGCATTTCTAAATCCTTGCTCAATTCCGGCAGGTGAATCAATTAAAATAAAGTCAAATTCTTTTGCTAACTCTTCAGTGATTTTTGCCATATCCTTGGGTGACACTGCTGTTTTATCTTTTGTTTGTGATGCTGGCAAAAGTTGTAACTTTGATTTTAACTTTTTATCTTTTATAAGTGCTTGTTTTAATGTAGCTCTACCTTCTACTACATCTACTATATCATATACTATTCTATTTTCTAACCCCATTACTAAATCTAGATTTCTAAGACCTATATCAGCATCAATTACAGCTACATTATATCCTTCAAGTGCTAATCCTGTACTTATATTACATACTGTGGTAGTTTTACCTACCCCTCCCTTTCCAGATGTAACTGCTATTACTCTCCCCATTTAACTTCCTCCTTTTATTATTTTCCAGTGTGTCCAAATCCACCACTGTTTCTTTTAGATTCTTCTAAGGCTTCTACTATCTTAAATTCTGCTTTATATACTTTTTGTAATACAAGTTGTGCTATTCTTTCTTGTGGATTAATTATATATTCATCATTACTTAAATTTATTAATATGATTTTTATTTCTCCTCTGTAATCAGAATCTATGGTTCCAGGAGTATTAAGCATTGTTATTCCATGTTTTATAGCTAACCCACTTCTAGGCCTTACTTGTATTTCATATCCATATGGAATCTCAAGATACAATCCTGTAGGAATAAGAGCTCTTTCTAATGGTTTTAATGTTATAGGAACACTATTATTAGAGTAAACATCCATTCCTGCAGCGCCTTCTGTCATATATTTTGGTAGTTTTATATTTTCATTTTCTTTTTTTAATTTTATTATTACTTTATTCATTTATATCACCAAGTATTGTAACTGAATAATATTTTTCATCAAAAATTTTATTTGCATATTTTTTTACTCTTTCTAAATCAATAGCATTTATCTTATTTTTTATTTCCTCTAAAGGAATTATTTTATTATATGTTATATATGAAGAGGCTAATCTTGACATTCTAGCTCTTGTTGTTTCTAATCCTAAAATAAGCGAACTTAAAACTTGATTTTTAGCTTTAACAAGTTCTTTTTCTGTGATTCCATTTTCTTTTATATCCTTCCATTCTTCGTATATCATATCTATTACTTCATTATAATTTTCTTTTGTCGTTCCTGCATAAACAGAAAAAGCCCCACCTTCATAAAATACAGTGTTAAATGTATATACTGAATATGCAAGTCCTTTTTCTTCTCTAATCTTTTGAAAAAGCCTAGAACTCATATTTCCTCCAAGAATAATTGAAAGTATAGAACCTACATATCTATTTTCACTTGTATACGAACTGCCCAAAGTATTAACACATAAATGTACTTGACTTATCTCTTTTTTTAATATATTTTTTACTGCATTTAATTTAAATTCTTTTTTTTCTATTCTATCTTTTTTTATAGTATTAAAGTTTTTAAAGTATAAGTTAAAGGTTTTTAAAACTTCTTCTTCACTCAAGTTTCCTACAACTACAATTGCAATATTATCACTTGTGTATCTTGTTCTATAATAATCTAATATCTTCTCTTTTGTAAGCGCATTAATACTCTCTTCTGTTCCTAAAATATTTTTACCATAGTTCCCATTAAATATATATTCATTATTAATATCATGTATCTTTTCTTCTGGTATATCTTCATACATTCTTATTTCTTCAATAACTACTTTTTTTTCTTTTTCAATATTTTTCTCTGTAAAAGTAGAATTTAAAAATATATCACTTAATACATCTGCAGCAATTTCAAAATGTTCTGATAATCCCGTTATATAAAATGTTGTTGTATCTTTTGATGTATAGGCATTCATTTTCCCACCTATATTATCTATTTCTTCAGATATATCTTTTGCACTTCTTTTTTCCGTTCCTTTAAATAACATATGCTCTATAAAATGCGAAATCCCACTTTCATTTTCTTTTTCGTCTATTGCTCCAGTTTTTACATATATTCCCATTGAAAAAGAATTAATATGTGTTATTTTTTCATATAATAAAGGTGTTCCATTATCTAAATGAAGTATTTTACCCATTAAGTCCTCCTAATATTCTGCTTTATTTAAAAAATATATTCCAATTACTAAAAATAATAAGTTTGGTATCCAAGCTCCTACAAAACTATTTATTTTACCACCAATTGATAAAGCTTCTAACGTTGCTTGAATTACATAATAACTATAGCCTAGAAAAATACTAAGTGCTAAACTAATTGCTGATGCACCTCTTACAAATCTACTTCCTAAAGATAAGCCCAAAAAACTAACAACAAAAGTTGCAAATGGATAAGCTATTCTTTTATTTAACTCTACCAATAATTTACTGACATCTCCACCTGTTCTTTTAATAAAATTTGCACTATCTCTTAAATCATTTAATTTAGCTTCTCTTAATATTATCTTATCCCTTAAAAAATCTTGTGGTTTTTCTTTTATTATATCATATATCCTTTCATTAAAAAAGATAGTTTCATTATTTTCTAAATCATTCTCAACAACTTCTTTTAATATCCAATTATTTTTTTTTATATCAAAATATCCTTTTTTAGATACTATTATTTTTTTTATTTTTTTTAATTCATCATCAAATAAAACTAATTCCATATTATCAATAGTGTTTTTTTCGCCATTTATTATCCTTATATAATAAAGATAATTACCTTCTCCTTTTAAAAAAACATCTGCTTTTATTTGAGAAATTTTAAGATTGTTATATACTTTTTCATATCTTAATTCTCTAGATTTTTTATTAGATATTGGTACAACATTATTATAAAACCAAAACGCTCCAAAAGATAATGTAAAAGTAAATATTAACGGATATCTTACTATTCTAAAAAAACTTATTCCTGAAGTTTTTAATGCTGTAATTTCAAGCGTTGTTGCCATTTTGTTAACAGTTATAAGCCCACCTAATAATATAGAGAGTGGTAATACTGTCATTATCATATCTGGAGTTATTGATAATGTATATATTAATGCCTCGCTATATGTCATTTCACCTTGAGTAACATACCCTATAATTCTAAATATTTGACTAAGAATAAAAATTACATTAAACCCAATCAAACTCATAATCCAATTTTTTATAAAATTTTTCAATATGTATATATCAATTTTTTTTAGCATCTATCTACTCCTAGCTTTTTTTACATATAAAAACATTGTAAGTAATAAAAGTAAAATATTAGGAATAATCATCGCAATACTTGGTGCAATATTTCCTTTTTGCGATATCATATAAAAAATATTAATAAGAGTTATATATATAAAAATTATTAATATACTTATTCCAAAACTTGCACCTTTCCCAGTTCTATTATTATTTACAGATAATATTACTCCAAGTACTGATAATATCAAAATCGAACTAGGAGTATATAACTTTTTATACATTTCAAGCTCGTATTTAATTGTTTTTTTATTTTGTTTTTTTAAATTATTAATTTTTTTTAAAAGATCACTAATACTCATGTTTTCGGGTTTTTCTATTGTTGTATTAAAATCTCCAAAAAAAGTATTAATTGGAACTTCTTGTTTTTCAAATTTTCCTTTTAAAGATATTTTCCCATCACTGCTCACTTTATAAAAGGTTGCATTTTTTAAATACATTTTAGAATTTTCCCATTTTGCTTTTTTTGCCAAAATTACTTGTGGATAAATAGTATCTATTTCTTTTTTAAATATAACCAAACTATCTGCAACTGTTCCTTCTGGTTCTAAATGATTTATATAAACATTATAATCATTTATTCCAGTAACAAATATTTTTTCTTCTAACTGCACCGAAGGTTTTGTATAAGCAATTTTTCTAGATATCTTTATAAGTTTTTCACCAGAACGCGGTATTACACTCTGATATAAAAAATATACAAAACACATAATAATAAAAGATAAAGTAAATGTCGGTCTTATTATTTTTTTTAAACTAATTCCAATTGATTCCATTGCTATTATTTCACTTGTTGTTGATAAAGAACTAAACGTTATCATTATACCTAAAAAAACGCCCATAGGTATAGTTTCTGCAAAAATAGGTGGTAACGTATAAGATAAAAGTTCCAGTACATCTAGTACTGGCACACTTTTAACTAATATATTTTCCATCATGCTTACTAAAATATCTATTAAAAAAATAAAAGTAAACAAACTGATTCCAAAAATGATTGGTAATGTAAGCTCTTTATATATGTATTTATTAATTAGCTTCATTTTTTATTTTCCCCTTTTATCAAGTGCTTCTTTCAATACTTTTTTTATCTCTTTTTCATCTGTATATTTTTTTATTGTGTCTGATATATCTTTTGGTATCATTGGTAAAATAACATTTTGTGCTTTTATATATATTTTTGCTATTTTACTATCATCTAATTGTTTTTCTAAATTTTCTTGATATTTTGCTACAAATGTAATTATAAATAATAAAAATACTGATACAATTACTCCTTTTATAATTCCAAGTATCATTCCTAATACTTTATCCAAACTCCCACTAACACTTTTAGTTATAACAAATCTAAATAATTTTAATATAAATCCAAATACTATATATACTGCTATAAAAAGTAAAGTATATATAATAGTATTAGCTATTCCCTTGTCAACACTAACATTAAGTTTTGAATATACAATAGGTGTTAGTTGTTTTGATATTACTATATTTAATCCCAAAAAAAATATCGATAATATCTCATAAATAATCCCTTTTTTGAAACTAAGTAATGCAAAAATCAATAAAATAACAATAAATAATAGATCTAAATACATATACGCCTCCCTATTTTTTATATACTCTTACCCACAAACATTTTAAATATAAAGTTTCTGGTATATGAAGAATCCATGGATGATCGTTTGGTTGAT
This sequence comes from Hypnocyclicus thermotrophus, assembly GCF_004365575.1. Lineage (NCBI taxonomy): Bacteria > Fusobacteriati > Fusobacteriota > Fusobacteriia > Fusobacteriales > Fusobacteriaceae > Hypnocyclicus > Hypnocyclicus thermotrophus. The sequence continues at coordinate 114,806 of NZ_SOBG01000006.1, forward strand.
AATTTACTCCCAACACCTCTAATATTTGTTCATTTTCTGATGCCGCCATTCTACTCGTTTCTATTAAGTCTTGTAAAGTAATATTATATGCACATGTTATTATCCCTACTATACCTCCATTTTTTATAATTTTAAAACTATCTAAACATAAGTTGTAAAAAAACTCTCTTCCTTTTTTTCTTTCTGTTTTCTTTTTTATAAGAGATGGGGGATCTAATGTAATTACATCATATTGTTCTCCACTTTTTACAATATCTTTTAAAACTTCAAATGCATCTCCTTCAATAGTTTTAAATTCATTTTTAAATTTATTTAAATTATAATTTTCATGACATAACTTCAATGCATATTTATCTTTATCTATTGCTACTACTTTTTGACATCCTTCTTTTAAAGCTGCAATAGAAAATCCACCACTAGATGAAAAAACATCTAAAAATTTAGTTTCTTTATTTAAATATCTTCTTATAAATTTTCTTGATTCTCTTTGATCTAAGAAAAATCCTGTTTTTTGACCATTTATTATATCTACTATATATCTCAAATCATTGTCTTCCATTATAATTTTATCTGGTATTTCTCCATAAATAATTCCTGTTTGCTCACCAACACCTTCAATTACTCTATTTTCTACATCTGATCGTTCATAAATTCCTTTAGGTTTTACTATTTCTAAAATAGCTTTTATTATAATATCTTTATATTTTTCTATTCCTTCATTTCTAAATTGAACTGATAAATAACCATCAAAATCATCAGCTATGAATCCTGGAATTCCATCTGCTTCTGCAAAAAATATTCTTTTTGAATTTGTTTCTTTTTTTAAATATGTTCTTTTTTTATATGCTTCTTTAATTTTTTTATAAAAAAATTCATAATTTATATCTTCATCTTTTGTTGTTAATACTCTAACTAAAATATTTGTATTGTTGTTAATATATCCTTTCCCTATAAAATTTAATTTCTCATCACATACATTAACTATATCACCAATATTATATTTCCCCATTACTGCTTTTACTTCATCTTTAAATACATTTGGATAAAAATTTTTAATTTTTTTATCTTTATTTTTATTTAGTATTACTCTTGTAGCCATTTTATTCCTTTCTTATCCTATTATTACCATATTATCTATTCTTACGTATTTTCCACCAAATATTCTCTGCACATTTCCTTTTAATTCTATTTTCTTATAAATACTTATTTCTCTTTTTTCTTGATTTATTATTTTCCCAAGAACAATAGTTACTTTTTCATCAGTAAACAATCCGCCTGTTGTTTTGCTAATAACTTTTCCTATTACTAAAGAGCCCGTTTTTGCTATCCCCTCAATATCTTTTTCTAAATTAAATTCTAATATTTCTCCTACTTCTAAAGAACCGTAATTTTTAACCGTTCTTATTTCTATAACCCCTATTTCTCGTTTTAAAAATTGACCTTTTTTAATGAAATCTTTATCTGTTATAAGTAAATATGAATATATATCATTTATTCTATCTAGCAATGCTTCTCCATTTTTTCTGTCACTATAAAGATATTCTTCTATTTTTTCTATTCTAGTTTGAAGGTCTAAATCAGAATCTCTTTCTTGAAATATATAATCTTCTAAATTGTCTACTTTTGTATTCAAACTATAATAACTTCCATCTAAAAATACTAAATCATATAGTTTTCTTTGTCTAATTAAAATATTGTCATTACTTCTATTTCCTATTATTCTATCTTCTAGAAATCCTATTCTTTCTTCATAACTCATTCCACTTGTTTCCATGCTTATTCCTATTACTTTTTTTTCTAAATAATTAATCCCTTGAAATTTTGAATTATCAATAGATTTTGTTTGTACTGGAGTATTATTAACAATGCCCCCTTGTTTTACTGTGTTTTGTAAAGGTACATTATTAGTACAAGCTAATATTATTAATCCTAATACTAATAATACTATTTTTTTCATTAATTTTCCTCCTCTATTATCTCTATATCATACGAATGACTAATATCTAAATCTAAACTATATACTGTAACTTTATAATTTCCGGTTGTTATTTCCTCTTTAAAATTTGAAGTCAAATCCCATTCATATGATAATTTTAATTCGCCTCTTTGAGCCAATTTTATCTTTTTACTTCTCTCTCTTTTAATATCTAATATATCACTTTTATATATAACTTTATTATCTTTTTCTACTATAATATTAAATATATTTTTTCTATTTATTTCTATAATTTTATCTTTTCTAGTAGTATTTTGTATCGTTAAATTAATTATCATAAAATTATTTTGATTAAGTTTTTTATTTCTTATTGTAGAAACTATCTTTAAACCATTTTTTTTAGTTGTATAAGAATATTTATGAACCGAAAAATAACTTTTTAAAAATATAAACATAAACACTATAACAATTATATCTAAAAAAGTTATTAATCTTGAAGAAATTTTTAATTTTTGAAATATCATAAATATACCCTCTTTACTCTTTTAGTCAGAGATGTTAATAATTCATATGGTATTGTATCTATCATACTAGCTAATTCACTTATATTCTCATCATATATTATTACTTCATCTCCTAATTTTACTTTATCTACTATTGAACTGTCTATACTTACCATAAATTGATCCATACATACTAGTCCAACTATTTTACATTTTACATTATGTATCTTTACATAACCTTTATTTGAAAAAGCTCTTTTTACTCCATCAGCATATCCTGCTGAAATAGTAGCAATTACTTCTCCCTCTTTTGCAAGATATTTTTTCATATAAGATATATATCTAGGTTTATCTATTTTTTTTAAATGAACTATTCTAGATTTAAATTTTAATACATTTCTTAAATCCAACTCTTTTTTTGTTGTATTTATCCCATAAAGTGCTATTCCTGGTCTTATTAAATTGCTATTTGTTTTATCTAAATAATTAATTATCCCAGCACTATTTGATATATGTTTATATTTTACTTCTATATTATGTGTTAATTTTTCAAATTCTCTTAATTGATTAATTGTATATTTTTTTTCTTCTTCAACATCTGCAACAGAAAAATGAGAATATATTCCTTCTATTTTAGCTATTTTATTATTTTTTATATAATTATACGCTTTTAAAAACTCTTCTGAAAAAAAACCTCTTCTTCCCATGCCTGTATCTATTGCTATATGTATTCTAGGATAAATTTTATATTTTTCTATATTTTTTATATTTTCAAAAGACGCTACTGTTATAATTATATTATATTTTATAATATCGTCATATTCATCACTTAGTACACAGCCCAATATCAAAATATCATCTTTTATTCCATTTTTTCTAAGTTCAATAGCTTCATCTACAGAAGCAACTCCAAATATTTTTATCCCATTTTTCTTTAAAATTTTAGATATTTCTATTGCACCATGTCCATATGCATCAGCTTTTAATATCCCTAATATATCATGATTATTTGAAATGTTTTTAATTATATTAATATTGTGCTCTAAATTTTTAATATTTATTTCAGCCCAAGCTCTCATACTTTGCGTCCCTCTTTCTATGTTTATCTTGCTTTTTAGTATGTTTTTTTCTAAAAACATACTAAAAAGCAAGCGAGAGAAAACCCTCTTGCCTGCTTTTATTTTAAGTAAAATTTAATTCCTCTTCCAATTTTTTCATAAGTCAATTTATCTTCTTTTATAAGCCAACCAAGTGCTAATAAAATTTCATCTCTTTTAAGCTTTGTTTCTTTTTCTAATTCAACAATACTTTGTTTTGGTTTATCTGCTAATGTTTTCCATATTATCCCTGCATTATTTCCTATCATTTCAAATGAATACTTCAATATAATCCCTCCCTTTTTCTTGTTAAACTTTTATTTTTTTATTTTTTTCAAATAAATATACAAGTGGACTAGCTACAAAAATAGACGAATATGTTCCTGAAACTATTCCTATTAACAATGTCGTAATAAATGTTTGTAAGCTTGCTCCTCCAAATAAAAGAATTGCAACTACTGCTAAAAAAGTAGTTAATGATGTATTTATTGATCTTACTATTACATCATTTATACTTTCATCTATTATCTCTCCTAAATTTCTTGCTTTATTTCTTCTATATACTTCTCTTATTCTATCAAATACAACTATTGTATCATTTATAGAATATCCCAATATTGTAAGAACTGCAGCTATAAATGGTGTATTTACTTCATAACCTAAAAGTGCTATCCCACCTATTGCTATTATTACATCATGTAATAACGCTATTATCGCTGCAATAGCAAAAATAAACTCAAATCTAATAGTGATGTATATAACTATTAAAATTGCTCCTATTATAAGTGCTGATATTGCACTTGTTTTTAATTCTTTTCCTATAGTTGCTCCTACTTTATCTACTTTTAATAAGTCAAATTTTGAATATTTTTCCTCTAATTTTTTTAATAAAGTACCTGTCTCTTCTTCTGTTAATTCAGGTACTCTTATTATAACAGAATTATCATCAGCAATTTGAACTTTTCTACTAGTTGAAGCTACTTGAGATATTTCATTTGAAATTTCATCAAATACATTATTAAGTGTTTTTAAATCTGCTTGTTTTTCAAATTTTACTTGTACTAAACTTCCACCAGTAAAATCTATTCCTAAATTCAATCCTTTTATTATACCTATTAATGATACTACTATTAAAAATGCTGAAAAACCTAACCATATTTTTGTTTTGTTAATAATTTCTAGTCTTTTCAATTTTATTTCCCCCTAACACCAAAGAATTTCGGATTTTTTATATCAGTATAAAGAACAAGTGTTTTTAACATAAATCTAGTCGCTGTAATAGCTGTAAACATTGAAGCAAGTATCCCTATTGTTAATGTAACTGCAAAACCTTTTACAGGCCCTGTTCCTAGAGAAAATAAAATTGCTGTAATTATAAGAGTAGTAATATTTCCATCTAAAATTGCAGAATATGCTTTTTTAAATCCATTTTCTACACTTTTTAAAATTGAATTTCCTCCTCTTAATTCTTCTTTTATTCTTTCAAATATTATTACATTTGCATCTACTGCCATTCCTAATGTTAATATAAGTCCAGCTATTCCAGGTAATGTAAGTGTTGCTTCAAAATAATTTAGCGTTCCAAATATGATAATTCCACAAATTGTAAGAGCTACATCTGCTATAAGTCCTGGTAATTTATAGAAAATTGCCATAAACGCCATTACTAATACTATTGCAATTATTCCCGCTTGTTTACTTTGAGCAATTGATTCATCACCTAAAGTTGCTCCTACTGTTCTTGTTTCAAGTATTTCTGCTTTTACAGGTAATGCTCCTGCATTAAGTAAAGTTTTTAAACTTTTTGCTTCTTCTATTGTATATCCTCCTGAAATAGTCCCTTTCCCTCCAGGAATTTCACTTTTAATTGTTGGTGATGTTTGAACTTCACCATCAAGAGTAATAGCTAATTGTCTTCCTATATTATTTCTAGTTAATTCTGCAAATTTCTTAGCTCCTTCTATTGTTAACTCAAATACTATTTGAGGTCTTCCAAAATTATCATAACTTATGTCTGCTTGTTTTAAATCTTTCCCATTTACTCCTGTTTCTGTTAATGAACCATCTGATTCTACTAATTTAAATTCTAAAAACGCTGTTTTCCCTATTGTTTCCACTGCTTTTTGAGTATCTTTAATACCAGGTAATTCTATTATAACTCTTTTATCACCTGTTTTTTGAACTACTGCTTCTGATACTCCAAATCCATTTACCCTTCTCTCTAAAACTTCTATTAATCTGTCCATATCATTTGAAGTTATAGTTCCTCCATCTTCAGCAACTGCTTCCATTACTACATATACGCCACCTTTTAAATCTAGTCCCATTTTTATAGGTTTTTTAAAAGCAAAATATGCTGCACCTAACAGAACTATTAAAATAATAACAAAATCAAATACTAAATTCTTTTTCATGCTTGCCTCCTAATTGTATTATAATAAAATTTATTTTTTACTATCTAAAAATGTTTGCAAAATAATAGCTGCAGCTACTTTATCTACAACTTTTCTTTTTTCTATTGCACCCTTTTTATTCATAGCCGTGAGTGCTTTATCAGCACTCACTGTTGAATATCTCTCATCTATCTCTATTATTTCTAACCCTTTTATTTCTTTTAGTAATTTTGAAATAAATAATCTCACTTTTTCAGCTTGTCTTTTTTCACTTCCATCTAAACTCTTAGGTATCCCAACAACTATAGATGAAATATTTTCTTTTGTTAATATCTCTTTTATTCTTTTAATTGCTTTTGTTTTTCTTCTGTCTATTACTTCATATGGTGTAGCTGTAATTCCTAAAATATCTGATTTCGCTACCCCTATTCTTACATCTCCTATATCAAGAGATAAATATTTTTTATACATTTTTTATCCCTTCTCTTAATTTTTATAAACTTTCAGTTAATATTTTTTTTGCTAATTTTATTGCTTCTGTAACTTTATCTCCATTTGGTCCTCCAGCTTGTGCAAAGTCTGCTCTTCCACCACCTTTTCCACCTGCTACTTCAGCTATTTTTCTCACTAAATCTCCAGCTTTTATTTTATTAATTAAATCTTTTGTTACTCCTACTGCGAATATAGCTTTTTTGTTATTTGTTCCTAATACTACTACACATGAATTCAATTTCTCTTTTGCTTTATCAACTATTTCTCTTAATTCACCGGCTTCTTTATTTTTAAAAGTTTTTAACAAAACTTTTACTCCGTTTATTTCTTCTATTTCATTAAATAAACTATTTGCTTCATATGTTGCTAATTTTGATTTTGTTATCTCTAATTCTTTTGTTAATTCTTTTTGCGTTTCAAGCAATTTAATTATTTTATCCTCAATATGATTTATATCTGTTTTCAATAATTCCGCTACTTTTAATATCTCCCTTTCCATTTCATTTACTACTTCAAAACTTTTATATCCTGTAGTTGCCTCTATTCTTCTTACTCCTGCTGCTATCCCTGATTCATGTAAAATATTAAATAATCCAATTTCTCCTGTTCTATTTACATGAGTTCCTCCACATAGCTCTATAGAGAACCCTTCTACTGATACAACTCTAACTATATCTCCATATTTATCACCAAATAGAGCCATTGCTCCTTTTGATTTTGCAGATTCTATATCCATATATTCTATTTTTACTTCAAGATTTTCAAAGATTTTTTTATTGACAATTCTTTCTACTTCTTCTACTTGTTTTCTAGTCAATCCTTCATAATGAGTAAAATCAAATCTTAATCTATCTTCTGTTACTAATGACCCTGCTTGATTTACGTGTTCTCCTACTACCTCTTTTAAAGCTTCATGTAATAAATGTGTTGCTGTATGATTTCTTTTTATTGAATCTCTTTTTTCTTTATCTACTTTTAAAATAAGCTCATTACCTTTTTCTATATCTCCTTCATTTATTTCAACTATATGTAAATAAATATCTTTTCTTTTTTGTACATCTATTACTTTTCCATTAAAGTTATCACCTATTATTATTCCGCTATCTGATACTTGTCCTCCTGATTCAGCATAAAATACAGTTTTATCAAAAATAATTTGTAATTTATTTTCTTCTAATTTTTGTATATCATATACAATAGCTTTTGTTTCTAATAAATTATATCCTTCAAAATTTGTTTTGCCGTATATATCATAAAATTTTTCAATAAATTCATCTTGCCCTTCTTCTTTAATTACTTCTCTACTATTTCTAGCTCTATTTTTTTGTTCTTCCATTTTTTCATTAAATTCATCAAAACTCACTTTTATTCCGTGCTCTATAGCAATCTCTTCTGTTAATTCAAATGGAAAACCATATGTATCATAAAGTTTAAATACAGTTTCTGCATCAAATTTTGTTTTCTTTTGTAATTTTAATTTTTCAATTTCTCGAATTGCCATTTCTATCCCTTGATCAAGAGTTTTAGAAAATTTTTCTTCTTCTATTTTTATTACTTTTCTTACGTGTTCTTTTGTTTTTTCTAACTCAGGGTAAGCATTTTTCATCATATCAACAACAAAATCTACCAATTTATATAAGAAATTATCTGTTATATTTAATAGTCTACCGTGTCTTACTGCTCTTCTTAATATTCTTCTTAAAACATATCCTCTTCCTTCATTTGATGGTAATACTCCATCAGAAATTAAGAAAATTATAGCTCTAATATGATCTGTTATAACTTTTAAAGAAAAATCTGTTTTTTCATTATTTTTATATTTTACATTTGCCATTTCAGCCACTTTTTCTAAAATAGGAAATAATAAATCTGTTTCAAATGTTGTATGTGTTTTATTTAATGCTGCTGTAAGTCTTTCAAGTCCCGCTCCTGTGTCTATATTTTTCTTTGGAAGCGGCTCTAAACTCCCATCTTCTAATCTATTGTATTCAGTAAATACTAAATTCCATATTTCTAAATATCTGTCACAATCACATCCTACTCCACATGTAGGACTCTCACATCCAAATTCTTCACCCATATCTATATATATTTCACTACATGGTCCACAACTTCCCGTTGGTCCTGCCGCCCAAAAGTTATCTTCTTCTCCAAGTCTAACTATTTTTTCTGCTGGTATTCCAACTATTTCTTGCCATATTTTTGCTGTTTCGTCATCATCTTTAAATACTGATACCCATAATTTTTCTTTATCAAATTTTAATATTTCTGTTACAAATTCCCATGACCATTCTATTGCCTCTCTTTTAAAATAATCACCAAAAGAAAAATTTCCAAGCATTTCAAAAAAAGTATGATGTCTAGCTGTTCTTCCTACATTTTCAAGATCATTTGTTCTTATACATTTTTGATACGTAGTCACTCTAGGATACGGAGCTTCTTTTTGACCTAAAAAAAAAGGTTTAAAAGGTACCATTCCTGCAACCGTCAATAAAAGAGTTGGATCATCTGGTATAAGTGATGCACTTTCAAAATGTTTATGTGTTTTATCTTTAAAAAATTCAATAAATTTGCTCCTAATTTCATTTCCAGTAAGCATTTTTCTATCACCTCAATTAAAATTGTTAATGTATTAACAAAAATATAATATATATTTTCTGCTATAATGTCAATAAATATTAATCTAATTTAAATTTTTCTCCCAAATAAACTTTTCTTGCCTGCTCATTTTCTGCAATTTCTTTTGGAGTTCCTTGAATAAATACTTTTCCCTCAGCCATAATATATGCTTTTTCTGTTATATTTAATGTCTCTCTCACACTATGATCTGTAATTAAAATCCCTAATCCTCTTTCTTTTAAATATCTTATAATATTTTGAATATCTTCTACTGCAATTGGATCAACACCTGCAAAAGGCTCATCAAGAAGTATAAAATCCGGATTATTAGCAATAGTTCTAGCTATTTCAACCCTTCGTCTTTCTCCACCCGACAGAGAGTATCCAAATGATTTATATACATGCGTTAGTTTAAATTCTTCTAAAAGTTCATCTTTTATTGCTATTCTTTCTTTTTTACTTATATTTCTCATTTCTAAAACAGATAAAATATTTTCTTCTACTGTTAAATTTCTAAAAACTGATGGTTCTTGAGCTAAATAACCTATTCCTAATCTAGCTCTTTTATACATTGGATATTTTGTAATATCTTTTTCATTGAAATATACTATTCCTAATTCTGGTTTTACTATTCCTACTATCATATAAAAAGTTGTAGTTTTTCCCGCTCCATTTGGTCCTAAAAGTCCAACTATTTCACCTTTTTTAACTTCGAGACTGACACCATTTACAACTTTTCTTTTTTTATATATTTTCACTAAATCTTGAGCTGCTATACTTTTCATTGTATATCTCCTACAATTTCTATTTTTTTATTTTCTTTATATCCTTTATATTCTATCTCTTTTTCTATATCTTCAAATCTATATTTAAGCTTGAATTCAAATTCATTTTCAAATATATTTTTATTATCATCTATTTTTTTTATTTTTTTAAATTGATAACTCAAATCTTTATTTTCAATAATTAATTTATTATCTATAATATCAAATTTTGTTTCTAAAATTTTTCCATTAATATAACTATCTTTACTTTCTTTTTCTACTTTTACAATATATTCTTTTTTTATTTCTGTATTATAAAGTTTATAAGTAGCAGTAAGAATTACAACTTCATCATTTTCTAAATATTTAGGATGATTTACTTCACCATATTTAGAAATAATATTTTTATTACTACTATTCCATATTATTATAACATTTCCATCTCTTTTTTTTAAGTCTATAGTTTTTATTTTTTCAGTTAATACTTTAGGAATCTTTATTTTCTCTATTGTTTTATTAATTACTTCGATATTTTTCTTTTCATTTTTTTCTTTATTTTTTTTCTGTTCTAAAGTTTCTATGTCAAATGTAAAAGCTATATTACCTTTTCCATATAATTTATTTTGTTTTAAGTCATATATCCCAGAATCAGCTAATATCTTAGTATCACCTTTATACGATATTACATTTCCACTAAGATCAATTTTATTGAGCGTATTATTAAAAATAGCTTCGTCTGCTCTTGTATTCACATCTCCACTTTCTTTACTTATATTAAAAATTTTTACATTTTCTTTCATTTTTGCTATTTCATTATTTATATCAAATTCTAAATTTTGTGATGAAATTTTATCTGTTTTATCTATCTCTAAAATAGATTCACCAGTTGAAAATACTGTTTTCCCAATATTATCTAATTCTAAATAATTAGAATTTAAATATAAATTTTTATAATAAAAATCTACTTTATCTTTTATCTCTGCTCTAGTAAGCTCTTGTTTATCACCTTTTGTTGTAAAATATATTTTTGCTGTTTCTCCTTCAAATGTAATACTATTTTTTGTTTTTTCATCTATTATTTTTGCTTCTAAACCATTATAAAAATTAAATTCATTTTTATAATATTCTCCATAAATGTAATTTCCTTTAATAATATTTCCATTTATTGTTGTAAATAAAGGATTTTCACCTTTTATTATTTTTTTATTTAAATTTATTTTAGCATTATCTAAAGTAATTTTTATATTATTTCTTTTAAAAACTATAGGTTCTGGTGAATCAATATACTCTGTCAATTTATAATAAATCATATTATTTGTTAAAATTTCAATATTATCTCTTGTATATTTTACATTTTCATTTAAATAAGCTATTTCATTTCTTATATCATATTTTATCTCATCGCTTAATATTTTACTTTTTTCATTATTAGCAATAAATTTATTTCCTAAAAATTCATTATTATTTAAATCTATTTCTCCGCTATAGATTTCCCCTTTCAATTTTTTATCTTTTGATAAAATAAAAGCTTTTACTGGAAATTCTATCAATTTACTTTCATCATTATATATAGCTTTTTCTGTATAAGCTGTATAATTATTATAATCTATTTCTACATTTTTTTTTAGTGAAATATCATTTGTTCCTTGAATATATATACCATTATCTGCTCTAAATTTTATCTTTTCTTTAAAATTTTCTCCAATTATATTTTCTAAAGTTATTTGATTATTTTTTAAATCATATTTATATTTTAAAAAATAAATATTATATTCATCGTTTTTTAAATTTGACTTTTCGTCACTTAATAAAATTTTATCAATATCATTATATATTGCATTTGTTCCATTAATATTACCTTTTTCGTTAATTATCGTGTATTCATTTGGAATATATAGTATATCTTTATCAATCATTTCTATTTTATCTGTTTTTATTCTGTATTCATCATTTTTTAAATTCACATTATTTTTTAATGTATATTTTTTATTATTATAATCGATAAATATATTATCACTCGTAGCTTTATTATTTTTGTTAATTATCGTTATATCCTCTGCTATTCCTTTTTCAGTATCTATTTTATATAATAATTTATTACCATAGATCTCTATTTTATTCTCTTTTTCTAACATTTCAAAATTATTTGGTACTTGCAGCTCTGATTTATTTAAGTTGTACTCTACTAGCGTTGAAATTAAATGATACTTTTCTAGCTCTACTCTTAATTTATTTCCTGTTATTAACATTTTTTTGTTTTCTTCATTATAAATAACTTTATCACCATAAATTTTATTCCCTTCTTTATTTATAATTATATTATCATAAAGAAATAATTCTTTTGAATCTATAAATGCTTCACCCTTATCTGCTATAAAACTAAAATCTTCATAATTTCCATGTATTTCACCTATCATAATCATTTGTTTATTATTTAGATTATAATTTATTTTACTCATTTCTAAATTTTTAAGATTATCATATATTTTTACATCTTTTTCAGCTATGACAACTTGTTTTATATTATCATAATAAAATTTTTTAGCTGATAAAGTATAATTGTTCATTTCTAATTTATATGCTAAATTACTTATTAAAATTTCTTTTTTAAGATTATAATTTAATTTTGTAAATTTCCCTATTAACATTTTTTTTTGTGATTTATAATTTATAATAATATTCCCTGAAATTTCTAAATTTTGATCTTTTTCAGAGTAAACAGCTCTATCAGCATATATTATAGAATCACCATGGTAAATTTTAATATTTCCAATTAATTCAAAATATGAAAAATCAGAATTTGTATTAAAAGTATCTGATATAAACTTTAAATCTTCTTCTTTGTTAATAGCTGTTAATCTTCTATTTCCAATAATTCTTTTAGATTTTGCCAAATACTTTAACTCTTCAGTTTCTAACTCCCAACCATTCTTACTATTTGTTCCTTTGATATTTCCTCTAAGAACCATATTACTATTTTTATCTATTTCAGCTTTATTTCCTTTTAATATACTAGTTTTAAAATAAGCTAAAGTTTGTTCAAATATTTCTTTTTTACTAATAGCTTCATTCGTTTGAATTTCTGCTTTGATTTTGTAATTATCAAAATTATATATAATATTAGTAGTTTTTATATCATTATTAAATTCGATTTTTATTTCCTTATCTTTTTTTATATATGTATTATATATAAAAAATACTAGAAATAGCATTATAAATAAATTCAAGCTTTTTTTTAACATTTTTCCCCCAATAATTTGATTTTCATTTTATAATCACTAAAAATTTCTAATTTTTTAATTAAAAAAATAATTTGATATATTTTTCAATATTTATTTATATTAGAGTTTTATTTTTTTATTTGTTTTTCAATTTCAAAACTATTTCGTTTAAATAATTTATAGCTTGCATTGGTGTAATATTGTTTATATCAATAGTTTCAATATATTTTATTATTTCAATTATATTTTCTGGAACTACTTCTTTTATTTCAACTATTCTTTCTGGTTCATCTTCTATTTCTTCTTCTACCCCGCCAAAAAGTGCAAGTTGTTTTCCTTTTATTTTTTTTTCAATTAAAGCTCTTTTTTCTTCAAGATTTTTTAATATTTTTCTTGAATTTTCTAATATTTCATTTGGTAGTCCTGCAAGCCTTGCTACTTCAATTCCATATGATTTATCTGCTCCACCTTTTACAATTTTTCTTAGAAAAATAACACTATCATCTATTTCTTTTACTTCAATTCTATAGTTAATTACTGTTTTATATCTATTTTCTAACTCTGTAAGTTCATGATAATGTGTTGCAAATATAGTTTTTGCTTTTACATTATTATGTATATATTCTGTAATAGATGTAGCTATTGAAATTCCATCAAATGTAGATGTTCCTCTTCCTACTTCATCTAGTATTATAAATGAATTTTCTGTAGCATTATTCATAATATTTGCTACTTCACTCATCTCTACCATAAATGTAGATTGTCCACTTACAAGATCATCGCTCGCTCCTATTCTTGTAAATATTTTATCTACTATACCTATAGTAGCATAATCAGCTGGTACATATGATCCCATTTGAGCTAATATCAAAATAAGAGCTACCTGTTTCATATAAGTAGATTTTCCTGCCATATTAGGCCCTGTAAGAATTATCAAATTTTTTTCTCTATCAAAATACACATCATTTGCTATAAAATCTTCATCTATTAAAAGTTTTTCAACAATAGGATGTCTACCTTCTTTTATTTCTATGCTATATTCTGTATTTAATTCAGGTTTTATATAATCATTTTTTATTGCAACTGATGCAAGAGATATTATTACATCTAAATAACTTATATCATTTGCTAATTGTTGCAATAAATTTTTTTCTTTTCTTATCTTTTCACTAATTTCTTTAAATAATTCATATTCTAAATTTTCTATTTTATCTTTTGCATTAATTATCTTATTCTCTATTTCTTTTAATTCTTCTGTAATATATCTTTCAGCATTTGTAAGAGTTTGTTTTCTAATATATGTATCTGGTACTAAATTTATATTTGATTTTGTTACTTCTAAAAAATAACCAAATATTTTGTTATATTTAATTTTCATAGTTTTAATACCTGTTTTTTCTCTTTCTCTTGCCTCTATTTCGATTATTATATCTTTTGCGTTTTTAGATATTTTTCTTAATTCATCAAGTTCTAAATTTACATTTTCTTTTATAATTCCACCTTCCCTTATTGAAAAAGGTGGTTCTTCTGTAATTGTAGTATCTATTAATTTATATAAATAATCTAATTTTTTTATATCTATTTTTATTATTTTATCATTATTTAGTATAGCTGCTATTTCAATAGATGATTTTATAGATTTTTTTAATGCTATAAGATCTCTTCCATTTTCAGTACCAAGTATTATTTTCCCTATAAGTCTCTCTATGTCATATATATTTTTAAGGTTCTCTTTTATTTCTTCTCTTTTAATTATATCTTTTATAAAAAAAGTTACATCATTTTGTCTTTTTTTTATTTTTTCAATACTTGTAAGAGGATTTTTAATAAATTTCTTTAATAATCTAGAACCCATTGCTGTTTTACATTCATCTAAAACCCAAACTAAAGTTCCTATATTATTTTTCTCACTACTAAAAAGCTCTAAATTTTTTTGAGTAGCTACATTAAGCTCCATATACTCTGCTCGATTTTCATAACTAAGTTTTGTTATTGGTAATTCATTATATTTATGAAGTTCTAACGCGTATTTTAAAATAATCCCACTCGCATCTATAGATAATAATTTATCTTCTATCCCAAAACTTTCTAATGATACTATATTAAAATACTCCTTTATTAACTCTTCTGAAGTTTTTAATTTGTTTATAATAGTATAATTTATATCATTAATTTCTAAAAATTTATCTATTTCATCCCTTATTTCTTTATAGCTTTCTTCCTCTATAAGTATTTCTTTTGGCGAGATTTTATATACTTCGTTTAAAACTTTTGTTTTTTCTATTTCAAATGTTTTAAATTCTCCTGTTGTAATATCTAAATAACTTATTCCTGCACGATTTTCTTTTATAATTAAAGATAATAAATAATTATTATTTTTCTCATCTAAAAAATCTATATCTATAACGGTACCAGGGGTAATTATTTTTACCACTTCTCTTTTTACTATACCTTTTGCTTGTTTAGGATTTTCTACTTGCTCACAGATAGCTACTTTATAACCTTTATTTACAAGTTTTGATATATAACTAGCTGCAGAATGAAATGGAACTCCAGCCATTGGAATATCTATACCTTTTTCTTTATTTCTAGATGTTAGTGTAAGGCCCAATTCTTTTGATACTATAACAGCATCCTCAAAAAACATTTCATAAAAATCTCCCAATCTAAAAAAAAGTATATTATCTTTATTTTCAGATTTAATCTGTCTGTATTGTTTCATTAATGGAGTTTCCGCCATATTTAATCCTCTTTCTGTAATAATTTAAACTCTTCTAATTTATTTAATAATTCTTTATAATTATCAATATGATTTATTTCATCTTTAAGCTTTGTTGCATTTTTCATTCCTTTTATATACCAACATAAATGTTTTCTTATTTCATAATAAAATGGCTTGTCTATATACTCTCTAGCATAGTTAACATGTTTAATAGCCATATTTAATTTATCTAATATTGTAGGAATAGTTTTAACTTCCCCAAATGAGATCTTTTCTCTTATTTGCTGTATAAGCCAAGGATTTCCAAATATTCCCCTAGCTAACATTATTCCATCTACATTTGAATAATTTATTTTTTCCATAGCATCTTCTGCTGTAAAAATATCTCCATTTCCAATTACTGGAATATTTACCTTTGATTTAATATCTTTTATAATTTCCCAATTAGCTATTCCAGTATACATTTGTTCTCTTGTACGTCCATGTATAGTTATATGACTTAAATTGAGATCTTCTGCTAATTTAGCAAAAAATAGTGGGTCTTTACTATCTTTATAACCCACTCTTATTTTTATACTAAATTTTGTTTCTTCTTTTAATGAATTTTTTATAGTTGTCAATAATTTTTTTACATGCTCTTTATCTTCTAAAAGTGCTGCTCCATAACCATTTTTAGTTATTTTTGGCATAGGACAACCCATATTTACATCTATATTTTTTACACCTTTTTCTTCTAAAAAAATTGCTGTATCTTTCATAAGCTCTATATCTTTTCCAAATATTTGAACTCCATCATTTTCATGAAGTTTTAACATTACATCTACCGTTTTTTTATTCCCCATTTGAACAGCATTTACACTTACCATTTCTGTAAACATAAGATCTGGCTGGAATTCATTTAAAATTTTTCTATATATAAAATCAGTCACACCTGCTATTGGTGCTACATAGATTTTTTTCATTTAAAAAACCTCTTTCTATCTTATCTCTGCTTCTATATTTTTTTTCTCAAATTTTTTTCTAAACTTTTCTAACGTTCCCAAAGAATAATATTCTTCTACACCTCTATATGCATGTTGATACTGTTGAATATAAATTTTTTTTACTCCTATTTCATATAACTGCTCTACAACTTTTTCAAATTCTTCTTCTTTAATATATTCTGGATACATTGTTATTCTTACTTCATAATTTATTTTTAAATTAATCATTTTTTTTATGTTATCTAAAATTTCTTCTGTTTTGAAATCTGAAAATCTTGAATAATCTAAAGATTTAAAATCTATCGCTATATAATCTAAACACTCTTTTAATTCTTTTACAACCTCTATATTACTTGCATTTGTATCAAGTTTTATTAAAAAATCTTCTCTAACTTCTTTTTTGATTTTTTTAATAAATTTCACTAATTCTTTTCCCTGTAAAGTTGGTTCACCACCACTTATACATATCCCATCTAATAAATTTTTACGTTTTTTTAAAAATTCTATTACTTCTTTTTCAGATATATATTCTACATTTATAGGAGAAATAAGTTCATAATTTTGACAAAAATCACAGTCAAAATTACATCCCGCCAAAAAAATAGTAGCTACTATTTCCCCTGGAAAATCAACCGTACTACTTTTTATTAAACTCGCTATTTTCATATCTCTTTCCATCCCTTTTTAACATTTTAACTAAACAAAATTATATCATAATAATAAAGTTTTTTCAAATAAAGAAAAATCCCCTACTTTTTAGGGGATTAACTATTAATCATCGTTTCTAAGGCCTACTATTCTTAATATATAAATGAATAAATTAATAAAATCCAGATAAAGCATTAAAGCTCCAAATACTGAAAATCTTTCTATTAATTCTTCATCACCATTTGCCATTATTATAATATTATTTTTAATCATATTCATATCATATCCTATAAATCCTATAAAAATTAATACTCCAAGATATGATACTATCCAATAAATAGCTGCTGTTCTTAAAAACATATTTACCAATGATAATATAATTAACGCTATTATTCCTACTCTAAGAAGATTTCCAAATTTTGATAAATCTTCTTTTGTAGTATATCCATATATTGCCATTACAGAAAATATAACTACTGTAATAATTAATGCATATATAATAGATGCAGTTGTAAAAAACATCATTAATAATGATAATGTCGCCCCTGTTAAAGCTGAATATACAACAAATAGTATCTTAGCAGTTTGAACACTTATTTTTTTTACCATTCCTGACATCGCTATAACTACACCAAATTGTGCAATTATTAATAATAAATATGATCTTGATACGGTCATTGCCATCACTGGATTAGTCATTATTGAAAATGCTACTCCAAAAGTTATTAAAAGCCCAGCTACCATCCAAATAAGAATTTTTGATATTGTATTTGCCATTACTTTTTCACTTACATGATAATATCCACCACCATTAAGTCCGTACATATCTATCCCTCCTATAATTTTTTTATTTTTTTAAACTTAGTAATTCACAAAAATATTCACAAAAAATTTAAATAATTTATCATTAAAGTTACTTTTAAAACTATTCGCATAACTTTTATCTAATCGAATTTTAAATTCAAAAACTTAAAAATTTATTAAAAGAAATAGAGCAATTTTCTTTAATTAATAAAAAAAATATGCTCTACTAATTTTTATATTAATTTTTAAATACTGGCTTTGATTCAGCTTTTATTATTTTAATAAATTCATCAATATCCATTTCGACTTGTTCTTTTGAACCAAATCTTCTTACATTTACTTTTCTATTTTCTACTTCTGATTTTCCTATTATTAATTGTACAGGTATTTTTTGCTTTGCATTTGCTTCTCTTATTTTATATCCTATTTTTTCAGCTCTATCATCTATCTCTACTCTAATATCTTCATTTTCTAATATACTTTTTAATTCATCTGCATAAGGTATTACTTCATCATTTAGAGTAAGAATTTTTACTTGAACTGGTGCAAGCCAAGTAGGAAACGCTCCTGTATAATGTTCAATTAATATTCCTAAAAATCTTTCAATACTTCCATACATAGCTCTATGTATCATTATGGGTCTATGCTTCTCTCCATCTTCACCTATATATGACATATCAAATCTTTCAGGTAAGTTCATATCTAATTGAATTGTTCCGCATTGCCATATTCTTCCAATAGCATCTTTTAATTTGAAATCAAGTTTAGGACCATAAAAAGCTCCATCTCCTGGATTTAACTTATAATCTTTTCCTGCTTTTGTTACTGCATTAGCTAATGCTTTTTCTGAAACTTCCCATATTTCATCACTACCTATTGCTTTTTCTGGCTTTGTAGACAATTCAATATGATATTCTAATCCAAATAATGTATAAAATTTATCATATAATGAAATTACATTTACAACTTCATCTTCGATTTGTTCTTTTGTCATAAATACATGTGCATCATCTTGAGTAAATGCTCTTACTCTAAATAATCCATGTAAAGCTCCTGAAAATTCATGTCTATGTACATGTCCAAATTCACCCATTCTAAGAGGTAAATCTTTATATGAATGTAATCCATTTTTATATGCTAATATTCCACCTGGACAATTCATTGGTTTTATTGCAAACTCAAATTTATCTATTTCTGAAGTATACATATTTTCTCTATAATTAAACCAATGTCCAGAAGTTTCCCAAAGTTCCTTATTAAGCATCATAGGAGTTTGAATAATTTTATATCCCGCTTTTTTATGCTCTTTTTCCCATATTCTCATAAGAATATTTTTGATTTCCATCCCTTTTGGCAAGAAAAATGGAAACCCTGGTCCATATTCTGATATAAAAAATAATTCTAATTCTTTTCCTAATTTTCTATGATCTCTTTTTTCTGCTTCTTCTAATAAAGTTAAATAATCTTTTAATTCTTTATTGTTTGCAAAAGCAAATCCATAAATTCTTTGTAACATTTTATTATTAGAATCTCCTCGCCAATAAGCTCCTGCCACAGATTTAAGCTTAAAAGAACCAAGATATCTAGTAGATGGAACATGTGGTCCTCTACATAAGTCAATAAATTCTCCTTGTTTATAAAGTGATAATACTTCTCCTTCAGGAATTGCTTTTATTATCTCTACTTTATAAGTTTCCCCCATATTTTCAAAAAATTCTATTGCTTCTTCTCTTGTTTTTTCTTCTCTTTCAATTTTTATATCTTCTTTTACAATTTTTTTCATTTCAGCTTCAATTTTTTCTAAATCTTCATCTGTAAATTGTTCTTTCGGATCAAAATCATAGTAAAATCCATTCTCTATAGATGGACCAATAGTAACTTTTGTTTCTGGAAAAAGTCTAATTACAGCTTGAGCCATAAGGTGCGCTGTACTATGTCTGATAATATCTACTCCTTCTTCTGTATCTGGAGTAATTAATTCTACACTTGCATCTTTATCAAGTACATATGTCATATCTACTAATTTCCCATCTATTTTTGCAGCTATTGCTTTTTTAGCTAAAGAATTACTTATACTTTTAGCTATTTCAAACATATTTACACTGTTTTCAAAACTCTTAATATCTCCACTAGGAAGTTTTACGTTTATCATAATAATCTCTCCTTTATATAAATTTATATCTTCATATTAAATATAAAAAAATACCCGGGTTTATACCAGGGTATTTTTAATTAAATCAATAAATAAAATAAATCAGCCCTCTTGATACAAACCTAATCCGCATTTTTACATTTTAATATAGAGGGAATAATTAGCCCTCTTTATTTTGCGGTATAGGTAATTTGTATATTAATAAACTTATTCATTTTATTACCTCCAATTTCCATTGATTATACTATTTTAAACTTTTTTTGTCAAGTTTAAATACCTGCTTCTAATTTCAATTCATTTTCAGTAGATTTTTTTGCTATACCAATAGATTTATCGGGGAATGTAAATAAATTAAAACTAAATGATATAGTATAATCATATCTTAAATAGGTTTGATTCCAATCAAGCGTATATGAAGTTTGCCATTGTCCAAACTCTATCTCTTTTCCTATTGTAGCTCTTACTTCATCTAAGTTCTCTTCGCTATTGCTATCTTTTAATTCTGTTTTATATTTTGTAGCAAATTTATATATCCATTTTTCATCTGTTTTCCCTATTTTTTTTATAAATTCCAAATAATGTGTTTTACTTGTACTTAATGTTTTGACATTATTATATATACTATTTTCTTCATCATAAGAATATACTAATTTATTTTCATCTCTATGCATTTCTAATCTAAGCTTAAATAGTTCTAATGCATTTAAAAAATTTGTTTCTTTTGTATAATTTTTATCTGCTCTTAAAGTAAGTGTGAATTTATTATATTTTTTATAAATAATCTCATCTGCAATATCATCTATACCAAAAATATCAGTAGTAATTCCCCTCTCTTGTTTTACTTGTTCTAAAAATTTTCTTTGTAGTTTTTCTTCTTCTGATTGACTTAATTCTACTTGATATTCTCCTGTACTATCTGTATATATTATTTTTTTATCTTCATCTTTTTTTAAATCATTATATTCATAGCTAACTTCATTTTGATAATAAGAATAATTGTTATCTAATTTATTATTATAATCTATTACTTCATAGCTATAATTATTATACTCAGATAATTTATCACCCACTAAATAATTTATTTTAATTTGATTTTTTAAAATGTTTTCACTATAATCATTTACTGTATTACCACTGCTATCATTATAATCATAAGTGGTATTTGTAGTTATTGTATACTCTAATGTCCACCATTTTTTACTTTTTTCTCCAAAAGAATATTCAAAATTATTTATAATATCTTTATCTATATACTTTAAAAAATTATAAGCCCTAATTCTATCTGAATAATCAAGAGTTGTATCAATAGTTTCATTTCTTACTCTATTTTTATAATATGAAACATTATATTTAAATTCTTTATTATCGTCATAAAGTTCTAGTTTATAGTTTTGATTATCTATATTTTTATAGTTATCTTCTTGATAAGAATTATTTATATCATAAGATGTAGCAATAGTTTTTTTATTTTCTATATTAAAATTTATACTATTTTTTAATGATATATTTTTTAACCATTTATTTTTATATGCATCATTATATGTTACTAAATTTATATTATATATTGTATCTGTATTTCCAAATAATACTTTTAATTCATTCGATATATCCTTTTTTAAAGTTTTCCCATTTAATCTATAATATTTTGAATCTTCGGCATCAGAAATATACGCTACCTTATCATTAAAATCTCTATTTTCACTATTATAGATAAAATAATTCATATAATAGCTAAATTTATTATCAATTTTAAGATCATATTTTCTATAAAAATCTCCTGTATTATTGTAGAGATTTTTAGTTACAATTTCTTTTGTAGTAAATTCTTGCAAACTATCTTTTTCAAAATATTTATCATACCTTCTATTAATTAAAAAATTTAAATTTCCTAATTTTGTATTTATTTTACTATCTTGATATTCTATTATATTATAATTAGAATTATTTACAAATTCATCATAACCTGTATTTTCATACAAGTCTCTATCTTTAGCAAATGATTTATAATCTCCTAATACAAGTTTTAATCTTTTGCTATCTTTACTTAATTCCGTTAGATATCCATTTTGTTCTATATTTTTTTCAATAATATCAACTGTTCTATTATATTGTCTATCTCTTGCATTTGTATAACTACTTCTAAAAGGATCTTCATCTAAATTAAGTTTTTCATAGTTTTTATCATAGCTATAACTAAATTTTAATTTATAATTTTTTAAAATATTATAATTACCTAAAGTAATATTAACATCTTTTAATGATTTCTCATCATATTGAGTAGTTGTATATGGGTTATAAGAATCACCTGTATAATCACTTAGTTCCTTGTCATCATCATACCTTTCACTATCAGACAAACTTCTCCATACATCATAATCTGTATTTTTATAAGAAAAATCTATCCTATATTTTTTATCTATCATTCTATATTCATCTATATTATTATATGATTTTGTATCACTTTGACTTGACCCTGGATCTAAATCTTCAAATCTTTCATAATACCCATAAAGTTTATATCTTAAATTATCTTTATCAAATTTTAATTTTGTCTGTATCTCATTATCTATTTCACTTTTGTTATCCTTATTTAAAAGGTTTTCATTATTATTATTTATGATTTCTTTTAAAACATCTTTATTATCTACATATTGTATATATGCATAAATTGATGTATCTTTATTTTTTCCAATTTTATCAAATTGAGTAGATAATTCATACCTAGACATTTTTTGTTCATAGTTACTATATGGGTCACTTTCACCAGAATCTTCTGCCTCACTTCTACTATCTTCTACAGCATTTATTGTATTAATTGTTTGATTTTTATATTTCCAGTGTAACTCCCCATTTTTCGTTTTATAATCATGTTGATGTTCAAAATTCCATTGTTCTTCATAATCTCCTCTTGGAAAAATCAAAGTATCATAAAATGAAACTTTCCCTTTGTTTTCGTCATTTATTTTATATATATTTTCAAAACTTTCTATGAAAGTTCCTTTTTTAGTTGATTGTTTTAAAGCTAAACTTCCATTTAAATTTTTATTTTCTATACCATAATCAAATCCCCATATAATATATGTTCCTTCATCACTATTTGAACCAATTTTAGGGAAAAGTGGAGCTTGTGTATCTGATTTTAAAGAACTAGCATACCATGGCATCCAAAATATAGGTATTCTCCCTGCATATAAAATATTATTATATGCTATCACCTTTTTCCCAGGATATACTAATATTCTTTTTGAACTCATATGATATGGAAGTTTAAATCTATCATCTTGTTTTTCTACTTTTAATGCTTTATGTGAAGTAGTAAACCATGCATTTTTTACTTCTGCTTTATCTGGATAACTAGCTAAAAATTGCTCTCCACCGTAATATAGTCTGTTATGTCTTTTTGGTGCGCCTGCTACTTCCACATAAGATACTCCATCTTGAATTATAGCTATATTTTTATCTATATTTAAAGTTAATTTATATGCTTCTACTTTATTATCTCCTTTATTAAATATCACTCCTTTTTCAGCTATAATAATATTCTTATCTTTCAATTTTCTAAGCTTATACGCTTTTAATTTTATATCATCATAATTAAAATTGACTCCTCCACCAGCTTGAAACTCCTCATTCTCAAAATCAATCACTGCTTCATCAGTATTTATATTTAATTGATCTCCAGCTAAAATATTTATTGATAAAATTATATACAATAACAATATATGTTTTTTCATAAAAAAAGTATATCCTCCATTTTCATTTATTAAAATCCTAATAATTATATTTTAAAATTATAATTTTTTGAATAACTATAAATAATTTTAAAATATAAAATTCGGACGAAATATTACATTAATTTTTACTTATATATATTTATTTGTTCTATAGCTCTATACGAGTTATTTTTTACTATACTTTTATTTTTTCTTTATATTTTTTCATCAGATACAATTATATCATATTTTATTATTATTAAAAATAAGAAAAATCTAAAAAAATAAAAATAGGTCTTTTATTTTTAGACCTATTTTTTATGTAATTATTTTATTACTTTTCCTAATCTTAGCTCTTTAATATGTTTTTCTGATAACCCTTTATTTTTCATATCTTTACACATTTTCTCTACTTCATATTCTACAAATTTTATTTCAAATTCTTTATTTTCTGTATTTAATATTATATAATTTGGAGTTGGCTTAGCTATTTTAGGTTTTCCTACACTCCCAGTATTTACTATAATTTTATTGTGTATTTTTTTTATATATGGAAAATGAGTATGAGCACATATAAGTACATCTTCTTTTAAATTTTCTGCTTCTTTTTCTATCTGTTTACTATTTTCAAATAAATATTCTGCAATATCTCTGCTACTCCCATGTACAATTTTTATTCTAATATTATTTTTTTCTATAATTAATTCTTCTGGTAAATTTATTATATATTTTTTATTTTCTTCTGTTAAATTTTCATATGTCCATATTTTAAAATCTTTTATATTTTCATCGAAACGTTTATTAATAATATCATAATCATGATTTCCTTTTATTGAAATAATATTATTTTCTTTTATTAATTCAATTACTTCATTTGGCATAGAATGATATCCTATTATATCTCCCGCCAAATATATTTCATTTGCTTTTTCTTTTTTTATATTCTCCAATACACTTTTTAATGCATAATAATTACTATGGACATCTGATATAAATGCTATTTTCATAAAATTCTCCTTAATAATTTTTATTAAATTATATCATAGATTATTACTTTTTAAAAATCTCTCTATAAAATAATATCCATTTCTAAAAAATATAGTATTTTATATTTATTTATTGTATAATTTAGAAAATTTGAAAGGAGTTTTTATTATGTATAAATTTAAAAATGATTATTCTGAAGGTGCTCATCGAAAATTATTAGAAGCTTTATTAAAACATAATCTTAACCAACAAAATGGATATGGTGAAGATATTTATACAGAAGAAGCAAAATCAAATATAAAAAATTACATTAATGGACAATGTGATATTCACTTTATTCCTGGTGGTACTCAAACAAACCTTATTGCAATTACTGCTTTTCTTAGGCCTCACGAAGCATGTATTGCTGCTAAAACTGGACATATAGTAGATCATGAAACAGGCGCTATTGAAGCAACCGGTCATAAAGTAATTAATATAAATACTCCTGTTGATGGTAAATTAACCCCTGAGCTTATACAGCCAGTATTAGAATATCATTATTTTGAGCATATGGTAAAGCCCAAATTAGTATATATTTCTAATTCTACTGAAATTGGTACTGTATATTCTAAAAATGAATTGAAAAATTTATATAATTTTTGCCAAACCAATAAACTTTATTTATATATAGATGGAGCTAGAATTGGAAATGCAATATTAGCTAGTGATGTAACATTACAAGATATGTATAATTATAGTGATGCTTTTTTTATTGGTGGAACTAAAAATGGTGCTTTATTAGGAGAAGCTCTTATTATTAAAAATTTAGATATAAAAAACGAAATAAGATATATTATAAAACAAAGAGGAGCTCTAATTGCTAAAGGACGAATAATGGGAATTCAATTTAATGAATTATTTAAAGATAATTTATATTTTGAATTAGCAAAACATGCAAATAATATGGCAGATATTTTAACAATAGAATTAAAAAAATTAGGTTGTAGTTTTTTAGTTGAATCTTCTACAAATCAAATATTTCCAATAATTGATAACAAAAAAATAAACAAACTATTAAAAAAATTTGATTTTTATATTTGGGAGAAATTTGATGAAAATAGTTCTGTTATTCGGCTTGTTACATCATGGGCTACACCAATAAAGGCTGTAAATGCTTTTATTAATGAATATAAAAATATATAAAATAAATAAAGATGAGAAAATTTTTCTCATCTTTATTTATAAAATTATTTAAAACTTAATATCCCATGTTTCTCTTATCAGTTCTTCTATTAATTGAAAACTTTTTCTAATTTTTTCTAAATTTTCTATAGAATAATGTACTTTTAACCCTTCTTTTCTTGAAGTAACTATTCTTGCATCTTTTAATATCTTTAAATGTTGAGATAAATTAGATTGAGAAAAATCTATATCATCATTTAAATCACAAACACATAATTCTCCAAATAATAATTTTTTTACTATTTTTATTCTTATTGGGTGTGCTAACGCTTTAAAAAATTTTACTTCTAATTCATTCAAATCCATAAAATCACCTTTTTACTATATTATTATTTTCTAATATATTTTACTCTATTTTTATCCGTTTTGTCAATAAAAATAATATTGCATTACAAATAGTTTAATGATATATTATGTATGTTTGATTGTATTTAATTTTTTTATATAAAGGAGATGACATAATGTCAAAAGTTTTTTATCCAAAAAGTTTAAAAGTTTTAAAAGAAGGATATGATTTTAATAGTTTTACAAAAGATTTGATTGCTGGGATAATTGTAGGAATTGTAGCATTACCATTATCTATTGCATTAGCTATTGCTTCTGGAGTAAAGCCAGAACAAGGACTCTATACAGCTATTATTGCTGGATTTTTAATTGCATTATTTGGAGGTAGTAGAGTTCAAATAGGGGGGCCAACTGGTGCCTTTGTTATTATTGTATATAACATAGTACAAAAATTTGGTTATACTGGTTTAGCTACTGCTTCTATTTTAGCGGGAATTATCTTGGTTATTTTTGGTGCTTTTCGTTTAGGAAGCTTTATTAAGTTTATTCCTTACCCAGTAACAGTAGGCTTTACTTCTGGAATCGCATTACTTATTTTCACATCACAAATAAAAGATTTTTTAGGTTTATATGATAGTGCTCCTACAGAATTTTTAGAAAAATTTCCTTATTTTATAAGAAATATTTCAAATATTAATTTTTATTCTGTATTTATTGGATTGATAACTATATTAATAACTTTTTTTTGGTCAAAAAAATTTAAAAAAATTCCAGGATCTTTAATTGCCATCATTACCACAACTATATTAGTTAGTTCATTTAAACTACCAATTGATACTATTGGTAGTGTATTTGGAGATGTTCCTAGCTCATTTCCGCCATTACATTTTCCAAGTATAAATCTTTTAACGATTAAAAAACTTCTTCCTTCAGCTTTTACTATTGCAGTATTAGCCAGTATAGAATCTTTATTATCTGCTGTTGTTGCTGATGGAATGATCGGAACAAGACATAATTCAAATACTGAATTAATTGCACAAGGAATAGCAAATATTTTTTCACCTATTTTTGGTGGTATTCCAGCTACTGGAGCAATTGCTCGAACTGCAACAAATATAAAAAATGGTGGTCGTTCTCCATTTGCAGGAATAGTTCATTCAATAACACTTCTTATAATTATGTTATTTTTAGGAAAATTAGCTAAAATGATTCCTATGGCTACATTATCTGGTATTTTAATGATTGTAGCTTATAATATGAGCGAAATACAACATTTTATAAAATTAAGAAAAGCTCCAAAATCAGATTTTTTTGTACTCTTAATTACATTTTTACTTACTGTTTTAGCTGACCTTACTGTAGCTATCCAATTTGGAATAATTTTATCAGCTTTATTATTTATGAAAAGAATGAGTGAAGTGACTGAAGCAGAATTTTTAAAAAAAGAATATTATGATACTGATGAAGAATTTATTGCAACTGGAATTTTAGAAAATAATAATCCTATTCCAAAAGAGATTGAAATTTTTGAAATAAACGGGCCTTTTTTCTTTGGTGCTGCATCTATTTTTAGAGATAATCTTGGAAATATCGAAATTTTACCAAAATTTTTAATCTTAAGAATGCGAAATGTTCCTGTTATTGATGCTACTGGACTTTCTGCATTAGAAACTATTATTAAATCTTGTAAAAAAAATAATATTCAAATAATAATATCTGGTATAAATAAACAACCTATAAATGCGATACAAAAAATTGGTTTAGATAAAAAACTTGGAAAACAATTTATATGTAAAAATATTAATGACGCTATTAATATTGCTAAAAAAAATTTATATAATTAAAGATTTTAAAATGTTTGATAAGCTCCCCTTATAGTAAAGAAAAATTCTTGACTATAAGGAGGAGTATTTTATTATTCATTAAAAAACAAAGCTTCTATTACATTAGAAAATCTTTTTGCCCAATATACTTCATTATGTTTAGCACCTTCAATCAAATAAAAATTTACATTAAATCCTTTTTCTTTCAATATTTCATATGTTTTTTTATTTCCATTAATATAAAGTTCATTAAAATTGTCTACTCTCTCATCACTTGTTTCATTAGTTCCTACATCCAAATATATTGTCATATCATTTTCTTTTTTTATATTTTTAATAAACTGTATCATATCATTTTCAGCAAACCAAATTGCATTTGATAAACCTCCTATTTTTGAAAAAATATTTTGATATTTCAATCCAATATAAATAGAAATAAATCCTCCCATAGAACTTCCTATTATAGCGGTATTTTCTCTGTCAGACAGAGTTTTATATTTTTTATCTATATACAATTTTAAATCATTTACTATAAATTCGGCATACTTATCACCTTTTCCTCCAAGAGTATAACCATCATTATATTTATCAGTGATTTTATAAAGATTATTATTTATAAATGGTGAATATTCTGTTATTCTTTCTGCTCCATTTCTTTCAGAAGCATTATCTATTCCTACTACAATAAAGCCTTTTTTAGTTTTTTCAAAAATACTATCTAAAGTTTTGTCTACATTCCACTCCATTCCATAAGCAGATATCCCAATGTTATATATATTTTGTGCATCATGCATATATATAACAGGATATTTTTTATCACTTTTTTCATAATCATTTGGTAAATAAATTCTTACTTTTCGATTTTTTTTTAATTGTTTAATATAAATTTCCTCTGTTATTATTTTTCCCATTTTATTATCTCCTTAATAATTTTTATATACTTAATTTTAATATACCATTATTGTTTTGAAATATCAAAAAAAATCAAGTGCTTATTACACTTGATTTTTTTGGTACAAGGAAAGGGACTCGAACCCTCACTGGCTAAGCCAACTACCCCCTCAAAGTAGCGTGTCTACCAATTCCACCATCCTTGCATATTCTTTTTTTGCATAAAATTTTATCATGATTTTTATAAAATTTCAAGCTCTTTATAAATATTTTGTAATATCTATTTTTTCTTTTATAATAATATCTTTTATATTATTTGTATAAATTTTTATATAATTATCTTTTACTTTAAAATAGTATCCATCAAACCATGAAAATAATTTCAAAAAAAACAATTTATAATTTTTTTCTAATTTTACTAAATCAACTTCTTCTAAATCTAAATAATTTTTTTCTAATTTTATTTTTTTTATAAATTTTTCTTCATAATTTATGCTAAATATACCTATAAATATCATAATTTCACCTCAAAATATTATAGCAATATTTATTCAAATCATCAATGAATTTAATTCTTTATTTTTTTTATAAAGAAAAATAGCTTGAAATTTTATTTTAAATATGAAATAATATATTAGTGATATTAATTTAAAATTTTACAGGGGGAATATTTATGAAAGAAATTAAAGCTTTTATAATAGTGTTAATATTATCATTATTTGTGATTTCTTGTAATAAAAAAAATACAAATAATTCAGGAAGTATTACCAAAAAAGCACCATTAAAAGTAGGAATGGAATTAAAATGGCCACCTTTTGAAACTATAACTGAAGATGGAAAACCAACTGGTATTAGTGTTGACTTAGCTTATGAACTTGGAAAGTATTTAGATAGAGATATTGAAATAGTTGATACTTCTTTTGGCTCATTAATACCTGCGCTTGAAACTGGAAAAATTGATATAATTATAGCATCTATGTCTATCACAAAAGAAAGAGCAGAAAAAATAAATTTTTCAAAACCATATTTTTATTTTTCATTAGTTACTCTTTTAAATAAAAATAGTAATATTAAAGATAAAAAAGAATTATTTTCAAGAGAAGGGTTAAAATTTGTAGGGCCCAAAAGTTTTGTAGCTTTAAAAATACCTAAAGAAAAAGCTAATAATCCAAAATTATTGGAATTTGATGATAAATCAAGTGCTGTTCTTGAAGTGGTTCAAGGAAAAGCTGATGCTTTTATTATAGATGCTATTGCTGCATCTGAATTTTATAGTAAATATCCCGAACAAACAGAAATACTATGGGATCCTGTTGAACAAGCTAAAATAGGAATGGGACTTAGAAAAAGTGATACTGAATTACTTGAAAAAGTAAATACTTTTATAAATGATTTAGAAAAAAATGGAGTTTATAAAAGATTGGCAGAAAAATATAATAGTATTATAGATAAAAGTTTACCTGGTCAAACACTTGATTTTTACACTACACCTATAGGAGATGAATAATGAATTTTAAAAAACAATCTATAAAAGGCTTTAATTTCTTTTTAGCCTTTTTAGTATTCACTTACTTTGTATACTTTATAATAAAAAGAATACCTTCTAGTAATTTTAGTTTTTCGTTTTTAGCACCATATAAAAATTTAATTATACAAGGTTGGCTAAATAGTATTTTAATTAGTATAATAGCCCTCTTTTGTAGTTTAATAATTGGGTTTGTTATTTATATAATGACTATAAATAATATACCTTTTTTACGTTATTTTATAAAATATTTAGCTATTATTTTTAATGAAATAATTTTCGGTTCACCACTTCTTGTATTTGTGTTAATAATCTATTATTTTATTGGAACTGCATTTAACTATTCCAATAGAATGGTTCTTGGCACTGCTGCACTTAGTCTTTATATGGCACCATATATGACAAATTTATTTAAAGGCGCTATTGAATCAATAGATGAAAATCAACATATGGCAGCAAAATTATTTGGTTTTACAACTATACAAAAATATCAATATATAATTTTACCTCAAATAATAAAAATTATTATGCCGCCATTATCTGGAAATTTAACTTTTATAATAAAAGGTAGTTCTATCCTTTATGTTATTGGATATAAAGAACTTTTTTATTCTATTTCAACTGCGCAATCACGTACTTATGCTTTTACAGAAGGATATATTTTAATGCTTGTTTCATATTTGTTAATTACAATTCCTCTTATCAGAATTACGAACTATCTTGAAAGAAGGTATGCCTAAATGAATCTAACTATTAAAAATTTAAAAAAAGATTATGATAAACCTGTTTTAAAAGGAATAAATCTTGAACTAAAAAATAAAAATATTATTGGAGTAATTGGTCCAAGTGGTGGCGGAAAGTCTACTTTTTTAAGACTTGTTGCAGGGCTAGAAGAATTAACAGAGGGAAGTATAATTGTAAATGGATTAGAAATAACAAAAGATAAAATAAAAGATTACCATAAAAAAATAGGTTTTGTTTTTCAAAGTCATAGTCTATTTCCTCATTTAACAATTTTAAGAAATATAACTTTAATATTAGAAAAAATACATAAAATTAATAAAAAAAACGCTGAAGAAAAAACCATCTATTTATTAGAAAAATTTGGATTATTAGAACATATGCATAAATTACCTGAACAATTAAGTGGCGGTCAATCTCAAAGAGCCTCTATTGTACGTTCTCTT
Source organism: Hypnocyclicus thermotrophus (assembly GCF_004365575.1). Taxonomy (NCBI): domain Bacteria; kingdom Fusobacteriati; phylum Fusobacteriota; class Fusobacteriia; order Fusobacteriales; family Fusobacteriaceae; genus Hypnocyclicus; species Hypnocyclicus thermotrophus. The sequence goes on from NZ_SOBG01000006.1 coordinate 146,775, forward strand.
GCTATTAATCCTGATATACTTTTTTTTGATGAACCTACAAGCTCTTTAGATCCAATTCTTACATATGAAGTATTAGAAACTATACTAAAATTAAAAGATGAAAAAAAAGATTTTATAATAGTAACACATGAGATTGGATTTGCTCGAGATGTTGCTGATTATATTCTTTTTATTGATGAAGGAAAAATTATTGAACATGGACCACCTAATATTCTGTCTTCGCCTAAAACTAAAAATCTAAAAATATTTTTATCAAAAGTCTTGAGTTGGAATAAAAACTAAAAAAAGACCTTAGTACCATGAAAACTAAGGTCTTTTATATTATTCTTTTATTAATTTCAATACTTCTTTTGGTTGTGAATTTGCTTGGGCTAACATTGCTGTTCCTGACTGAGATAATATTTTTTCTTTTGAAAATGATACCATCTCTTTAGCCACATCCACATCTCTTATTCTGCTTTCTGCTGCTTGCAAATTTTCACTTGCAACTCTAAGATTATTAATTGTATGTTCAAGTCTATTTTGCATAGCACCATATTTTGCTCTTTGTTCTGATACTTTTTCTACAGCTTTATTTAATACAGATATTGCCTTTTCAGCATCACTTGAAGTAATTACTGATACTGCTTTATCTGATGATATTACTTCTTTTTTAGTATCATTTCCTCTTCTATCTGTTGTAGCTTTTACTTCTTTACCTGCTATCCCCAATGCATAGGCATCCATTTTATCAAAAGTTACTACAACAGTTTGCCCTTCATTAGAACCTATTTGAAATTTTAGTCCTTCATTAGAGCTATTATTTTTAGGGTCATATCCATATTTCCCAGTTAATAATTGTTTTGTATTAAATTCTGTTGTATCTGCAATTCTATCAATTTCTCTTCTTAATTGATCCATTTCTTGCTGTATTACTCTTCTATCTGCATCTGTATTTGTATCATTAGAAGATTGTACAGCAAGTTCTCTCATTCTTTGTAAAATAGCATGTGTTTCATTTAATGCTCCTTCTGCAGTTTGAATAAGAGAGATGCCATCCTGTGCATTTCTTACCGCCATTTCAAGTCCTTTTATCTGGCTACGCATTTTCTCAGAAATTGCAAGTCCTGCTGCATCATCACCAGCTCTATTTATCTTTACACCTGAAGATAATTTCTCTAATGACGCTGCTTGCCTCTCTTGAGTTTCACTCAAGTGTCTATAAGCATTTTCTGCTCTTATATTATTATTAATTATCATTTTTTAAACCTCCCTCCGTGTTATTATTTGGATATTCCTTCCATGAACATCCTGGTTATTTTTATAACGGGCCCGTCTTTAATAACCATTTATAATTTTTAATAACTTTTTCAAATTATATTTTTATAATTTTTTCTAAAAATTACAATAGTTATTAAATTTTAACACGGAGAAAGGGTTACTCAGATAGCACAGGGCTACCTAAGTAACTGTAATATATTTTGAGGCGCAGTATTTGCTTGAGCTAACATTGCTGTTCCTGACTGAGAAATAATTTTATCTTTTGATAAAGCTACCATTTCTTTTGCCATATCTGTATCTCTTATTCTGCTTTCTGCTGCTTGTAGGTTTTCTGCAGATACAGCTAAATTATTTATTGTATGCTCTAATCTATTTTGAACAGCTCCATATTTTGCTCTTTCTTCTGATACTGTTTCAATTGCGTTATTTATTGTTGTTATGGCTTTTTGTGCCGAATTTGCATCTGTAACTGAAATTGCATCTCCAGTATCTACTTCTTTAGTACCATTATCTGTTTCTATTCTTTTAACCTGTGCTATCCTAAGAGTTTTAGCACTCATATCATTAAATGTAAGTTCTACTGTTTGTCCTTCATTTGCTCCTACTTGAAATCTTATTTTAGAGCCATTTTGACCATTAAAATCTCCATTTAATAATTTTTTTGTATTAAATTCTGTTGTTTTAGAAATTCTATCTATTTCTTGACGAAGTTGATTCATTTCTTTTTGAATTTGTTTCCTATCACTTTGAGTATTTGTATCATTTGCTGCTTGTACAGCAAGTTCTCTCATTCTTTGTAATATTGAATGAGTTTCATTCAATGCTCCTTCTGCTGTTTGGATTAATGATATCGCATCTTGTGAATTTTTTCTGGCCATATTAAGTCCTTTTATTTGGCCCCTCATTTTTTCTGATATTGCTAATCCTGCAGCGTCATCTCCAGCTCTATTTATTCTTAAACCTGAAGACAGTTTTTCCATTGATTTTGATACTCTGTTATTTACATCTGTTAAATTACGATACGAATTTAAAGCTGTAATATTGTTATTAATTATCATTGTTATCATCCTCCTTGATTTTTTGCTTCCATGCTACGATACTCGGCCGAGATTCGTTAAATTTGGTGATACTTTAGTCACCACATCTACATTCAGAAGACACGGTTTGGGGACAAAATTTCATCCTAAATCCAAACATCGTGACTAAAGCTCAATATCAAAAAGAAATTAAACTTTTCTGAAGCTATATCTTGGAGGAATCAAACAAATTAAAATATTTAATTGTCAATTTCCAGTTTTGAGGATGATAATTAAAAAGTTTATAGTCAAGGCAAAGCGAAAAATATTTAAATTATATTAAATTTAGATTTCGCTAAGCCAATATATAAAAATTTTTATTATCTAAGTAATTGTAATACAGATTGTGGTTGTGTATTTGCTTGTGCTAGCATTGCTGTTCCTGACTGAGAAATAATTTTATCTTTTGATAATTCTACCATTTCTTTTGCCATATCTGTATCTCTTATTCTACTTTCTGCTGCTTGTAAGTTCTCACTTGCTACTGATAAGTTATTTATTGTATGTTCTAATCTGTTTTGCATTGCTCCATATTTTGCTCTTTCTGCTGATACTTGTTCAATAGCATCGTTTATTACTGTTATTGCTTTTTCTGCACTTTTTGATGTTCCTACATCTAACGCTGTATCTCTTGTAGCTACTGTTCTTGTATTTCCTTCTGCATCTGTTATTGTTCTTTTTCCAGCTACTCCTAATGAAGCTGCTCCCATATCTCTAAATGTAAGTTCTACTGTTTGATGCTCATTTGCTCCTACTTGAAATCTTAATCCTTTATCTTTAAACTCGCCAGTTAATAGTTTTTTTGTATTGAATTCTGTTGTTGTTGATATTCTATCTATTTCCTGTCTAAGTCTATCCATTTCTTTTTGGATTTGACCTCTATCAGAGTCAGTATTTGTATCATTTGATGATTGTACTGCAAGTTCTCTCATTCTTTGTAATATTGAATGAGTTTCATTCAATGCTCCTTTTGCTGTTTGTATTAACGATATCGCATCTTGCGAGTTTTTAGTGGCCATATTAAGTCCTTTTATTTGACCTCTCATTTTTTCTGATATTGCTAATCCTGCAGCGTCATCTCCAGCTCTATTTATTCTTAAACCTGAAGATAGTTTTTCCATTGTTTTTTCTACTCTGTTATTTACTCCTGTTACATTTCTATAAGAATTTAATGCTACTATGTTATGATTGATTATCATATAAATCATCCTCCTTGATTTTTAATTGTTTTTGCTTCCTTGCTATGATATCCCGGGATTATATCATAAATTGGCAGCTTCCAGCCACCACATATATATTAAAATTTTTAATATATATGCAGAGGCTAAAACAATAAAAATCAAGAAGTTTTTATCACGGGAAAACTTATATAATAAATTTTATAAGTTTTCCCAAAATTTATATAATTTTATTATTTACTATTTTAATAATTGTAATACAGCTTGTGGTTGTGTATTTGCTTGTGCTAGCATTGCTGTTCCTGACTGAGAAATAATTTTATCTTTTGATAATTCTACCATTTCTTTTGCCATATCTGTATCTCTTATTCTACTTTCTGCTGCTTGTAAGTTCTCACTTGCTACTGATAAGTTATTTATTGTATGTTCTAATCTGTTTTGCATTGCTCCATATTTTGCTCTTTCTGCTGATACTTGTTCAATAGCATCGTTTATTACTGTTATTGCTTTTTCTGCATTTTGTGATGTTTCTACATTTACTGCTGTATCTCTTGTTGTCACTGTTCTTGCATTTCCTTCTGCATCTGTTACTATTTTTTTATCTGCTACTCCTAATGAAGCTGCTCCCATATCTCTAAATGTAAGTTCTACTGTTTGCCCTTCATTTGCTCCTACTTGAAATCTTAATCCTTTATTTTCAAAATTTCCAGTAAATAATTTTTTTGTATTAAACTCTGTTGTTGTTGCTATTCTATCTATTTCTTGTCTAAGTCTATTCATTTCTTTTTGGATTTGACCTCTATCAGAATTAGTATTTGTATCATTTGCTGCTTGTACTGCAAGTTCTCTCATTCTTTGTAATATTGAATGAGTTTCATTCAATGCTCCTTCTGCTGTTTGTATTAACGATATCGCATCTTGCGAGTTTTTAGTAGCCATATTAAGTCCTTTTATTTGACCTCTCATTTTTTCTGATATCGCTAATCCTGCAGCGTCATCTCCAGCTCTATTTATTCTTAAACCTGAAGATAGTTTTTCCATTGTTTTTGACACTCTGTTATTTACATCAGTCATATTTCTATAAGAGTTTAATGCTACTATGTTATGATTGATTATCATTTAAATCATCCTCCTTGATTAATTTAGCATCCATGCTATTTTCAACCACTAATAAAAAACTAAAATTATAGTTTTTCAAATGACATAATTTTAAATGTGCACATTTTAAAATTTGGTAATTTTAATTACCACACTTATACTTAAAATCTTCAGTATAAACATTGTAACTAAACCTGTCATTTTAAATAGGATGATTTATTATTGGAACTTCTTAAATTTTTTAAGAAGTTCCAAATATTATTTACTTAATTATCTAAGTAATTGTAATACTGATTGTGGTTGTGTATTTGCTTGTGCTAGCATTGCTGTTCCTGATTGAGATATGATTTTATCTTTTGATAAATCAACCATTTCTTTTGCCATATCTGCATCTCTTATTCTACTTTCTGCTGTTTGTAGATTTTCTGCTGCTACATCTAAATTCTTTATACTATGTTCTAATCTATTTTGCATTGCTCCATACTTCGCTCTTTCATCTGACACTCTTTCTATTGCGTCATTTATTATTGTTATTGCTCTTTCTGCACTTTTAGCATTAGTTATATCAACTGCAGTATCTTTACTACTTCTTCTTGATATAGTTCCATCCTCATTTTTTACTGCTTCCCATCCATTAATTTTTAAAGCTTTTGCTCCCATATTACTAAAAGTTAATTCTACTGTTTGCCCTTCATTTGCTCCTACTTGAAAAATAAGTCCTTTTCTAGCTAAATTTCCTGTAAATAGCTTTTTAGTATTAAATTCTGTCGTATTAGCTATTCTATCTACTTCTTGTCTTAGTCTATCCATTTCTTTTTGTAATTGCTTTCTATCACTATCAGTATTTGTATCATTTACAGATTGTACAGCTAATTCTCTCATTCTTTGTAGTATTGAATGTGTTTCATTTAGTGCTCCTTCTGCTGTTTGTATTAATGATATTGCATCTTGTGAGTTTTTAGAAGACATTTTTAACCCGCTGATTTGCCCTCTCATTTTTTCTGATATTGCTAGTCCAGCGGCATCGTCTCCTGATCTATTAATTCTTAGACCTGAAGATAATTTTTCCATCTCTTTTGACATTCTGTTATTTGTTAATGTAGTTGATCTATATGCATTTTCTGCCACCATATTGTGATTAATTCTCATAATTTTCATCCTCCTTGATTTTTTTAGCATCCTTGCTAATTTTTGATGACACTCTTTCCCTAAATATTTAGTATGTTGATTATATAACCACCACAGATATTTTTAAATATTTTAAATGTTTAAAAACATTTGCTGTAATTATATACAGCATGAGTTATCATCTTTTTAAGGAGGATTTATAGAAAAGCCAAAAGGCTTTTCATAAATCTTTTATTTTTTTAAATATATTTTATTTATAATATTTTAATTTGTTTTATCCTTTTAATAATTGTAATACTCCTTGTGGTTGTGCATTTGCTTGTGCTAACATTGCATTACCTGATTGTGATATGATTTTATCTTTTGATAATGATACCATTTCTTTTGCCATATCTGCATCTCTTATTCTACTTTCTGCTGCTTGTAAATTTTCACTTGATACTCTTAAATTATTTATTGTATGTTCTAATCTGTTTTGTAATGCTCCAAATTTCGATCTCTCATCTGATACTGTTTCTATTGCATTATTTAATATTGTTATCGCTTTTTCTGCTTTCTCTACTGTTGTTACATCTACTGCTGTATTTTCTGTCTGTACATATCTTTTTTCTTTTGTCCCATCTTCTTTTGTTATTTCTACTTCTCTTACTTCTGCTATTCCTAATGCTTTTGCTCCCATATCATTTATATTTAGTGTTACTACTTGATCTTGATTTGCTCCTATATGGAAACTTAATTTATTATCTTTGAATGATCCATCTATTAATTTTTTTGTATTAAATTCTGTTGTTGTTGATATTCTATCTATTTCCTGTCTTAGTCTATCCATTTCTTTTTGAATTTGTTTTCTATCACTTTGTGTATTTGTATCATTTGCTGATTGTACAGCTAATTCTCTCATTCTTTGTAATATTGAATGTGTTTCATTTAATGCTCCTTCTGCTGTTTGTAACATTGATATTGAATCTTGAGCATTTTTTGTTGCCATATTAAGTCCTTTTATTTGACCTCTCATTTTTTCTGATATTGCTAGCCCTGCTGCATCATCTGATGCTCTGTTAATTCTTAATCCTGAAGATAATTTCTCCATTGTTTTTTCTACTCTTGTATTTACATCATTAAAATTTCTATAAGCATTCATTGCTGTTAAATTATGATTGATTATCATTTTTCATTCCTCCTTGAATTTTAAACGGCTTCCTTGCCTTTATTTACTTTATTTACTTTTTTTACTTTTTTTAAATATATTTCATTTATAATATTTTAATTTGTTTTATCCTTTTAATAATTGTAACACTCCTTGTGGTTGTGCATTTGCTTGTGCTAACATTGCATTACCTGATTGTGATATGATTTTATCTTTTGATAAAGATACCATTTCTTTTGCCATATCTGTATCTCTTATTCTACTTTCTGCTGCTTGTAAATTTTCACTTGATACTCTTAAATTATTTATTGTATGTTCTAATCTGTTTTGTAATGCTCCAAATTTCGATCTCTCATCTGATACTGTTTCTATTGCATTATTTAATATTGTTATCGCTTTTTCTGCTTTCTCTACTGTTGTTACATCTACTGCTGTATTTTCTGTCTGTACATATCTTTTTTCTTTTGTCCCATCTTCTTTTGTTATTTCTACTTCTCTTACTTCTGCTATTCCTAATGCTTTTGCTCCCATATCATTTATATTTAGTGTTACTACTTGATCTTGATTTGCTCCTATATGGAAACTTAATTTATTATCTTTGAATGATCCATCTATTAATTTTTTTGTATTAAATTCTGTTGTTGTTGATATTCTATCTATTTCCTGTCTTAGTCTATCCATTTCTTTTTGAATTTGTTTTCTATCACTTTGTGTATTTGTATCATTTGCTGATTGTACAGCTAATTCTCTCATTCTTTGTAATATTGAATGTGTTTCATTTAATGCTCCTTCTGCTGTTTGTAACATTGATATTGAATCTTGAGCATTTTTTGTTGCCATATTAAGTCCTTTTATTTGACCTCTCATTTTTTCTGATATTGCTAGCCCTGCTGCATCATCTGATGCTCTGTTAATTCTTAATCCTGAAGATAATTTCTCCATTGTTTTTTCTACTCTTGTATTTACATCATTAAAATTTCTATAAGCATTCATTGCTGTTAAATTATGATTGATTATCATTTTTCATTCCTCCTTGAATTTTAAACGGCTTCCTTGCCTTTATTTACTTTTTTTACTTTTTTTATTTTTTTATATTTTTTTATTTTTTTTTATTAATATCATCACATATATTATACCTCTACATAATTTAAAATAATTATATAAGGAATATATATAATAAAATCTTTACAGCATTTAAATAAAACACTTTAAAATCCTATTTTATTTTATTGTCAATGTACTTTTATTATTTCTAATAAAAACATAATAATTTTATTATATTCACACCAAAAATAATAGTTACTTTTTTATTTTTTACTTTTTTATTTTTAATAAAAAATTATTTTTTTATTAAAGTGTATCTTTTTTATTATGATATTACACCAAATGGTGTAATATCATAATATTTATCCTCGTAATAGTTGTAATACTCCTTGTGGTTGTGCATTTGCTTGAGCTAACATCGCAGTTCCTGATTGTGCTATTATTTTATTTTTCGAAAATTTAACCATTTCTTCTGCCATATCTGCATCTCTTATTCTACTTTCTGCTGCTTGTAAATTTTCTGCAGATACTTTTAAATTGTTTATTGTATGATCTAATCTATTTTGCATAGCACCGTATTTAGCTCTTTCATCTGATACTTTTTCTAAAGCATCATTTATTGTTTTTATGGCTACTTCTGCTTCTCCTACTGACATTACTGATATTGCTGTATCTTCAGAATCTACTAGTTGAGTTTCTTTCACTTCTTGCCCATTTGCATCTAATATAGGATTCCCTGCTTCATCTTTTTTTATTATTTCTTTCTCTATTTTTCCTGCTATTCCTAATGCACTTGCACTCATATCATTTAAAGTAAGTGTAACAGTTTGATCTTTATTTGCTCCTATATGAAATATAAGTCCATTATCTGCATAATCACCATTTAGCAATATTTTAGTATTGAATTCTGTTGATTTTGTTATTCTATCTATTTCTTTTCTTAATTGATTTAATTCTTGTTGAATTTGTTTTCTATCACTTTGTGTATTTGTATCATTTGCTGCTTGTACAGCTAATTCTCTCATTCTTTGTAGTATAGCATGTGTTTCATTTAGTGCTCCTTCTGCCGTTTGAATTAAAGAAATCGCATCTTCAGAGTTTTTAGTAGCCATTTTTAGCCCATTAATTTGACCTCTCATTTTTTCTGATATTGCTAGTCCTGCTGCATCATCTGCTGCCCTATTAATTCTGTATCCTGAAGATAATCTTTCTAATGATTTTTCCACTCTTTGGTTTGTCATTGTTAGATTTCTATAAGCATTCATAGCTGTAATATTGTGATTAATTCTCATACTTCTCATCCTCCTTGAATTTTTTCGACATCCTTGTCTTTTACAATAAAAAAATCCGATTTATTTTCATAAACCGGATAATTTAAGTAGCTATGAGTATTTAGATTAAAATTTATAAAAGCACACTAAAATTTAAGTAAACTAAATAAGTAATTTAAACTTAGATTAATACACTTTTACAAACCTTAATCATCTACTCCATTAGACTTACTTAAACCTCCGTGTTTAAGAATTTTTTATAGAGCTTATTTGCTCTTTTCATATTATATTTATCGTCTCATTTTTTATAAAACTTTAATGTTTTTTTGATTTTTTTGTAACACAAATTTACATTAGCGCTACACAAAGCTTACTAATGCTACTAAAGAATTTGTCTTTTTCGACTACTCCTTTAGTCCATTAAAATAAGCCTCCGTGCTTAACTTTATTTTCTTTACATATTAATTATCGTTCTTTTAGTTTTTTTCTTTAGTTTTTTTTTTAATTTTTTTATTATCTATTTCTACATAATATTTATCGTTCTTTTTTTTAATCACTTTATATTTTTATTAAAATTTTATAAAAATTTTTGTATTTCTAATTCTTTTCTAAGTGCTAAGTCTATTATTTGTCCATCTGTTGTTGCTAATAAAGGTCTTGTTATTTCATTTGAGTTCAATCTAATTATTTTTGCTTTAGTAGAATCATTAAGCTCTACTCCTTGTCCTAAATATATTTCAAAAAATTTTGTAATGAATAATTTTGTAATTTTATTATCTAATTTACTATATGAATAATTATCTATTATTTCCAAAGCTTTAAAAGAATTATATTTTTCTCTATATGCTTTTTTTGAAGTTAATGCATCAAAAATATCTGCTACTGCTATTATCTTTGAATACTCATTTATCTCATTTCCATTTAGTTTATTTGGATATCCACTACCATCAGATCTTTCATGATGAAAACTTGCTGCTTCTATTGTTTCTTTTGAAAAACATCCAAATTCTTTCATTATATTTTCTGTTTCTTTTGCATGTGACATTATTATTTCATATTCATTATCTAATAATCTTTCTTCTTTATTTAATATTTCTTCTGGTATTTTAATTTTTCCTATATCATGAAAAAGCGCCGCTACAATTAATGTATCTAACTGTTTATCTGTATATTTTAACCATTTTCCTATTGTATAGGATAAAATAGCTACATTTAAACTATGATAATATAATTGCCCTTCTATTATTCTATCTTTTGTAATATACTCTAAAATATAAATTATATCTTTATTAAAATTTTGTTTAATAAATTTAACTACCGAAGCAATTATAGTTTTTCTTTTTGCAACGTCAACATTATTATTTAAAAATAATTTTTTTATAATATCTTCTAATTTATTACAATTTTCTGTTACTTTTTCTTTTACTTCAGGTCTACCAAATTTTTTTAATTCTACTTTTGAGTTTTCTATTTCTTCTTCTTCTTCAAAATATTCAAATCTTTTTTTAGGAGCGTCTTGTTCTCTTACATCTATTTCTATTACTTTTTCTTTTTTTAATCTATTTATTAATTTATTTGAAAGCCTTACTCCAGATGAAAGTAGTATTTTCCCGTATTCATCATAAACATCCGCTAAAATAATCATTCCTTCTTTAGCTTCATTTAAATCTATTCTCATATATAGAACTTCCCCCTTATTTTTAATAATTAATTTAATAATATCACGTACTGTACATTATGTCAATAATTAGAATTTTTTTAGTTATTAATTGAAAATTGCAAGTTTAATTGCACACATCTACCCCTATGCTAATTTAACTAATTTTTCTTCATAAACTTCATTTGGACTTTTAAATCCAAACAT
>NZ_SOBG01000007.1 GCF_004365575.1 Hypnocyclicus thermotrophus
ATATTGTTTTTAGTGATTCAACATTTTAGCATAGATTCTTATTAGATGTGTCTTTTTTTTTATTTATTTGTGCAATTAATTATACAATGTTCCAAATTTTAAGGATATTTTAAAAAGAAAATTATAAAATCAAAATAAAGAGAGTCTAAATTTAACATAAAAGCTTCAAATATAAAAAAATTTGATATTTATAAAAAAATACTTTACAAAATTTTAAATATATTTTAAGCTAAGATATACTAAAAGAGTTAGAAAAAACTCAATTATTTGTTTTTACTAAAAATAAATCATAAAATATATGAATGCGGGGATAAGATGAAACATATTTTAAAAAAAAGAAATATAATTTTTGTAATAATAGTTTTTATAATAACAATATACTTCATGTTAAAAAATAATTACATACATAAAGAAATGTTTAAAAATTTGAATTATTTTTATTTGTTGATAGGAATATTGATTTCTTTTGGTGTTTGGGTTAGTGAAATTTTAATGCTAAAATCGATTTTACATAAAGATATATCAATTCATGATAGTTTTGAAAATATTGCACTTGGACAGCTATTTAATGGATTAACTCCTTTTGCTAGTGGAGGTCAAGTAGTTCAAATATATCATATGAATAGTAAAAAAGTAGCATATGCAAAATCTACAGCGACTCTTTTTATAATGTTTTTTATTTATCAAATAATTCTTACAATTTTAGGAATAATTAGCATATTTTTTAAATATAGTTATTTTAAAGTCGTTTTAAAAGAAAAAATATATTTTATTTTTTTTGGATTTACATTAAATTTAATAATAGCAATATTTTTAATATCATTATTTTTTATATCTAAAAATAGTGGTAGATTTATGTTTGGAGTAATCAAAAAAATACCTTTTTTAAAAGAAAAATATAAAAATAAATTATACATAAAAATAAGAAAATTTATAAAAGAATTTTATTTAAGTATAAATATTATAAAAAATGATAAGAAAATAGTAGTAAAGTTAATAGTACTAAATTTAATAAAATTATTTTGCATGTATATAATGCCATATTTTATAATACTGTCGCTAAAAGAAAATATAAAATTGGAAATATTACTTCCTGGAATGGCATTTTTAAATATGATAACATCATTTATTCCTTTACCAGGCGCAAGCTTGGGAGCAGAAGGTGGATTTATACTTATATTTCATAAATTTTTATTACAAAAAAATATATTTTTTATAATGTTTTTGTGGAGAGTTTTATCATATTATTTAAATATTTTAGTAGGTTCATTAATAATGATATATATTATTTTAAAAGAAGAAAAAGAGATAAAAAATTTTATTAAATAAAGAGGAGGGGTTATGAAAGTACTACTTTATTCTGAAGGAAAAAATTTATTTAGTAAATCAGGAGTAGGAAAAGCATTAGAACATCAAATGAAAGCTCTAGAATTGAATGGGGTTTCTTATACTTTAAATCCAGAAGATAACTATGATATAGCACATATAAATACAATAGGGATAAAAAGCTTGAAATTACTTAGAGAATTAAAAAAAAGAAAAATCCCTGTTATATGTCATACTCATACAACATATGAAGATTATAAAAATAGTTTCTTTTTTAGTAACTTTACATCTAAAATTATAAAATTTCAGTTAAAACTCATGTATAATATGGCTGATTTTTTAATATATCCAAGTAATTATACAAAACAATTGATAAAGAGTTATGATATACATAAAAAAGGGGCAGTAATATCAAATGGAGTAGATATTAATGAATTTGAAAATAAAAAAGAAAAATTAATAGAAAAATTTAAAAAAGAATTTGAAATAGATAAACCGATAATAATGTCGGCAGGACTTCCATTTGAAAGAAAAGGTGTAATAGATTTCTATGAGTTAGCACAAGAGATGCCAGAGTATAACTTTATATGGTTTGGTGCTAAAATGACAAAATTATTGCCTAAAAAAATAAAAAATATTCTTGAAAACCCACCAAAAAATCTTATTTTCCCCGGATATGTATCAAGAGAAGTTTTATTAGGAGCTTACTTAGTTGCAGATGTGTTTTGTTTTCCAAGTTATGAAGAAAACGAAGGAATAGTAGTACTTGAAGCTTTAGCAGCAAAGACTCCGATTATTATTAGAGATATACCAGTTTATAGAGATTGGTTAAAAGATAAAAAACATTGTATGAAAGCTAAAAATAAAGATGATTTTAAAAAATTAATATCTCTAATAATAGAAAAAAAAATTAAATTAAATGGATATGAAGTAGCAAAAGAAAGAGAATTAGAAACTATAGGAAAATATCTAAAATCAATATATGAATATCTTGTATATGAAGAAAAAGAAGAAATTCATAATGGAATAATATAAAGTTTTGGTAATATTCTCCGATAAAAAATATATAGATATTCAAGGAGTGAATATTAAGTAATTAGTCCAAGGAGGGATGAAAAATGAAAATCGGAAGAATAAATGGATATACTGCTTATTATAAAAGTAGTATAAAAAAAGAGCCACAAAAAACAAAAAAGCAACAATATGTTGCACCACATGTTGAAAAAAATATTGATAAACTAGCAAGTAAATTACAAAAAATAGGATTATATAATAAACAAGGTGCCAAAATTGTTGCAAAATCCATTGTAACGGGCAATATAAATATTGTAGCTTAAAACTAGAAGTTTTTAAACTTCTAGTTTTATTTTTATTTATTCTATTAACGTTTCCAAAATATTATAAAAAAATTCCAAAAAATATAGAATGAATATTGACTTTTTTGTTCTAATATGATATATATTATACTGTAATAAGATTTTTATTAGAATATAGTGGAAAACAAATTATTTTTTAATAAAGATTGATTTGTAATTATACTTTTAAGTTTATTTTTTTTAAATAAATATTGGAAACGATATTGAAAAAAGTTTTATTAAATAAAAAAGGAGGATTATATGAAAAGAAATATTAAGGCAGTATTTTTATTAGTTATTTTATTTAGTTTTGTTTTTACTAGTTTTTCTTTTGCTGAGGAGAAACTAGTTGTTTTACCGGGGACAATACAAAGTGCACTTGGGGGAACAGATTGGGATCCAGCAGGCGATGTAACAAAAATGACAAATATTGGAAACGATATTTATCAATTTAAAGGAATTTTTCCAGCTGGAAAATATGAATATAAAGTAGCAGTAGGTGGAAGTTGGGCAGAGAATTATGGAATGAATGGAGAACAAGATGGAAAAAATATTAAATTAGAAATTCCAGAAGATAATACAGAAGTAACATTTACATTTGATTATAATACTAAAAAAATTACTGATAGTATTAATGGAGAAGCTGTTGTAGAAGAAACAGCACCTAAAGTAGCTGTATTAGGAGGATTAGAAATAAGATTACCAGGGACAATACAAAGTGTACTTGGGGGAACAGATTGGGATCCAGCAGGCGATGTAACAAAAATGACTCATATTGGTGATGATGTATATGAATTTAAAGCTATATTACCAAAAGGAAACTATGAGTATAAGGTAACAGTAGGTGGAAGTTGGGATGAAAACTATGGTAAAGATGGTGCAGCAGATGGAAGTAATATAGAGTTAACAGTTCCAGCTGATAATACAGAAGTAACATTTACATTTGATTATAAAACAAAATCTATTTCTCATAATTTAGAAATAGTAGGAGTTAATTTTATACCTGTATTAACAAATACATTTGAAAAAAAAGGTAAAGATGCAGATATTAATGTAACAAATGAATTTGAATTTGGAATATTATCAAAAAATTTAACAGTTAATTCAAAAACTAGCTTAAATTTTGATTTAGATCATAAAAAATATACTATTGTAGATAGTTCAATAGAAAAAGAAAACTTATCATTAAAAGATGTAGAAATAGAAGATTTTTCAGCGGATTATAAAATAGGAAACTTAACAGTTGGAGGAATGATAAATAAATCATCATATGAAAAATCTACAGATTTTTTAGGAGTAATAGATCCAAATACAGGTAGTGATGATAGAGATAATACTAAAAATCCAGAAGATATAGCAAATAATAATATAGCAGGAAAAGTATCATACAATAATGGAATAAAATTAAATGCGGCAGTATCTAGTTATAAAGCAGATATATTTGAAGAATCAAAAACTAAAAAAACTTTTGGATATTTGAATTTAGAAAAAACATTTGCAAACGATAAAATAAAAGTAGGAACATCAAATGGTTTATATTCTGTAAAATATGATGGTAAAAAAGAAAATACAGCAATTGATTCAACAGTATATGGAGAAATTAAAGTAAATGATAAATTTTCTTTAAAAACTGAAGTAGGATATGTACCAACAGGAACAATTGAGACAGCTATTACAGGTACACATAAAAATGGAACTAATTGGGACTTTATATTTGATCCAGCGGATTATGATATAACTGATGATATTTCAGAAGTACATTTAGTAGGTGCGTTTAATGGTTGGGATCCAGCAGATAAAACTTATACATTAACAGAACAATCAGATGGAACTTGGACAGGAACATTTGCAGACTCAGTAGTAGGTGGAAAAGAATATAAATTTATATATGATGCAACTTCATGGAATGGAAATGAAAAAGGATTACCTGAAAGTTCTGGAAGTAATGCAAAAGTAGAAGAAACAAATAGACTTGATCCAAAATTAGATTATGGATTAAATTTATATTTTGCAGAAGCAAATTATAATTTATTTGATAAAGGAAACTTAAAAGTTGGAACTAAATTTTTAAAAGCTAATACATATATGCCATTTGCAAGTGATGATTTATTAGATGACAGCTCAACAGGGTATGTGGATAATTATTTAAACGCAGATTATAAAGTATTAAAAAATTTAAAATTATATGTAGAAAAAACTCATAAAACACAAGAAGTAAATAGAGATAAATTATTATCAACTAGATTAAAAGCAGGATTTGAATTAACAGAAACTCCAGTAGTAAGCTATGTAAAAGGATATTATTTAGCAGATCCACAAGATTCTAATTTTAATGCAGAATTAAAAGAAATATTTATAGAAACAAAAACAGAAAAATTACCATTAGTAAAATATATAACTGTAAATACAACTCAAAGATTTGAATCAAAAACATCTCAATACTATGTAGAATCAGAATTAAAAGAATTTAGTAAAATGATAGAATACGTAAAAGGTAACTTAACTTATGCAGTAGATGATGTTTATTATTCTGATCAAGATGGTAAAGCAGTTCAATACTGGACAGAAGCAAAAGCGCACAATTTACCAATAGTATCATATGTAAAAGCAGGATATGAGTCAGATGATAATGGCGGAGATGGAATAGTTGAAAGAAGTGATTATAAAGATCAAGATGATAATGATTGGTTGAAAAAATTCTATGCTGAAACAAAATTAGAAGCAAAATCATTAAAAAATTGGGATGGACTTACAGTTAATTATGAAACAAGAAAATTAGAAGAAGGGAAAACTGATTATACTCCTTCTGATTTAAATCAAGATGAGCAATATTATGTAGCATCAGAAAAATCATTTATTGATTGGTATTCAATATTAACATTTACTACAGGATATAAACTTCCTTTTGATATACAAACTAATTTTACATATAAATATGATTTAGCTCATAAAAATACATCAGAATTTGAAGATGACGCAATGAAAGTAGAGTTAGAGAAAAAAATTGGTATAACTACAATAAATGCTTCATATAATAAACAAGATGGAGATGAAGGAGAAGATTATACTAAAGTAAGCTTTAAATCAGTATTTTAATCTAAAGGGGGGGATCCCCTTTAGAATTTTAAAAAATGAAATCAATCAAAAGGAGTGATTAGTTTGAAAAAAATATTAAATATATTTTTAATATTATTATCTTTAGCAATAATAGGTTGCGAAGGTATGTTAAAAGATGCAAGTGAGGCAGGAGCTGGATTTGGAGATATAATAGTAAAACAATCAAATATTTTAATAGATTCAAATTTAGAAACAACATCAGGTTCAGGAGTAACAGTAACAGAAGGCGGGATAGATTTCACAACAGCAGAAGTAAAAATAAATGGAACATCTAAAGGGATAGGTGAAAAATTTGAAGGGTTAAAATCTGGAGAATATAAAGTAACAGTAGAAGTAAAATCAATAGATAAAAAAGACTTATATTATGGAACAGAAGTAGTAAAACTGAAAGTAGCAGAAGTATTACAACCAAAAATAACTTTAGATAGTTGGGAATCTGCTGTAAATTCATGGAAAATAACATTTAATCCGACAGAAGCAGGAGTAACAGTAGCAAATGAAGTACATTTAGTAGGTACGCTTAATGGTTGGGACCCAACAGATAAAACTTATTCGTTAGTAAAACAATCAGATGGAACATGGTCAGCAATATATGATTTAGATGAAGGAACAGAATTTAAATTTATTTATGATAGTACAGAATGGAATGGTAATGATATAGGAAATAATGGTGCTAATTATAAATTAGGAACAAATACAGATGGTGTAGCAGAACCAGTGCTTGCATGGAAAATAACATTTAATCCGACAGAAGCAGGAGTAACAGTAGCAAATGAAGTACATTTAGTAGGTACGCTTAATGGTTGGGACCCAACAGATAAAACTTATTCGTTAGTAAAACAATCAGATGGAACATGGTCAGCAATATATGATTTAGATGAAGGAACAGAATTTAAATTTATTTATGATAGTACAGAATGGAATGGTAATGATATAGGAAATAATGGTGCTAATTATAAATTAGGAACAAATACAGATGGTGTAGCAACAATGGACTTTTAATATAAAGTGACATCAAAAAAACTCCTCTTTTTTCCGCTAGAGTTTGAGAAATCTAACTTTAGCGGTTTTTTATTTTACTTGAAATATTTAAATATTTCAAGTAAAATAAAAATAACATTAAAAATGAGAGTATTTTATAAAAAAATCAAGTGTTATAAAAATTATTTAATAGATTTAAAAGGGGAGAAAAAATGAAAAAAATCTTAAAATTATTAATATTATTTTTATCATTATTTGAATTAAGCTTTGCAAGTAATATATCTATTTTAGAAAAAAATATAAATGAAAATGCAAAAAGTTTTATTGAAAAAACTGATTTAGCTATTTTTTATTATACTTTATCTAATGTATCAAATGAATTATCTAATGAAATAAATGCAAATGAAAAATTAAATAATATAATATCAAATAATTTGAAATCAGAAAAAATAAATAATATGGAGATGTTTAATAAAGATTTTTTTTATAGACAGTCTATATTAGATAATCTATATTTTGGAAAACGTATAGGGAAAAAAATTCCAGAAAAATTTAAAGATTTAAATTGGAATATAACAAATGTAGATGATGATAAAGGAAATATAATATTAAATTATATTTTTAAAAGAATTTTAAATGATTTAAAATATAGAAAAATAAATATAAAAAATATGGAAAAGAATATAGAAATAGAATTAAAAAACAAACCATTTTATTATGGATATTTTTTAACCCATATTATTTTATATGATTCAGAGTTTTTTTCTAAAAATATAAACATTTCTCCATATTATAAAATAATAAAAGAATTAGAAAATTTAGTAGATTATGTAATCAAAAATAAAGAGTATGATTTAGGTTATGAGTTGTATATGTGTCTTAGTTATTTTCAGTTATTTGAAAATAAAGAGTATAAAAAACTAGAAAAATTTTTATTCAAAAAAAATGTATTCAAAGATACTATATTAAAAGGTGATACACATTTAAAAGTAGTATATGGTATATCATATGCAATGAAATATGAGTATACTCCAAAAGAAAAAGGTTTTATTGAGTCAATTAATGGTAAAATTTACTATGAGGTATACGGAAGTAAAAGTAAAGAAGAACCGTTAATTCTTATATCAGGTGGTCCAGGTTGGTCACATGAAATATTATACCCATTATTAAATCTTTCTAGAAAAAGACAAGTAATATTGTATGATCAAATCGGAACAGGAAAATCAAATAAAGTTTTAACTATAGAAAATTTATCAATAAATGATTATATTATTGATTTAAGTAATATAATTCAAAATTTAGGGTTAGAAAAAGTAAGTATTTTAGGTCATTCATGGGGAACTATGGTAGCAATAGATTATACTTTAAAATATCCTAAAAAAGTATCAAAGTTAATTTTAGCTTCACCTGTTATAAGTGCAAGTGACTGGGCTAGAGATACAAAAATAAAATATAATACTCTCAAATCTAGTGATAAAGATGATGAATATACAGAAAAATACTTATTAAAAGATTTATATAAATATATGGATTATTTTATAGATTTTAATGAAAATATTTATTTAAAATTATGGGGTGAAAGCGAGTATAATATAAATGGATGGTCTAAAGTATATGAAAAAAAAGAAGAATTAAACAAAATAGATAAGAAAGTTCTTATAACAGCAGGAGAGTTTGATGAAATATATCCTGAAACTATAAAAGATTGGAATAATTATTTAGAAAATAGTAAATATATTATTTTTAAAAATACAAGGCATGTACATTATATAGAAGATAGAGTAAACTTTATAAATGAGGTAAATAACTTTTTAAAAGAAGAAAATTAAATAATATTAAAATATAAAATTCTTGACAAAAACATTAAATAGGAATATAATTATAAAAAATAAAATATAAAATCTTTAGGGGCAGGGTGAAATTCCCGACCGGCGGTAAAGTCCGCGAGTTAAATCATTTAATATTTGTCAAATGATTTAACATGAACTGGTGAAATTCCAGTACCGACAGTAAAGTCTGGAAAGGATAAAGATTAAATAAAAAATAAAATATAGATGAAGAATTTATATTTATTATTGATTTAAAATGCCCCGATTAAAATCGGGGTTTTTTATTTTAAGTTTGATGATCGAAAGGAGAAATAAGAATGGAAAAGAAAAAAATATGGTTAGGCTCAATATTTGTAATAATAGCAGCAGTTTTATGGGGGCTTGATGGAGTTGTTTTAACACCGAGACTTTATAATTTGCCAGTGCCATTTGTAGTATTTTTATTACATGCTATACCATTTGCACTAATGAATTTTATATTTTATAAAGAATATAAAAAATTAAAAGAATTTAAAATACATGATTTGATATTTATGGGGTTAATTGCTTTATTTGGAGGAGCAATAGGAACATTATCAATAGTGAAAGCACTATTTTTAGTTAATTTTCACCAATTATCTGTAGTTGTTCTTTTACAAAAATTACAACCAATATTTGCTATTATTTTAGCTAGATTAATATTAAAAGAAAAAACAGGTAAAGATTTTATAGTATGGGCTTCAATAGCAATAATAGCAGCATATTTTTTAACATTTGGATTAAATGCACCACATATAGATGCAGGAAATAAAAACACAATATTAGCGGCGATGTACTCTATAATAGCGGCATTTTCATTTGGTAGTGCAACGGTTTTTGGAAAGTTTATAGTTACTAATTTTGATTTTAAAACAGCAACATTTTTTAGATATGGATTTACTACTGTAATTATGGCAGGTATACTTTTATTTACAAAAGGATTTATTCCATTAGTAAATGTTACAAAAGCAAATTGGATAATATTATTAATAATTACATTTACAACAGGAGCAGGTGCAATAGCACTTTATTATTATGGTTTAAAATTCATAGATGCTCATATATCTACAATTTGTGAATTAGCATTTCCTCTTTCAGCAGCATTTTTTGATGTGATAATTAATAAAAGTATATTATCTCCTGTACAATGGATAGCGGCTTTTGTATTGATGATAACAATAGTTAAAATTAGTTTAAATCAAAATGAAATAATAGAATATAAAAAAGCATAAAAAATAACAGGAAGAAGCTTAATATTTCTTCCTGTTATTTCTTTTATCTTGATACATCAAATTATCACTTTCTTTTAATATTTCATTTAAATTTTTAATATGCTTTAATTGTTTTATTACACTTCCAATAGAAAAATGAATATTATTATCTTTACAAATATTTGAAATACGTTCAAGAATTAAATTATGAGTATTAATTGTACACTTAGTAATAATTAATACAAATTCATCTCCACCAATTCTAAAAATATAGTCACTATTTCTTATTTCACTTGATATTATTCGTACAAATTCTTTAATTAATTTATCTCCATTATTATGTCCTTTTAAATCATTTACTTTTTTTAGATTATCAATATCCAAAAAATTAAAAGAGATATAGTCATCTGAATCAAGTTCTAGCATTAATTTATCAAAAATTCTGAAAAGAGCTTTTCTATTATAAGCAGTTGTAAGTGAATCATAAAGAGTTTCTTTCTCTAAAATATTTTGTAGAATTACTTTTTTTTCTATTTCTTTTTCAAGTTCTTTAGTTTTATTCATTAAGGTTAATTTTGTAATAAAGAAAGTTTTATCTTGCTTTTTATAAAAAAAAGCAATTATTGAAAAAATAATAGAAAGTAATATTGGAAATATTAAAGTATAAAAATGGTTTGTATTAACTTTATTGTATAAAATTAGTAAAACTAAATTTATATAAAATGGTATTATAGTTATTAATAAAATCAAAAAATAATTTAAAGAAATACTAAAAACAAATTGAAAGAAAAAAATAAATATGATTGTATGAAATAAATTATAATTTGTTTTTAAATTGTTTTCAAAGTTAAAAAAAATTAAAAAATTAAAAAATATATTTGGTAAAAAAATTAGAATAATACCCAAGAAATATGTAATTTTTTTATTTTTTTTATGAGTATAATAAAAATAAATATATATAAAAGATGAAAAAATTAAAGTTATTAAAAAATATATGTTAAAATATTTTAATTTGGTATGAAACTGTAAAAAATATATAGGAACTATAAATAAATTTAATATAGATCCTACAATTAAATTTTTAATAAAGGTTTCAAAACAATATTCTTTATATTTAAGAATAAATTTATTATTTAACATAAAATCTCCTACTTTTTATTTTTAAATTAAATTTTTAAAAAAATACTCTTGAAATTAGAATAAGTAACAAATCCTGGTTTTGAATTAGGGATTTTTTTTACATATTTTTTTTGAGTATAATCAATGGTAATATTACCAGAATTTATTTTAGAATATTTTGCTGCAATTTTTGCAGCTTCTAAAATAATATTTTCCGAAGGATTTTCTCCTTTTATAATTACATGACTTCCTGGGATATCTTTTATATGAAGCCAAATATCATTTTTATCGGCTAATTTAAAAGTTATATATTCATTTTCTTTGTTATTTTTTCCAAAATAAATTTTAAAATTATCTACTATAATATATTCTATATTAATAGTATTTTTCCTTTTTTTTCTGTTATTCTTTTTTATTTTTCTTTTTAAAATATTTTGTTCAATTAATTCATCTTCTATAGAGATTAAAGTGTTTAGATTATCAGCTAAAACAATAAAATTCTTTAAAGTAAATAGATATTCTAATTCTTTTTTTATTTCTTCTTCTCTAATTATATTATACTCTAATTTTTTCTTTAATTTATTGTATTTTTTATAATAAATATTTAGATTTTCTTGAGGAGTTAAATTTTCATCTAAATGTATAGTAATATTTTGATTATTATAAAAATCAAATAGTTCAATGTTTTTTTGATAAGGTTTTATAGAATATAAATTTGCAGCTAAAATATCGCCGATATTTTTATATTTTTCATAATCAGAGTATTTTTCTTTTTCTTTTATTATATTTTTGATAATATTATTGTTTTTTTTGATTTTATTAGTAATGACCTTTAAATAATTTTGTTTTAATTTATTTATTTTTACTGATGAAATAGTAGTTGAAATATAATTATTTAACATATCAGAAATAGAATTAAAAGATTGTTTTTCAAAACTTTCTAATGACTGATATCTAACAAAAGAAGCTATTTTTATTTCATTATTTTCTTTATAAAGAATTGGTGATTTTCTTTTATTTAGATTTTTAATAAATTCATTATAAGAATTACTATTAATAGATGTTAATTTACCTATACCAGATATATATTTATGTAAATTATATTGTTCTTTTATTTTATTATATTGTTCTTCAGAAATATCAAAAGGAGAAAGTTTATTGTTTGATGTAAAAAATTCAAAATCACTTCCATTAAATAAATTTCTTTTATTTTCTTCTAGAAATAAAGGTTTTAAAGAATTGATTATTTTTAGCTTGTTATCACATAAAAAAATATTACTATGTTTCCCCATCATTTCAAATATAAGATTATAAATATTTTTTTTACCCAACTCATCTATTTTTTCAAATTTGAAAATCATTATCCTTTCAAAATTATATTGTAAAATGTCAATAAGAGTTGCTCCTAATAAATTTTTTTTTAAAATTAACGCAAAATTTAACTGTTCTTTTGGGGCGTTATCTTTATTTGCATTAATATAACAAATCGATAAATTTGGTAAAGCAGAAAAAAACAAATTATTTTTATTAAAAAATAATGATATATTTAATTTATCATATTGTACAATTTTTGTTATTTTTTTATTTAAAATAATTGATTTTAATTCATCAATAAGTAATTTTAAATGTATTCCTTCAAAGTATATCATAATAACTCCTTTCAAAAAAAATAGGCCTAGAAAGGCCTGTTTTTAATCTTTTAATAGTAATCCAATAATATTTTTACTGTCAATAGTATCAATTTCTACTTTATTATTATCAACTAATAAAGTAATATTATATTTGTTTTTATCAAGTATTTTAACTTCTTTATTTTCTACAATACCATTTTCTTTAAAGAATTTTTTTATTAAAGTACTACCTTTTATTTCAGTAATTTTAATTTTACAACCTTTCATAAAATTATTAATAATATCAGGTTTTACAAATTCAATTTGATTTTCTAAATTAGTAAGAATTTTACCAAAAACTGTTGTAAAGGATTCTAATTCAGCATTCGATAAATTTTTAGTTATCTTAGAAATAATATCTTGATGAAAAGTTTCATGATATTTTAAAGCTTTTAGTCCTTTTCTTGATAATTCTACAAAAACTTTTCGTCTATCTTTATCACTACGTTTTCTATTTATAAATCCTTTATCATTAAGTTTATTTATTGCAACAGTGGCTGTTCCCATTGTTATACCAAGTCTATCAGAGAGTTCATTCATGGTAAGAGAATCATTTCCTATAGCTTCTACAACATGTAGTTCTGTAGTAGTAAGACATTTTATTCCTTGTTTTAATATAAGCTCTTCTGTTTCATAAAACAATTTATAAAATTTTTCGATCATTACATTTACGTTTTCAAAAGACATATATTCCTCCTAATCTTTTAAAGAAGAGATTCTCTCTTCGTAATCCCCATTAAAAATATATGAGCCAGCAACCAATATATTTGCTCCAGCAGTGATACACTTCTTTGCTGTTTCATTATTTATACCACCATCTACTTCAATGTCAATACTTTTACTTAAAGCTCGAACTTCTTTTATTTTATCAATAGAAAATTCAATAAAATTTTGGCCACCAAATCCTGGATTAACGCTCATAATAAGAACCATATCAATATCATTTATAATTTGTGATATATTATTTACTGGGGTACCAGGATTTATAGATACTCCAACTTTCACATCAAAATTTTTAATAAGTTGAATAGTCCTGTGCAAATGAACAGTAGATTCTGCATGTATTGTAATAATATCGGCACCAGCATCTACAAATTCTTTTATATATCTTTCTGGTTTATCGATCATTAAATGAACGTCAAATATTTTATCTGTTTTATCTCTTATACTTTTTATAACTAATGGCCCAAAAGATATATTTGGTACATAGTTACCATCCATTACATCTATATGTATATAATCAGCCCCAGCATTTGATATGGCAATTATTTCTTCTCCTAATTTACTAAAATCAGCTGATAAGATAGAAGGAGCTATTTTAATCATATTTATTCCACCTTTCATTTTTTAATGTATTATAAGTTTTAATATAAAAATCATATCTTATTTTTGATAATTTATTTTTTTCAACCAAATCTTTAATATAACAATTTGGTTCGTTTATATGTAAGCAATTGTTAAATTTACAATTAATTGAATATTCATAAAATTCACTAAAAAGTTCTAATAACTCTTTTTCATTTCTTATATTAGGAAGTTCAAGAGATGAAAAACCTGGAGTATCAATAATGTAACCACCATAATTAAGATGAAGAATAGTTGCTCCTTTAGTTGTATGTCGTCCCCTTGATAACTTTTTACTTATTTCACCAGTTTCAAGCTCTTTTTCGTTTTGTAGTAAATTTATAATTGTTGATTTACCTACTCCACTAGGGCCACCAAAAGCAGTTACTTTATTCTTTGTGTATTCTTTAATAGTATCAATATTTTCTGTAATTGTAGAAATATAAAATACATCAATATTTAAATTTTTTAAAAAAGATAATGAATTTTTAAATATTTTTAATTCTTTGTTATTTACTAGATCTATTTTATTAATTATTACAAAAGGTTTCACATTGTAGTAAAAACAGTCTAAAAGTAAAAGGTTAAATCTTTCCATGTCAAAATTTGGAGATTTTATTGAAAAAACTATACCTAATAAATCGATATTTGCAACTAAAGGTCTTTTTAAAATGTTTTTTCTTTCTAAAATTTTATTTATAATTTTTTCACGTGGGTCAAATTCTACAATATCTCCAACAACACAGTTATCTTTACGGTTTATCCTTTTGTTTATACCTTTTAATTTACATTCAAAAATATTTTTTTCTTCATTTTCAATATAATAAAATCCTTTGATTTTATATAAAACTCTTCCTATTGTTGATGTAGTTGAAATTTTTATCACTCCTTAATTTATTTTATTATTTAGAAACAATAATATTTATACTACTCCCTTTTTTTATTTTTTCATTTACAGATATACTTGCGTCAAATACAATGTTAGGTTCGATTAAATCATTTTCAATATATTCAATACTTCCTATAAATAATTGATTTTTTTCTAATTTTTTTCGAGCATCATCAATATTAAGACCTATTATATCAGGCATTCTAACAAATTCATTTATTGGGCCGCTGCTTACTAAAAAAGAAAGATGTTTATCAGAAGACATAATAGTACCTTCTTTTGGATCAGTAGTAATAATTGTGTTAATTTTTTGATTAGAATGAGTATAAACGATCTCTTTGATAGAGAAACCTTTTTGTTCAGCCATTACTTTTGCATCTATTATATCTAGATTAGAAAAATCAGGTACAACAATTCTATTTTTACCTTTACTAACCCATACTTTGATAGTTCGACCTTTTTTTATAGCACTTCCTGCTTCTGGAATTTGTAGATATATTTTTCCTTTTTCAAATTCTGAAAAATCTTCGTCAATTTTTTTTAATTTTATATCTGAATTTTCAAGAAGAACAACAGCTTCATTAAAAGTAAGATTTGATAAATCAGGAGTTTCTAATAAAAAATCATTAAAGAAAAACTTTAAACCTGTATTTATACTAAAATAAATTATAAATATAATCAATATAAAGTCTAAAAAAATAATTATATTTTTTTTGTTCATAAAAAAACTCCTTGCTTTTAAAATGTTTTATAATCAAATATATTACCAATTACAAATATATCATATAAAAAAAAAAATATCAATAAATACTTGATAAATATTAACCTAAATGATAAAATAAATCAAGTTTATTGAAATATAATGGAGGTTTTTTATAAAAATGGCTAAAAAAGATTGGGAACACGGAATAATAAAAGTATTACTTACAGAAGAGCAAATAAAATCTAGGATAAAAGAATTAGGTGAAGAAATAACTAGAGATTTTAAAGATAAAGAAGAGGAAGTTATTGTTGTTTGTTTATTAAAAGGTTCAGTTTTATTTTTCGCAGATTTATGTAGAGAAATAAAAATACCTATGAAAATGGACTTTATGACAGTATCTAGTTATGGAAATGAGTTTGAAAGTTCAAGAGAAGTAAAAATAGTAAAAGATTTAGATGAAAATATAATGGGAAAACATGTTATAGTAGTAGAAGATATTATAGATTCAGGATTAACATTAAAAAGAGTATTAAAAATGTTAGGACATAGAGAACCAAAGTCAGTATCACTTTGTACTTTATTAAATAAAGAGGCTAGAAGAGAAGCAGAGGTAGATGTACAATATATAGGATTTGATATAGCTGATGAATTTGTTTTAGGTTATGGGTTAGATTTTAAACAGGAATATAGAAATATTCCGTATATAGGAATAATGGGAGCGTTTGATGGAGATGAGTAATACAGACTCTAAATTAAAAGAGTTATTAGATAAAAGAGAAGAAGAAAATGCAAAATTCAGGAGAAAAAAGAAAATATATCTATTTTCTTTTTTTTCCTTTTTATTTGTTTTTGTAATTTTATTTTTCTTTTATAAAATATTTATTCAAAAACCTAACATAAAAATAAAAACAAATAAAGAATTAGTAGACAATGTAGTTTATTTACCGGTTTTTGATTATTATAAATTATATTCTACTAAGAACAAAGAAACTACAATTGATAGCTATAGTAAAATTTTAAATGTAAAAATTAATAAAAAATATATTGTTCAATTAGGGATTTTTAAAGAATTTTCAAATGTTAGAAGAGAAAAAGAAAGATTAGAAAAATTAGGCTACAAAATATATTATGAAAAAAATGGTGATTATTATAAATTGAGATTTAATGTTGAGTTTGATAATAGAGAAAAAGCGGAAAGTTTTGCAAAAAATTTAATGAAAATAAACGTTATTAATGATTATTGGATTCGATTAAAATAATGGAGGATGAATGAATTTTAAACATAAAAAAAAATTTGGACAAAATTTTTTGACTAATCAAGATGAAGTGTTAAATAAAATAATAGAAGTATCTAGTGTAAATGCAAATGACTCTATTTTAGAAATTGGCCCTGGAGAAGGAGCTTTAACAGGGTATTTATTAGATATAGTTAATGATGTTATTTGTGTAGAAATAGATAAAGAATTAGAAAAAATATTATTAAAAAAATATAATACAAGAAAAAATTTTAAATTAATAATGCAAGATATTTTAAAAGTAGATTTTGATAAAGAAATTTCTAAAAAAGTTAAAGTTGTAGCAAATATTCCTTATTACATAACATCTCCAATAATTAATAAACTTATAGAAAACAGAAAATATGTAGAAGAAATTTATATAATGGTTCAAAAAGAAGTTGCAGAAAGAATTTGTTCTAAAAAAGGAAAAAATAGAAGTATATTAACTTTATCAGTTGAATATTTTGGAGAAGCAGAATATTTATTTACAATACCAAAAGAATATTTTACACCAGTACCCAAAGTAGACTCAGCATTTATGTCTATAAAACTTTATAAAGATAATAGATATTTAGATAGAGTAGATGAAAAAACTTTTTTTAGATTTGTAAAAGCAGCTTTTTCGAATAAAAGAAAAAATATAGTAAATAATTTAAAAACTTTAGGATATTCTCGAGAGATTATAGAAAAAAATTTAGAAAAATTATATTTAAGCAATAATTTAAGAGCAGAGAATTTATCAATCGATAATTTTATTGATTTAATTATTTTATTTAAAAATGGTGATGTTAATGTATAGTTATGAATTTTTTATTAAAACAGAAAAAAAACATATAGATTTTATAAATAAAATTATAGAAGCATATGAAGGGGTAGGAGTTGTAAGAACTTTAAATCCTAAAGAAGGCGAGATAAAAATTATTACTCTAAATTATTTTATAAAAGATATAGAAAAAATATTAGAAAATTTAAGAAATAAAGGTGTTAAGTTAGAAATAACAAAACAAGGAAAATGGGGAGGAATAATATAATGAAATTGGGTGTGAATATAGATCATGTAGCAACACTTAGACAAGCAAGGCTTGCTAAAGAACCTGATTTAGTAAGAGCGGCAGTTTTAGCAGAAAAAGCTGGAGCTGATGGGATAACAATACATCTTAGAGAAGATAGAAGACATATCCAAGATAAAGATGTGTATATTCTTAGAGAAATAGTGACAACAAGACTTAATTTAGAAATGGCTACATCAGAGGATATAATAGATATTGCAGTAGAAGTAAAACCTGACATGGTAACTTTAGTACCGGAAAAAAGAGAAGAATTAACTACTGAAGGAGGCCTTAATATCCAAGATAAAGAAGTAAAAGAAAAAACAAAAAAAGCAATAGAAAAATTACATACAGCGGGAATAGAAGTAAGCCTTTTTATAGACGCTAGGACAGATATAATGAAAATAGCAAAAGAGATAGGTGCAGAATTTGTAGAAATACATACTGGTAAATACGCAGATGCTAAAACAGAAGAGCAAAGAAAAGAAGAATTAAAAAATATAGAAGATGCAGTAAAAGCAGCAAAAGCACTTAAATTAAAAGTAAATGCAGGGCATGGATTAGATTATAAAAATGTAAAAGATGTTGTAAAAATAGAAGACATTGTAGAGCTTAATATAGGTCATTCTATTGTAGCTAGATCAATTTTTATAGGAATAGAGGAAGCTATAAAAGAGATGAAAAGGTTAATTGAAAATGTATAACGATATTTTTCATAGAGTTTATTATAATGAAACAGACCAAATGGGAAGAGTTTATCATTCGAATTTTTTAATTTGGATGGAGAAAGCAAGAACGGAATATTTTAGAGTAAGAGGAACTAGTTATAAAGATTTAGAAAAAATTGGAGTAATGCTTCCTGTAAGTGATATTCAAATAAAGTATTTCCATGCAGCATTATATGATGATTTAATTAGAATAAAAACTAAAATAAATGAATTTAGTAGAATAAAAATAGAATTTGAATATGAATTTTATAACGAAGAAAATATTTTACTTGCAAAAGGAAAAAGTATAAATATTTTTACAGATAAAAATGGAAAAATAAAAAGAATTTCAAAAGAAATATTTGAAAAAATAAGGGGGCAAAAATGTCAAAGAGATATACAAAATTAGAAGAATTATTAAAATATATATTAGAGCAACTTGTAGAGGATAAAGAATCTATTCAAATAACTACTACAGAAGAAAGAGATTTGATTATATTAAAAGTAAGATTAGCTGATGGTGAATTAGGAAAAGTAATTGGTAAAAATGGTCTTACAGCTAATGCTATAAGAGGAGTAATGCAAGCAGCAGGAGTAAAAGACAAATTAAATGTAAATGTTGAATTTTTAGATTAAGAGGTGGTAAAAAAAATAATGGAATTATTTTATTTAGGAAGAATAAATGGAACACATCATTTAAAAGGAACAGTTAAAGTGTATTCTTTTTTTGAAGATGTAGAAAAAATTATAAATAATAAAATTATTGCAGAAAAATCGAATGGTGAAAAGAAAATTTTAACTATAAATAATATTGAAATTGGTGGCGATAAATTACTTTATGTAGATTTTGAAGAAATTAAAAATAAAACAGAAGCATTAAATATAATGAATGCTAAATTGTATATTAGGAGAGATATTTTAGGAACAATAGAAGATGGAAATATTTATCAGAGTGATTATATAGGATTAAATGTTTATGATAAAGAAGATAATCTTTTAGGAACAATAGAAGATATAATGGAAACAGCAGCTCATGATATTTTTATTATTTTAGATGAAAATAATGAAGAGATTATGATACCAAATGTTGAAGTTTTTATTAAAAAAATTGATTTTTATAATAACAAATTGATTGTAGATATACCTGAAAGTTTAAAAAATATAAATAAGAGTGAAGAAAAATGAAAATAAATATTTTGACTTTATTCCCTGATATGTTTAGTGGATTTTTAAATGAAAGTATAATTAAAAGAGCGTTAGAAAAAGAACTTATAAAAATAAATGTAATAAATATACGTGATTTTACATTTGATAAACATAAGCAGGTTGATGATACTCCATTTGGAGGCGGAGGAGGAATGGTATTAAAGCCAGAACCTCTTTTTAGAGTTTTAGAAAAATTTAAAAAGAGTAAAATAATTTATACTTCTCCACAAGGAAAGACACTTACACAAAATCTAGTAAAAGATTTATCAAAAGAAAAAGAGATAACTATAATAGCCGGTCATTATGAAGGTATTGATGAACGTGTGATAGAAGAACTTGTAGATTTGGAGATATCAATAGGCGATTATGTTCTTACTGGTGGTGAACTTCCGGCAATGATTATAACTGATGCTATATCAAGGCTTATTCCTGGAGTTCTTGGAAATACTGCATCATATGAAAATGATTCATTTTATAATGGTTTATTAGATTATCCTCATTATACAAGACCAGCAGAATATAATGGATTAAAAGTTCCAGAGGTTTTACTTTCTGGACATCATAAAAATATTGAAATTTGGCGAAAAAAAGAAAGTATAAAAAGAACATATATTAGAAGGCCAGATTTATTAGAAAAAAAGCTTGAAAATAAAGAATTTTCAAAATTGGAAATAAAATTATTAGATGAAATAAAAAAAGAGATAAAAGATAAAACAGAGGGTGAATAGAATGAAAATATATAGTTTAGGAAATAAAAAACCTAAAATATCAAAAAAAAGCTATATATTTGAAGGAGTAACTATAATAGGAGATGTAGAAATATCAGAAAATGTAAATATATGGCCTGGAGTAGTTATTCGAGGAGATTTTGATAAAATATATATTGGTAAAAATTGTAATATACAAGAAAATTCTATTTTACATAATGACTATAATAAAGCAATTATTTTGGAAGAAAATATAACAATAGGACATGGAGTTATTTTACATGGTTGTTATATAGAAAAAAACTGTATAATTGGAATGGGGACAACTATTTTAGATAATAGTAGAATTCCTAAAAATTGTATAGTTGGAGCAAACTCTTTAGTAACTAAAAAATCGAAATTAGAAGAAGGAACTTTGATACTTGGTTCACCAGCTAAAAGCATTAGAAAATTAATAAAAGAAGAAAGAGAGCATATAGAAAAAAATTATAAAGAATACTTAGATCTTAGTAAAAAGTATAAAAAAGAATTGATTAAGGAGATAAAATGAGAGATAAAATATATTTAGCATTAGTTCATTATCCAGTATATAATAAAAGAAAAGAAACAGTTGCAACTTCTGTAACTAATTTTGATATTCATGATATTTCTAGAAGTTGTAGAACATATGATATAAAAGAATATCATCTTATTACTCCAGTAGATGCACAAATTGAATTAACTAAAAGAATTATAGGATATTGGCAAGATGGTGAAAGTGGTGGATTTAACAAAGATAGAGAAGAAGCATTTGAAAACACTTATATTACAGAAAGTGTAGAAAAATTAATCGAGATAATAGAGAAAAAAGAAGGAAAAAAGCCACTTATTATTACAACAAGTGCTAAAACATTTTCTAATTCAATATCTTATATGGATTTATCAGAAAAAATATTTAATGATAACAATATTTATTTACTTTTATTTGGTACTGGTTGGGGATTAACTCAAGAAATAATGGATATGTCAGATTATATTCTTCATCCAATTAGACCTGATGGCAAGTATAACCATTTGTCTGTTAGAAGTGCGGTATCTATAATATTAGATAGATTATTAGGAGATAATTAAGGAGGAATAATTTGAATATCATTAAATTTGATTCTCTAGATTCTACAAATAACTATCTTAAAAATTTAAAAACAGTAGTTGGAGATGAAGTTATTATAGCTAAAACTCAAACAAATGGAAGAGGAAGACGAGGCAATGAATGGGCTTCTTATGAAGGTGCAGCACTTTTTAGTTTTGTTTTATTAAAAGATTATAATTTAAGTATAGAAAAATACACTAAACTTCCATTTATAGTAGGTATATCAGTTTTAAAAGTTTTAAAATCTATAGTTAATTTAGAGTTTAAGTTTAAATGGACAAATGATATTTATTTAAATAATAAAAAAATATCTGGAATATTAGTAGAAAATATAAATAATAGATTTATTATAGGAATTGGAATAAATATAAATAATACAAATTTTGGAAAATTTAAAGATATAGCAACTTCTCTTAAGCTTGAAACAGAAAGAGAATTTGATATAGAAAGTATTATAAAAAAAGTTATAGAACAATTTGAAAAAGAATTTTCGAATTATAAAAATAATGGATGGAAAGAGCAACTTGAATATATAAATAATTATAATTATCTTTTTAACAAAGAAATTATAGTAAAAAATATAAATAATAGCTATCAAGCTAGAGCAAAAGAAATAGATATTACAGGTAAATTAATAATTGAAAAAGATAATAATATAGAAAAAATAGATATTGGAGAAATAAGTATAAAAAAACTAGATGAAGAATAATCATCTAGTTTTTTATTTTTAGCTTCCCTTTTTATTAACAATAAAAGATATAGGAGAACCTTCGAAACCAAAAGCTTCTCTAAATTTATTTTCTAAATATCGCATATAGGAAAAATGTAATAATTCTGGATAATTACAGAATAATACAAATTTTGGTGGTGCAGTACTAATTTGTGTTACAAAGTTTATCTTAATAGCATGTCCTTTTCTAGTAGGTGGCGGATTAAGAATAAGAGCTTCATTTAATACTGTATTTAAAAGTCCTGTAGTAATTCTTTTTGTGTATTCTTCATATATATTTATTGAAAGAGTTAAAATATCTAAAACCTTTTCACCGTTTTTAGCTGAAATAAAAAGTATAGGGGCGTAACTTAAAAATGGTAAATGACTTTCTAAAATTTGTCTATATGTTTTTTTATTTATTTCACTTTTATCAACAGCATCCCATTTATTTACACAAATAATAATAGGTTTTTGTTCTTCATGGGCAACTCCAGCAATCCGTTTATCCTGTTCAGAAATTCCTTCTACTCCGTCAATCATAAGTACACATAAATCAGCTCTTTTTATTGATTTTAAAGCACGAAGAACAGAATAATATTCTAGATCTTCTTCAATTTTTGATTTTCTTCTAATACCAGCTGTATCAATAAGAACAAAATTTTGATTGTTAAATACTAAAGGGGTATCAATAGCATCTCTAGTAGTTCCAGCTAAACTACTTACAATTGTTCTTTCTTCACCAACAAGTGTATTAACAAGAGAAGATTTACCAGCATTTGGTTTTCCTATAATTGCAAGCTTTAATCCTTCTTCTTCTTCAGGTAAATTTATATGTTCTAAATCTTCGACTACAGCATCTAGCATATCACCTAAATTTGTATTATGTTCAGCAGAGACAGGAACAAGTTTTTCAAAACCAAGGCCGTAAAACTCATAAGTATCTTCTAATTGACTGATATAATTATCAATTTTATTTACAGCTAAAACAATAGGTTTATTTTTTTTTCGTAAAATAGTTGCGATTTCTTCATCAAGAGCAGTAATTCCAGCCCTTCCATCAACTACAAAAATTATAACATGTGCTTCATTCATAGCAACTTCAGCTTGTTTTTTAATGTTTTCCATTATAAAGTCACTATTTCTAGGTTCTAGCCCTCCGGTATCTACTAACATAAATTCTTTTCCTGTCCATTCACACTCTCTATATAATCTATCCCGTGTAACTCCAGGTGTATCAGCAACAATTGAAATTTTATCTCCAATAAGTCTGTTAAATAAAGTTGATTTACCTACATTAGGTCTACCAACAATTGCAACAATTGGTTTCATTTATACCTCCTTTTTTTTCTAAAATTATTAGAATTTATTAAAATGTTTTTTTGATTATATTTTTTATTTATATTTTTTTCTACAAATATTTTTTTCCCAGTAAAAGGATCGATTTCAGTATAATACATAAGGGTAGAATAAGTAGAAGGTGTCGGAGTGAATATTTGTACTTGTTCTGGATTTACACGTAATTCTTTACTAGCAAATTTTTTTAACTTTTTCATTTCATTTTCATCACATCCGGGGTGAGCAGCAATAAGATAATATGTTAAAAATTGTTTTTGATTGTATTCCCTATTTAGTTCATAAAATTTATTTTTGAATTCAACTAATACATTTTTAGATTGTTTTCCCATTTTATTTAAAATATTATCTTCGCTATGTTCAGGAGCAATTTTTAATTGTCCTGAAATATGATATTTAATTAAATTTTCTAAAAATTTATTACCAAAGTTCTTATCACTTAAAATTAAATCATATCTTATACCAGATGCTATAAATATTTTTTTTATATTTTTAATTTTACGTGCTTTTGTAAGTAATGAATTATATTTTTTATGACTTGGCTTTAGTGATTTACAAGTATTAGGAAACATACATCTTTTATTTTTGCAGCTACCTAGTTTTAATTTTTTTTCGCACTCAATACCATACATATTTGCAGTAGGACCACCAATATCATTAATATATCCTTTAAAGTTTTTTTCAGAAGCAATGGATTCAATTTCTTTTAAAATAGATTCTTCACTTCTTTGAATAATAGTTCTTCCTTGATGGACTGCAATAGCGCAAAAATTACATTCACCATAGCATCCTCTATGAGTAGTTACAGAATTTTTAATAGTATCAAGAGCTTTTACTATTCCATCTTTTTTATAAAAAGGATGAACATCTTTTTCATATTTTAAATCATAAACAAAATCAATTTCTTTTGTAGTCAAATGATATGCTGGAGGATTTTGAATAAGATATCGATTATCATGTTTTTGATAAAGGCCTTTTGCAGTTAAAGGGTCATTATTTAAATAAAATTTATTAAAAGCATCAATAAATTTATATTTATCGCTTTTACATTCTTCAAAGCTAGGTAATTCAATAAAGTTATTTTTAGGTTTATTTGATATATAACAAAGCCCTCTTATATCGTTAGGAGAAGTATTATTTTCAATAGCTTTCGAAAATTCTAATATAGGTTTTTCGCCCATTCCATAAATTAAATAATCAGCTTTTGAATTAAATAGTATAGATTTTCTAAGAGAGTTCGACCAAAAATCATAGTGAACAATTCTTCTTAAACTAGCCTCAATTCCACCGATTAAAATAGGTCTTTTATTTTCACCTTTGAAATATCTTTGAATAAGATTAACATATTTTATAACAGCCCTATCAGGTCTTTTGTTATTGATACCTCCAGGGGTAAAATCATCATTTTGTCTTTTTTTCTTTGTAGCGGTATAGTTTGCTACCATAGAATCTACACAGCCACTAGACACCCCAAAATAAAGTTTTGGGACACCCAATCTTGTAATATCTTTATCAGAATTTATATCAGGTTGCGCAATTATTCCTACTTTATATCCTTGACTAATAAGATATTTTCCAATAACGGCACTTCCATTATAAGAACTATCAATATATGTGTCGCCAGATATTAAGATAATATCCAGTTGATTCCATTTTAAAAATTTTAATTCTTCTTTAGTTGTTGGGATAAACATCATTACTCCTTAAAAATTAATTGTTTCTACAAAACATTTCATATTATACCACAAATTTTAAGAAAAAATAATAATAATTTTATAAAAAAGAAGTAAAAAAAAAATCTTATATGTCGATAATTGGAATGGGTATATAGGAGGTGAAGTATGGAAGCAAACATATTGCAAACTCCCAATATATCTGGTGTAGAAAAAGTTACTAGTAGTAAAGTGAGTACTAAAGATATTAAGAATGGTAAAAAGATATTTGATTTTACTAAAATATTTAACACTACTAAAAATAAAAAAAGTTTACTTGAAGCAAATAAAAATAACATTCTTAATATCACAAATAAAGAACTAGTTGATGCTAAAAAACACACAGATAAAGATGTTACAAAAGAAGTTTTAGCAGGAATTTTATTAGCAAACGCTAATGAAAAATCAAGTGATACGAAAATAGCAGAGATAAAAACTACTAGTACAAAGGACATTGGCAATAGAATATCTAGAGCTCAATTAGGAATTAAACTCGCTAACTCTAATGAAATTTTATCAAAAGATGAAGGTCTTAAGATAAAAGAATTAAGTTCTGAAAAACAAAAAGTTGCAACAGAATTAATAGCAGGGAAAGAACTAGCAACTAAATCTAAAGTAAAAAATAATGATGATATTTTTCAGAAAAATAAAATTAGAGTAAAAAAACATGAAAATAATAAAGATGTTTTTATAGGTGAAGGTTTAAATTCTGATAGCCAAGTTCAATTTTCTAAAACAGATGTAAAAGGGAGAAATGATTTAGCATTTATATCATCTTATGGATTAAAAAAAGTAAACAAAAAAAACAAAGATGATGAGATTCAAATAACTAATATTGATTCAAAAAATATGAATTTTGAATTAAAAACAAAAGAAGGAACAGAAAAAGTATTTGCACCTAATCAAAGTATTACATATGAAACAGTAATGGAGCAAATAGAAAATGGTTTAAAAGTTAATTATAATTCTCAATTAAAAGAGATGAAAATTAAATTAAAACCAGAAGAACTTGGAGAAGTAGAAGTAAAGTTTAAAATCGAGAATAATATAATGAAAGCAGAGTTTGTAGTACAAAATCAAACAGTAAAAGAAATAATAGAAAACAAGTTTAATGATTTAAAAGAAAATCTTTTAAAACAAGGAATTGATGCACAAGAAGTAAATGTATATGTATCTTCCGATAATCAAAATAATCAAAATAATCAAAATAATTTTAGAGAAAGATATCAATTTTTAGCAAACGATAACAATACTAATACTCCAATTATAAATGATATACATTTAAATGCTGTAGAATCAACAGCAAGATTAAATAATAATATCACTAAAAATGGAGTAAATATAGTAGTTTAGGAGGTAATAATGCAAATAACAAATACAGGATTAAAAATACCAAAAGAATTACAAGAAAGCTCTCCAGTAGTTAATGAATCTCAACAATTAGGAAAAGATGATTTTATGAAGCTTTTAGTAGCTGAAATGACTAATCAAGACCCTTTAGACCCTAAAACAAATACAGAATCAATTGCTCAAATGGCTCAATTTTCAGCGCTTGAACAAGGAGAAAATTTAAATAAATCTTTTAATTCAATGTTAAGATTTCAAACATTAAATACATTAAGTTCAAGTGCTCAAATGATAGGGAAATATACAAGAGCAAAAATAGACGGTGAAGAAGTAGTAGGTCAAATTAAAAGTACGCATTTGGAAAATGGTCAAGTGTTTGCTAATGTAATTGATTCAGAAAACCAAGAAATAAAAATACCGTTAGAAACTATTGTAGCATTGTCAAAAGAAAAATTTGAAGAAAAAGGCAAAACTGATAGTAAAAAAGAGTCGCTTCCTAAAAATGTTATAGACCTTTCTTAAGTTAGATAAGGAGGTGTGTTATGGCTAGGCTTTTAAATTCAACTTATATTCAGGGATTGAAGAGTGTAAATAATAACATAGACAATAGCAATAAAAACAACCACGGAAACAAGCCATCAGTGGCTTTTGAAAATGTTTTAGAAAATGAAAAAAAATTGAAATTTTCTGCACACGCACAAAAAAGAATAGAGAGCAGAAGAATGGAGATAAAAGAGGAAGAACTTAAGAAGGTACAAGAAGGAGTGAAAAAACTAAGAGAAAAAGGGTGTAGAGATTCAGTTGTTATAGCAAAAAATAGAGCTTATGTAATAAGTATAAAAAATAATACTGTTGTAACTATCGTGGATGAACCAAATTTAAAAGACAATTTATTTACTAATATAGATAGTCTAGCATTAGTTTAATTCTGTATTGTTTAAATTATTACCTTGTTTTTCTCTAAAATGAATAGGCTGGACCTGAAAAGGAAGCCTTTAATCATTGAACGACTGAGATGATAAAAGGAGGAAAAATATGTTAGGAGCATTATATTCAAGTATTAGTGGATTGAAAGCCCACCAAACTAAACTTGATGTAGTTGGAAACAACATTGCAAACGTAAATACAGCTGGGTTTAAGAGATCTAGTGTTAATTTTGAAGAAACAATGACAAGAACTTTGAAAGGAGCTAGAGGACCTGTAGAGGGAAGAGGAGGTACAAATCCTTCAGCAATTGGCCTTGGAACATCTGTATCTAGTATTAATACGGATTTTAAATCTGGGGCTCAACAAACTACAGGAAGAAAAACAGATTTAAGAATTGATGGAAATGGTTTTTTTATTTTAAAAGAAGGAAATAGTAGATTTTATACAAGAGCAGGAAATTTTAATTTAGATGCAAATGGGAATCTAGTAACCCCTAGTGGAATGAAAGTACAGGGTTGGCAAGCTACAGTAAGAGAAGATGGAACTATGGGGATAGACTCAACTACACCATTAGGTGATTTACAGATTAGAGTAGGGAGTTCTCTTCCAGGAAAAGCTACAGATACTTTAAATTATACAGGAAATTTACAACAAAAAGCAGGGATATCAGATCTTACTTTATCAGTAGATGATCTGAGTGGAACAGGGAAAAAGGTAGATGTAGGTATAAAGTTTTCTTATGATAAAAATTCAGATAAATGGTATTGGAAAGCTCAAGGAGAAGGAATAGTAGGACAAGGAGCTTTTCAACTTGATGAAGATGGAAATATTAAAAGAAGTTTTCCAAGTGAAACAATCCCTATTCAAAACGCAAATGGAGTATTAATAAATTCACCAGTAGCTGGTAAAATAACATTCTCTGAAATAGCTGATGTGAAAAATAAAAAGACTGCTTCATTTACAGAAAACTCTTATGTTACATCTAGTGAAGTTTATGATTCGCTAGGGAAAACACATACTTTGGGTATTAAATATACTAAATTAGCAGAGAATGTATGGGATTTTGATGTTACTTCAGGAAGTGGTGAACCAGTGAAAAATGGTAAAGGATTTGTTACGTTTGATTCGGTAGGACAAATAAACGGAAAATATAAGTATGCAGATCCAAATGATCAAACAACTTGGCCAGAAGGGGTAACAGCAATGTATTTTGAGAATGGAGTTGTAGATCCAACAACAGGACAAGTTACATATGGAGATGTAAATAGTGAATACAGTATGGATGCAAATGGAGTAGTAAGATTTAGAGGCGCAGAAGTTCCAGGCGGACCTAAAAAAGGACAAATAATGAACAGTCAATTTGATGAAAAACTTATATTTGACCCAGCAGAAAAAGGATCAGCGCCACCGCCAGAAGGAGGAGCATCACCACTTGAAATTAGTTTAAACTTTAATAATGTTACTCAATTTGCAGCACAAACAACAATTACATTAGAATCTCAAAATGGATATGGAATGGGAGAATTAGAAACGTTCAATATTACAGATTCTGGAGATATTATGGGATTCTATTCTAATGGATATGAACAAACAATAGGTAAGATTGCATTAGCTAAATTTACTAATTCAGAAGGATTACAAAATATAGGTGGAAGTGCATTTAAACAAACTTCAAATTCAGGAGAAGCAATGGTTCTTTCGCCGGGAACGGCAGGAACAGGAAAAGTTGTTGCAGGAGCTCTAGAGATGTCTAATGTCGATTTAGCACAAGAATTTACTGATATGATTATTGCTCAAAGAGGATTCCAAGCAAATTCAAAAACAATCTCTACATCAGATCAAATATTAGAAAATGTAATTAATTTAAAAAGATAAATTAAGTAGCGGGTAAACGCTCCCGCTATTTTATTAAAATGCTAGATTTTGATAATAAATAATGATATAATATAGGGGGAGTAAAATGATACTCTTAACAAAATTAGGCAAAGAAAAAAAAGAAATTGTAATAAATGCTGAATTAATTGAAACAATAGAAGAAAATCCAGATACAGTGATAAATTTAACTACAGGTAAAAAGTTTTTAGTTAATGAAAAAAAAGAAGAAATTATAGAAAAAATAATTAAATATAGGAAAAGTATACAGCTTATATAGGAGGCTAAGAATATGGATATTGCTACAATAGTTGGATTTGTTTTAATATTTGCACTAATGTCAATGGGAATGGGATTTAATTTTGGACCATTTATAGATCCACCTTCATTTTTAATAGTTGCGGGAGGAACGTTTGGAGCATTATTTATGTCATTTCCTTTAAATGTAGTATTAGGACTTCCAAAAATTGGGATGAAAGCAATTAAAAATCAAGTTCCAGACTCTGCAGGACTTATAGCAACATTAGTTAGTTTTTCTGAAAAAGCTAGAAAAGAAGGATTATTAGCAATTGAAGCAGATATAGAAACAATAGAAGATGATTTTTTGAAAAAGGGAATTCAACTTGTTGTAGATGGGACAGATCCGGAGCTTGTAAAAAATATTTTAGATACAGAAGTAGGTTTTACAGGAGAAAGACATGAATTGGGTAAATCTATATTTAAATCGATAGCATCATTAGGTCCAGCATATGGAATGATAGGAACACTTATTGGACTTATTCTAATGCTTGGTAGTTTGGATGATCCGAGTACAATAGGGCCTAAAATGGCAATAGCATTAATAACAACTTTATATGGATCAGTTTTAGCAAATGCACTAGGCGATCCTATTGCGAATAAACTAGAATTTTATAATACTAAAGAACTTGCTTTTAGAGAATTGGCAATAGAAGGTATATTATCTTTACAAGCGGGAGATAATCCAAAAGTTTTAGAGGAAAAGTTAAAATCATTTTTATCGCCAGATGAAAGAGCTTCTTTATCTAAAGAAGAAGGTGAATAAATATG
Source organism: Hypnocyclicus thermotrophus (assembly GCF_004365575.1). Classification (NCBI taxonomy): domain Bacteria; kingdom Fusobacteriati; phylum Fusobacteriota; class Fusobacteriia; order Fusobacteriales; family Fusobacteriaceae; genus Hypnocyclicus; species Hypnocyclicus thermotrophus. Next base: position 30,629 of record NZ_SOBG01000007.1, read on the forward strand.
GCAGAAAAAAAATGTCCACCTGAAGGTTTACCTGGATGGATGGGAACTTATGGTGATTTAGTTACGTTATTACTTTGTTTTTTCGTTCTTTTGTTTGCTTTTTCTACAGTGGATTCTCAAAAGTATAAAAATTTAATTATGTCTTTTAAAGGTACAATGGGAGTAATGAAAGGTGGAAAAACAATAAGTCCAGATGAATTACTTACAAATAGTAGAATAGAATATAAAGGTAGTGAATATAGATATCAATATCTTTCAAAAAAAATTGATGGTGAATTAAAAAAGTACTCGGGTGATGAATATACACAAAATAGAAATGAAAATTCTAGTGAATCTACGGAAAATCAAAACAAAGAAAATCAAACTAAACAAACAAAAAAGAATTTAGGAGAAATAACAAATGAAGACACAAATGTAAAAGTAACTGAAAGAGGAATAGAAATTAGTTTAGGAGATAGAGTGTTATTTGATTTAGGAAAAGCTTTTTTAAGAAAAGAAGCGAAGCCTATTTTAGATATAGTGTATAATAACATTAAAGATATAGAAAATAATATTATTATAGAAGGAAATACAGATAACCTTCCAATAAATAATAAAGAATTTAAAAGTAACTGGGAATTGTCAACAGCTAGAGCTATCGCAGTTCTTAGATATTTTATTTCAAAAAACAGTAATATAGAAAAAAGAATGTCTGTAGCGGGATATGCAGACACTAGACCAATAGCTACAAATGATACGAAAGAAGGAAGACAAAAAAATAGACGAGTTGTAATAGTAATACTTAAAAGTTTAGATGAGCGCTTTCAAGAAAAAGTAGCATCTGAAAATCCCGTAGTAAGTGACCAAGGAGGAAATTAGTATGGCAGATGAAGCTAAAAATAATGTTCAAGAACCAGAAAAAAAAGGAACTCCTTTTTTGGTAAAAGCATTAATAATTGCTACTTTAGCGATTCTTGTAGTTGTTATTTCTACAGCGACAGCCTTTTTTGTTGCAACTAAAATAAGTAGTAAAGCAAATAATCAGCAAGAGCTGGTTCAAAAGGATACAAATGTTGATAGTGTTGAAAAAATAGAATATGGACAAACAGCTTATTTTGGAGATTATACTGTAAATTTAAATGAAGATAATCCTAGATATTTAGTTGTTAGTATATATTTTGAATATAGTCCAAAAATAAAAGCTAAAGAACTTGAAAAAATTAAAGCAGAAGTAGAAACGAATAAAGTGATACTTCAAGATAGAGTTATCTCTATTTTGATGAGTAAAAGTATTGCTGATTTAAAAGCTGATAATGATTTTATTAAACTTAGAGAATTGATAAAAGACGAAGTAAACAAAGTTTTAGGGAAAGAATATTTAATTAATATAAGATTTAGTAATGTACTAATTCAATAGCCAACGTTAGGTGGTGAGGTAAATGGCAGATGTATTATCACAAGATGAGATTGATGCACTATTATCAGCAATCTCCACAGGTGAAGTTGATATAGATAAAGCAAAATCTGAAGAAGAAGAAAAGAAAATAAAGCTTTATGATTTTAAAAGACCAGATAAATTTTCTAAAGATCAATTAAGAACATTACAAATGATACACGAGACATTTTCTAGATTAATAACAACAATGTTATCAGGACAATTAAGAACTAGTGTTCAGATCCAAGTTACTTCAGTAGATCAAATATCATATCAAGAATTTATTAGATCTATTCCAGAATTAACTTTATTGACTATTTATGAAATGGGAACTTTAGAAGGAAGTGCAATTCTTGAAATTAATCCAAGTATAGCGTATACTATTATAGATAGGCTATTTGGTGGAAATGGATTTAAAGAATTAGAAATTTATCGAGAGCCAACAGATATAGAATCAAAAGTTATGGAAAAAATATTATCTAAAATTTTAGGGTATTTAAGTGAAGCATGGAAAGATGTAACGGAAGTAATGCCAAGGATAGAGCAAATGGAATCAAATCCTCAATTTATTCAAATTGTGGGACCAAATGAAATGGTAGTAGTAATAAGTTTTGAAATAAAAGTTGGAAATAAATCAGGAATAATGAATATTTGCTATCCATCACCTTTAATTGATCCTATAGTATCTAAACTTTCAGCACAATATTGGTTCTCAAATCTAAAAAAAGAAAAAACAGAAGAAAATTTTGAAATTATTAGAGAAAGATTAAATAAAGTAAAAGTACCATTGATTGTAAATTTAGGAGAAATAGATATTAATTTTAATGAATTTATAAAGTTACAAGTTGGAGATGTATTATCATTAAATACATCAATTGATAAATCGTTATCGGTATTAGTTGGAAATAAAGAAAAATTTAAAGCTTTACCTGGATTACAAGGGAAAAAAATGGCGATATCAATTGAAGAAGTTATAGAAGAAGGGAGTGAATAAGCTGTGGAAGGAGTATTATCACAAGAAGAAATAAATGCCTTGCTTGCTGGAACGGACTTAAGTGATGAACCGGAAGAAAGTAATAGCTCTGGGTATAACTTGACAAAAGAAGAAGCTGATGCAATAGGAGAAATAGGAAATATTTCGCTAGGGTCATCTTCTACGGCTTTATCAACTTTACTTTCTAAAGAAGTTCAGATAACAACACCAAAAGTAAGTGTGATGTCATATAATGATTTTATTTCAGAAAGTGGAGCAGATGAGAAAGTACTTTGTCAAATAGAATATAGAACAGGGTTTATAGGATTAAATATATTAATTATTGATAAAAAAGATGCAATATTAATTGGTGATTTAATGATGGGAAATGATGGGTCAAATCCACCTGCAGAATTAGATGATATTTATTTAAGTGCAGTAAGTGAAGCAATGAACCAAATGATGGGTTCTTCAGCAACTTCTTTAGCTGGAATGTTCTCAAAAGAAGTAGATATTTTACCCCCCCAATTAACAGTTACTGATCCAGAAGAGATAAAAAATCAGACAGAATTTTTTAAATCAAATGATGAATTTATAGCAGTATCATTTGATATGGAAATTGAAAATTTAATAAAAACAAAAATATATCAAATTATGGATATAAATTTTGCAAAAGAATTAATAGATGAAATGTTTGGTATGATGAATGCGACTTCAGAACCGCCAAAAGAAGAAAAATTAGAACCACAAGCGCAGCCGACATATCAAGCGCCACCACAACCACAAGCGCAGCCGACATATCAAGCACCACCACAATCACAAGCACAACCAATGTATCAAGCGCCACCACAACCACAAGCACAGCCAATGTATCAAGCGCCACCACAACCACAAGCACAGCCAATGTATCAACCAAATTATAATGTACAACCAGCACAATTTCAAAATTTTGGGACAGCATCACAAGCAAGCATTGATGCAAATTTAGATATGATAATGGATATTCCGTTAAGAGTAACAGTAGAATTAGGGAGAACAAAACTTCCTATAAAAGAAATACTTGACTTAGGTGCGGGCTCTATAGTAGAATTAGATAAGCTGGCTGGTGAACCGGTAGATATACTAGTTAATGGTAAATTAATAGCAAAAGGTGAAGTTGTTGTAATTGATGAAAGTTTTGGTGTTAGAATAACAGATATTGTAAGTAAAATGGAAAGAATTAATAAAGTACAGTAAAGGGAGGATTTATAATGTCTAAAGGTAAAATCTTAATAGTAGATGATGCTGCTTTTATGAGAATGATGATTAAAAACATATTAACAAAAGAGGGATATGAAATAGTTGGCGAAGCAGAAAATGGAGCTATCGCAGTAGCAAAATTTAAAGAACTTAATCCTGATTTAGTAACAATGGATATAACAATGCCGGAAATGGATGGAATAAGCGCTGTAAAAGAGATTATGTCATCAAACCCAGGAGCAAAGATTATAATGTGTAGTGCTATGGGTCAACAAGCTATGGTAATTGATGCTATTCAAGCTGGAGCAAAAGATTTTATTGTAAAACCATTTCAACCGGATAGAGTTATAGAGGCAGTATCTAAAGTAATGGGAAGCTAGTATGGGGAATACCTACTTTTTAAATTTGATATTATTTTTGATTTTAATGTTACTTGTAATAATCTCGTACACATTAAAAAAAAATGGTATTAAATTAAATAAAAAAAGTAATGTAATAAATGAAATTACCAGATATTATTTTAATGCAAAATGTTATATTTCATTAATAGAAATCAATAAAAAATATATTTTAGTAGGTATATCAGAAAACAGTATTGTAAAAATTGATGAATTTGATGAGTTATTTTTAAAAGATGAATTTGAAAAAAAAGAGTTTACCTCTTTTTTAGACAGTTATAAAAATAAAAATTCGAATATCGAGATTAATAATTTTAAAGAAAAACTTAAAAAGATGAGGGAAGCAGAAAATGAGAAAAAAAATTAGTAGTATTTTTTATGTTTTATTTGCTATTAGTAGTTATGCAGCAATTGAATTTCCACAAATAGAATTGAAAGTTGGAAGTGGTGCTGGGAATAATAACTTAGTTGCAAGTTTACAAATACTACTAATTATGACAATACTAACTCTTGCTCCCTCAATAATTATATTAACGACAGCTTTTGTGAGGATAATAATCGTTTTACATTTTATTAGACAAGCTTTAGGATTACAACAAATGCCTCCGAATCAAGTCTTAGTAGGATTAGCCTTAGTACTAACGTTTTTTATTATGCAACCTACTTTTAATGATATTTTAGAAAATGCAGTTAATCCTTATTTAGATAACAAAATAAGTGAACAATTATTTTTTAAAAATATAGAAAAACCTTTAAAAACATTTATGTTAAAACAAACAAAAACAGAAGATTTAGAATTGTTTTTAAAAATTTCAAAAAGTAATATACCTAAAAATAGAGAAGAAATTTCTATTTTTGTAGTAACACCAGCATTTTTAATAAGTGAATTAACGAGAGGGTTTGAAATAGGAATACTTATTTTTATACCATTTATCATAATTGATATGATTGTTGCAACAGTACTCATGTCTTTAGGGATGATGATGCTCCCACCAGCTATGATATCCATGCCGTTTAAATTAGTTGTTTTCGTTATGGTAGATGGATGGAATTTAATATTAGATTCCTTAGTAAAAAGTTTCTTTTAGGAGAAGATAATGACAGAAGAAATGATAATGGAGCTTATAACTAGTGCTCTTATGACGATTTTAAAAATAAGTTTGCCTATACTAATTGTAGGATTATTAGTAGGTTTGATTGTAGGAATATTTCAAGCGACTACACAGATCCAAGAAATGACACTTAGTTTTATACCTAAGATTATTTCAATATTCATTGTGGTATTTGTATTGGGACAATGGATGCTTGTAACTCTAATAGAATACACTAAAGATTTAATAAAAATGATATCTAGATTGGGGTAACAATGGAAAATTTTTATGTAAAAGTTATAATATTTCTTTTGATTTTTTCTAGGATAGCAGGAATATTTATTATTTCTCCAGTATTTAGCCATAATGCGATTACTCAAAAAGTTAAAATAGGTATATCTGCTTTTATTGCTTTATTATTATATAATTCTCTAGCAATACAGGAATCAAAATTTTATGATATAACTTTTTCAAATCTTACATCATTTTTAATAAAAGAGATGTTGTTAGGAGCTATTTTAGGCTATGTAATATTATTAATATTTTCTATTGTTCAGACAGCATCGCAAATATATAGTGTAAATATGGGATTAGTAATGGCAAGTGTTTTTGACCCTATTTCTCAATTTCAGATACCTGTTTTAGGACAAATAAAGTATTTGGTTTTGATGGGTCTTTTTTTTATTTATGGAGTACATAGAAAAGTGTTATTTTTGCTAGCTGATACATTTTATAAATATCCAATTGGTGATTTAAATTATAATATTAATGGGATAACAGAATTTTTAATAAAATTTTTTATATATAGTTTTATTCTATCTATACAGGTCGCAATGCCTATTTTAATGGTATTATTAGCTGTAGATGTAGTTTTAGGTGTAATGTCAAGAATAGCACCTCAAATGAATGTATTTTTTATAGGAATGCCTTTAAAAATTATAGTAGGATTAATATTATTAATTAAATTTATACCAATTTTTATCTTGTATTTTAATAATGTTTTTGAAAAAATGTATTTGCATTTAGGAGAAATTATTAAAATAGCATTTAATAGTTAGATGTGGTTAATTATGAGTAAAAAAATATTAAAAATAAAAATAAATCTTCAATTATTTGCAGATAGCAGTGGAGATAAAACAGAAGAAGCAACACCGAAGAGAAGACAGGAAGCTAGAAAAAAAGGACAAGTAGCTAAAAGTCAAGATTTAGGTCAAATCGCAACATTATTAGTTGGAATAATTGTATTAAGATATTCAAATACTTTTTTTTTAGTAAATATAAATAATTACGTTTCCAAGCAGCTTAGTAATTTAACTTTTAAAGAATTAACTCAAGAAAAAATTTTAGAAATAATTAGTGAATTTACAGAAATGTTTTTTACAACAGTTTTTCCTATTTTGATAAGTGTATTAGCAATTGGGCTTATTATAAATTATGTTCAAGTTGGTTTTATATTTACATTAGAATCATTGAAAATTGATTTAAATAAAATAAATCCTTTAAATGGACTTAAACAATTGTTTTCAATTAAGAAAATCATTGAATTAACTAAAACAATCATTAAATTAATTTTAATAGGTTTTTATGCTTATTATGAAATAAAAGATAAGCTAGAAGAAAGTTTAAAAGCACCTTTTTTTAGTGTAGAAAATGACTTTATTTTAATGTTAAATTTATGTTTTTCGGTTATAATAAAAATTTCAGTAGCTTTATTAATAGTTGCTTTAATAGATTATATGTATCAAAAATGGGAATTTGAAAAAGGGTTGAAAATGACTAAGCAAGAAGTAAAAGATGAATTTAAACAAACTGAAGGAGACCCTCAGATAAAATCAAAATTAAGACAAATGCAAAAAGATTTATTGAATAAAAAAATGATAGAAAAAGTACCAGAAGCAACGGTGATTATAACAAACCCAACACATATTTCAATTGCATTGAAATATGAAAGAGGAATGGGAGCACCAGAAGTAGTAGCAAAAGGAATAGACTTTATGGCTTTAAGAATAAGAGAAATTGCAAAAGAACATAATGTTCCATTAATTGAAAATAAACCTTTAGCAAGAGCAATGTACCCTATTGTTGAAGTAAATCAAGAAATACCAGAAGAATACTATCAAGCGGTAGCTGAAATTCTAGCAGTAATTTTAGAGTAATGTTAAGGAGAGTAATATGGCAATTTTAGATAGTGGTATAAAAAATGCTTCGATTAGCACTTTAATACCAATAGGTCTTATAGGTGTTATATTGATGTTTTTTATGCCTATACCTACTTTTTTACTAGATACATTTCAAGCGTTTAATATAACTATTGCAATAACGATATTTTTATTGTCTATGTATATAAAAGAACCGCTTGATTTTTCTGTTTTTCCATCTGTTTTATTAGTAACAACATTATATAGATTAGCTTTAAATATGTCATCTACAAAACTTATTTTATTACAAGGATTAAATTTTAATGGGAAACTAATTAAAACTTTTGGTGATTTTGTTGTAGGTGGAAACTATGTAATAGGGATTATTGTTTTTGTAATATTAGTTGTAATAAATTTTATAGTTATAACAAAAGGTTCTGAAAGGGTAGCAGAAGTAGGAGCTAGATTCACGTTAGATGCTATGCCTGGGAAACAAATGAGTATTGATGCAGATTATAATGCAGGAATAATATCAGAAGAAGAAGCAAAAGAAAGAAGAAAAAAAATTCAAATGGAATCTGATTTTTATGGTTCTATGGATGGGGCATCTAAATTTGTTAAAGGAGATGCTATTGCAGGGATAATAATTACTATTGTAAATATATTAGGAGGATTCTTAGTAGGAATTTTAAGAGGAGAAGGATTAGCAGAGGCAGCTTCTACGTACACTATACTAACTATAGGTGATGGACTAGTCAGTCAAATACCAGCATTATTGATTTCAGTAGCTACAGGTATGGTTGTTACAAGAAGTGCTTCAGAATCAGATTTTGGAACTGATATAATTGAGCAATTTTTTCAAGAGCCTAAAATTTTATACCTTATATCAGGAGCATTATTTATTTTAGGTGTAATACCAGGGATGCCTAAATTATCATTTTTTTCACTTTCGATTTTTTTAGGCGGACTAGGATATATATTAACAAAATCAATAAAAGAAGCAGAAGCAAAATCAGAAGAAGAAGAAATTGAAAATGTATCAAATACTGAAGAAAATCAAATTGAAGAAGTTAAAAATTTATTAAAAGTAGATCCAATGGAATTAGAATTGGGATATAGTTTAATACCGATTGTAGATAAAGAACAAGGTGGAGATCTTCTTGAAAGAATAACAATGATAAGAAAACAATTGGCAATGGAATTGGGAATAATGATTCCTTATATGAGGATAAAAGATAATATGCAGTTAAATCCAAATGAATACAACATAAAGATAAAATCTTCTGTTGTTGCAGTTGGAGATATTATGATAGGGAGTTATTTAGCCATGAATCCTGGAAATATAGAAGAAGAAATAGTAGGAGTTCCTACTATTGAACCAGCTTTCAAACTTCCTGCTATTTGGATAAATGAAGAGCAAAGAGAAAAAGCAGAATTATTAGGATACACTGTTGTAGATCCAACTTCTGTATTAGCAACACATATTACAGAAACCATAAAAAGACATGCAGCAGATATTTTAGATAGAGAAGCTGTAAAAGAATTGATCGATAATATTAAAGATGAATATAATGTGATTGTAGAAGAAGTATATCCTAAAAAATTTGATTTAGGAGAAATTCAAACAGTTTTACAAAATTTACTTAATGAAGGAATTTCAATACGAAATTTACCTTTGATTTTAGAAGCTATGGCTGATGCTTCAAAATTAACACAAAATATTGAAACTTTATCAGAATATGTAAGAATAGGATTAGCTAGGCAGATTTGTAATGAATTTAAAGGCCCAGATGGAAAATTAAGAGTTTTAACTTTGTCACCAGAAACAGAAGAATTTTTAAAAAACAATTTACAAGAAACAGAATTAGGGAATTATATATCACTAGATCCGGTATCAAATAATAAATTATTATCGAGTATTTCTGAAGAAAATAATAAATGTGTTATGTCAGGATATCCGACAGTAATATTAGTAGCACCGGAAATAAGAAAACCACTTAGAGGATTAATAGAAAGAGATTTTAAAGGGATAGCAATAATTTCATATAATGAAATAATAGCAGATATTGAACTTGAAGCAATTGGGATGGTGAGTGTTGAGTAATGTTAGATATAAAAAATATTAAATTAAAAAAAGTAAAAACATATATAGAAGATGAATACAGAATAGCCTATGCAAAAGCAAGAAAAGAATTAGGAAATAATTTGATATTGATTGATAAGAAAGAAATAAAACAAGGTGGAGTATTTGGATTTTTTGGGAAGAAAAAAATAAAAGTAACTTATGGTTTAGAAGAAACACAAGATTATATTCAAAAAAAAGAGATAAAAGCAGGGAGTAATGTTGAATTATTGCAAGCATTAAAAGATGCAGCAAAAAAAACTATAGAGAATAATACTGAAAATAATGCTGAAGAAAAAAAAACTGGTATTTATTCACCATTTAAAAAAGAAAATTTTAAAAGTATTGATAAAATTAAAGAGGAAATCTCAATAAAAGAAGTAAATAATTTTAAACCATTAAGTGAAACTTTAAAAAATAATGAAAAAACAGAAAGTTTTACATTTATTGAAAAAACAGATGAACCTAATCTTGAAGATATAAAAAAAGAAATTCAAAAAGAATTATCAAGAGAGTTAAGAAATGAAAAAACAGAATTTTTTAATGTTGATGATGAAACAGAAGAATTTATTGAAAAACTAAGGGAAAATGATATCCCAAAAGATATAGCGATAGAAATAAATAATTTTTTTACTGAAAAAGGATATTCTAAAAAAAATTTTAAAGAAGGGTTAGGAGAATATTTTTTACAACATATAAAAACTTCTGAAAATGTACTAGATAAAAAGTTTTTAATGCTTGTAGGACCTACGGGGGTAGGAAAAACAACATCTTGTGCCAAAATAGTAGCAAATAATTGGAGAAATGAAAAAGAAGTGGCTTTTATAACAGCTGATACATATAGGCTGGAAGCAGTTAGTCAAATAAAAGCATATGCTAATATAATGAGAGTTCCGGTAGAAGTAGTTAAAAGGCCAGAGGATTTAATTAAAGCGGTAGAAAAATTTAAAGATAAAGATATTGTTCTCATGGATACAGCGGGAAGAAGTCCGAAAAATACAGAACAAATGAATGAACTTAAAGAGTATGTAGAAAATATAGGAAGTGAAATAGAAGTTGTTCTTGTAATGAGTGCAACCTCAAAGTTAAAAGTGTTATATGAAACAATTGAAAAATTTAAATATATAGGATTTTCAAGTATTATTTTTACAAAAATAGATGAAACAAGTAGTGTAGGCTCAATACTTACAATAATGAAAAAATATAATATACCAATATCGTTTATTACTACAGGACAAACAGTGCCTGATGATATAGAAATAGCAACGAAAGGGAAATTAAAAGAAATATTTATTGAGGGGATAAATTAAAATGGCAATAGATCAAGCAGCTAATTTAAGAAGAATAGTTAAAGAGAAAGATTTAAATTTAGATAAAAATAGTTTTAAACATGCAAAAATATTGGCTGTTACTTCTGGAAAAGGAGGAGTAGGAAAAACTAGCCTAAGTGTTAATTTGGCAGCTCTTTTAGCTAAAAGCGGGAAAAAAATATTAGTTATAGATGCTGACTTAGGTTTATCAAATGTAGAAATAATGTTAGGAGTAACACCTTCATATACATTAAATGATATTATAACAAATAAAAAAAAGATAGAAGAAGTAATAATAAAAGGACCATTTAAAATAGATTTTATATCAGGGGGGAATGGTTTTTTAGAATTAGCAGAACTAACAGATATAGAAAGAGAAGAAATTTTAATAAAAATTCAAAAATTAGATGAAATTTATGATATAATAATTATAGATACAGGCGCTGGAATCTCTAAAAACGTTACTGCTTTTTTAGAAATAGCAGATGAAATATTAGTAATAACAACGTCAGAACCAACTTCATTAACAGATGCATATAGTATAATAAAAATATTAAAAGAAAATGGTAATTTAGAAAAAGTTGGATTAATTATAAATAGAGTTAAGAGTGAAAATGAATATATACAAGCTTCTAAAGTTTTGATTAACACAACAAAAAGATTTTTAAAAGTTGATATAAAAGATATTGGATATATCTTTGAAGATGTATCAGTAAGAAAAACAATATATAAAAAGACACCGTTTACGATATATTATCCAGATTCAAAAGCAAGTACATGTGTAAAAAATATATTGTCGAAAATTACAGATACTAAAATTGTTGGAAAAGAGGAGACATTAATTGATAAATTTAGAAAATGGTTTAAAAGTTCGAGTGGGTGATGAAAATGATAAAAGTTCTAATAGTAGATGATTCTTTATTTATGAGGAAAATAATAGGAAAAATATTAGAAGAAGATGATGAAATAGTAGTAGTAGGTAGTGCTAAAAATGGAAAAGAAGCAGTTGAAATGAATTTAAAATTAAATCCAGATGTTATTACTTTAGATGTAGAAATGCCAATTATGAATGGATTAGAAGCTTTAAAAGAAATTATGAACACAAAACCAACAAAAGTGATAATGCTAAGTAGCTTAACAACAGAAGGCGCAAAGGAAACAATAGAAGCTCTCGAAAATGGAGCGTTTGATTTTTTATCAAAGCCAGATGGGAAAAGTGTATCTTTAAATATAGAAAAAATATCTGATGAACTTATCCAAATGGTAAAGGAAGCTAAAAAGGCTAATATTAATTTATTAAAAGTTAATAAAGTCAAAAAAAGTAAAGAAGAAAAAATTAGTTTTTCAAGTATATTAAAAAAGAAAGCTAAAAAAGAATTACATAAAGGACATAAGAAACCTTCTAAAATAGTAAGTATAGGAATATCAACGGGCGGTCCAAAAGCATTACAAACGATTATACCTAAAATACCAGAAGATATTGATGCAGGTATATTAATAGTTCAGCATATGCCACCTAAATTTACAAAATCTTTAGCTGATAGATTGAATGAATTATCAAATATCGAAGTTAGAGAAGCCCAAGATGGAGATAAAGTTGAAAGAGGTGTAGCATATATTGCCCCAGGAAGCCATCACATGACTTTATCAAAAGATAAAGAAACAATAAAATTAAATTTAGATCCGCCAAGTCAAGGGCATAGACCTTCGGTTGATGTTATGTATAACTCATTAATTAAAAATTATGATATGAAAAAATTAATTGCTGTAATTATGACTGGAATGGGTAAAGATGGAGCAGAAGGTATTAAAAAAATTAGAGAATTAGGAGGTATTACTATAGGTCAAAGTAAAGAAACTTGTGTGGTATATGGAATGCCTAGAGTAGCTGATGAATTAGGTGGTGTAGAATACGTCGCTGATTTAGAAAAAATACCTGAGTATATTTTAAAACATATTAAATAGTAATAGGGGGAATATTTTATGAGCATGTCACAATATATGTCAGTATTCATTGATGAATCAAGAGAACATTTACAACTTATGAATGATTCATTATTAGAATTTGAACAAGATACAGAAGATGTAAAAATAGTAAACGAGATTTTTAGAGCAGCACATACGTTAAAAGGTATGTCTGCAACAATGGGTTTTAATAGAATAGCAGAGCTTACACATCATATGGAAAATGTATTAGATAATATAAGAAATGGTGTTTCTATTGCAGATGGGACAACAGTGGATATTTTATTTGAATGTTTAGATACTTTAAATTTATTAGTCGATGAAGTAATTGAAACAGGACAAGAAACAACAGAGGTATCTGATTTGATGTCTAAATTAGACGAAATGGTAAAAGGAGCGGGTAAAACCACAACAAAACCATCGTCTAAAATAGAAAAAAAAGAAACACCAGAAGAAAAAAAAGAAGAAATACAAGCTGAAAAAGAAATCGATGAGCAAGTAGAATTTAATGAATATGAAAAAGAGATTTTAGCAGCAGGTAAAGGGAAAGAGATGGCACCGTATTTAATAAAAGTAGAATTAGATGAAGGGTGTTTATTAAAAGCAGCTAGAACTTATATGGTTTTTAGAAATTTAGAAGAAATAGGAGAAGTAATTAAATCTATTCCTAGTGTTCAAGAATTAGAAGAAGAAAAATTTGATAATAGTTTCTTAGTTGCATTTATATCAAAGAAAAGTATAGAAGAAATAAAAAATTCTATTTTAGAAGTAAGTGAAGTAAAAGATGTCTTAGTATCAGATATTGATATAAATATGTCGGAAAAAACAGAGGCTAGAGAAATTAAAGCAGTTAAAAAAATATCTGAAAAGCAAAATAAAGTTAAAAAATCAAAAAGTATGGTTAAGAAAACAACAACAACTGTAAGAGTAGATACAGAAAAGCTGGATTTATTAATGAACTTAGTGGGAGAATTAGTTATAAATAAAACAAGACTTGCACAGTTAGGTTTAGAGTATAATCTTCAAGATCTTTCAGAAACGTTATCACATGTAGATAGAGTGACTTCTGATATACAAGCAGTTGTAACAAAAGTAAGAATGGTACCAATAGAAACTGTATTCAATAGATTCCCTAGAATGGTCAGAGATCTCTCAAAAGATTTAGGAAAAGATATAGATTTGATAATAGAAGGAAAAGAAACAGAATTAGATAGAACAGTTATTGATGAAATTGGAGATCCATTAGTGCATCTTATTAGGAATTCAGTTGATCATGGAGTAGAGCTTCCTGATAAAAGAGAAAGTAAAGGGAAACCAAGAACAGGAACTATTTTATTGAAGGCAGAACATGAAGGAAACTCAGTAGTAATTACTATTAAAGATGATGGTAAAGGAATGGATACAGAAGTATTAGCAAATAAAGCAATAGAGAAAGGAATTCTTACTCTAGAAGAAGTTGAAAAATTGTCTCATGAAGAAAAATTGAATTTAATTTTTGCACCAGGTTTTTCAACAGCTTCAGAAATTACAGATTTATCTGGGCGTGGAGTAGGTATGGATGTTGTAAAAACAAAAATAGAAGCTTTAAGTGGTAGTATTGAAATGAGTTCCGAAGTTGATAAAGGAACTGAAACTAGAATTAAATTACCATTAACACTTGCAATTATAGAAGCATTAATGATAAAATTAGAAGAAGAAGTTTATGCAATACCACTTGCGAACATAGTTGAAACAATTGATATAGCTAAAGAAGATATTAGAACAGTTCAAAATGAAAAAGTTATACTTTTAAGAGGTGAAATTGTACCAATTTTAAATCTTTCAAGTATTTTAGAAGTAAAAACAGAAAAACCAGAAATAGAAGATAGAAATACTGTAGTCATAGTAAAAGCGGGAAATAAAAAAATTGGGTTTATAGTAGATGTGCTTATTGGGCAACAAGAGATAGTAATAAAATCTCTTGGAAAAATGTTCCAAGGAACTAAAGGTATAACAGGAGCAACTGTACTAGGAAATGGAGAGGTTGCGCTCATATTAGATGTGTTAACTTTAGTTTAATAAAATTTTTCTAGGGAGGAATATTATGTCAGAAAATAGTAAAAATGAGACATTACAAATAATAGGTTTTAAATTAAATGATGAGGAATATGCACTTGAAATTGAAAATGTCCAAGAGATAATTAAAAAAACTAAAATGACAAGAGTAGCAAGATCAAAAGATTATATTAAAGGAGTTATTAATTTAAGAGGAATAGTATTTCCTATTATAGATTTAAAATATAGGTTTAATATGTCTAGTCAAACTTATGATGATAATATGAGAATAATTATATTAGAAGTCAATGGTGTATCAGCAGGAATTATGGTAGATTCAGTTTCAGAAGTAATAGAGGTAGATAAAAGTAAAATACTAGCAAATCCACAGCAATCTAATTCTGAAATTAATACTGATTACTTAAAAGGTGTATGTAAAGTTAATGAAGATAGACTTATGACATTATTAAACATTGAAAAAGTTTTAGAAATAAAGAATAATTAATTTTTAGGAGAGATAAGATGTCAATAACAATTGATAAATTAGGAGAAAGAGAATTAGATATACTAAAAGAATTGGGAAATATAGGAGCTGGAAATGCTGCAACAGCTCTTTCTCAAATTCTTGCTAGAAAAGTAGATATGAATGTACCACAGGTAAAAGTTTATAATGTTACAGATGTTCCAGAACTTTTAGGCGGAGCTGAAAACATTGTAGTTGGAGTATTATTAAAGATGTTTGGAGATTTACAAGGGAATATTATGTTTTTACTTCCTGAGGATTCTGCAAGAAAACTTTTAGGGATGATGGTGGGACAAGAAGTTGAAGATGTTACCGATGATATGTCAAGATCTGCTATTATGGAAGTAGGTAATATTATTGCGAGTTCTTATTTAAATTCTTTAAGTTTTTTTTCAGAATTAACTTTGATACCATCAACACCAGCTTTTGCGTATGATATGGCAGGAGCATTATTGAGTGCTGTATTATTTGAAGTCAGTGAATTAAGCGATCAAGTAGTATTAATAGAAACAGATTTTTCTGGAAATGGTGAAGCAATAAAAGGACACTTCTTTGTACTACCTAATTTAGAATCATTGAATGCTTTACTAAAATTGGTGGTGGCAAAAGTAGATGGAAAATAATGTAATAAAAGTAGGAATGGCTGATTATAAAGTGGGAAGCGCACCTGCAAAACTTATTACATTAGGACTAGGATCATGTATCGGAATTACTTTATATGATAAAAGAAAAAAAGCAGGAGGAATGGCTCATATAATGCTTCCTAAAAATAATACTAAAGATCAAAATTCGCTTAAATTTGCAGATACAGCAATAACTCTTATGATAAAAGACCTTGAAAAAATGGGATTAAATAAAAGAAATATGGAAGCTAAAATAGCTGGTGGAGCACAAATGTTTTCTTTTGGGAAATCCGATCAATTAAATAGTATAGGATCAAGAAATGCAATAGCTGTAAAAGAAATTTTAAAAGAAAATAATATACGAATAGTAGCAGAGGATACAGGTGGAAACAAAGGAAGAACAATAGAATTAGATTTAGATACAGGGAAGTTAAGAATTAAAACAATTGGTCAGGGAGAAACGTATATTTAAGGGCTACTTATTTGGAGGTTGACATGATAGACGATAAAGAGCTATGGATAGAATACAAAAAAACAGGAAACTTAGAAGTTCGTGAGCAACTTATTATAAAATATATTCCATTAGTGAAATATGTAGTTGGGAAAATGATAACGAATCTCCCTAGAACTGTTGAATATGATGATTTAGTTGAGTACGGAATCATTGGATTGTTAGATGCTGTAGAAAAATATGATTTATCTAAAAATATTAATTTCAAAACCTATGCCGTAACAAGAGTACGGGGTTCTATTTATGATGAATTAAGATCTCAAGATTGGGTTCCACGTTCTGTAAGAAAATTAGCAAAAGATATTGAAAAAGCTTATATTCAATTAGAAAAAGAAACTGGAAAAGAACCAACAGAAGAAGAAATAGCAGTTTTTTTAGGGATACCACAAAAAAAAATAGAAGAGTTATATTCAAAAGTTGATTTAGGAAACATTTCTTCTTTGGACGATATAGTTTATGATAATGGAGAATCAAAAACAACGTTGGTTAATTTAATAGAAGATAAAAATGTAGAAAGTCCAGAAGAAAAATTACAAAAAGAAGAAGTGAAGCAATTATTGATAGAAAAATTAAAAGAATTAAAAGAAAAAGAAAGACTGGTATTAACATTATATTATTATGAAAAATTAACTTTAAAAGAAATAGGGGAAATATTATCAATTTCTGAATCAAGAGTATCTCAAATACATTCAAAGGCAATATTAAAATTGCGATCTAAAATAGCTACTAAGTTTGGAAATTATGCAGAATTTTTTTAATGATTAACCTAAAACATTCTACTAATCTTTAGTTGAATGTTTTAGGTTATTTATATATTTAAGGAGAATAATTATGAAAAAAATAGATTTTGGTTTAATTTTTAAAAATTCAGAAATAATATCTAAATTATTTACTAGTCAAGAAAAAATATTATTTAATCAACAAAAAAATATAAAACTTAATATAGAAAAATCAAAGAATTTAAAAAAAGAAGAAATAAATAGAATAGAAAAAATAGAATTGAGTAAAATAAATACTAATATAAGGAAAAATAAAAAACAAAAAAATAAAAATAGATATAGAGATAATAATAATGGAAGATGGATAGATTTTGAAGGGTAGTGATATGGATGAATATAGGTTATTTTAAATTTATTAATAATAGAGATAGCTATATATCGGGGTTGCTTATAGTGGATAATAGAGGTATACCGATAGAGTTTAAATATACAAATGAAATAATTCCAAGTAAGAAACAAAAATTGTTATATGGAACTACATTAAAAAGTTATTTAAAAGAAGAGTTGATGTTTAAAAACCTTGTTACTTCATTAGAAAATATAGTAGATATAGTTATAGTAGATAGTATAGAAGATATTTCATTAAATAAATATATAGATAATAAAGTTGTTGTAATAAGAAAAACACAAGAAAGGCAACTTAAAGATTTAAAAGAGTTTCAATTTGTGGCAAAAGATGAGCTGTTATATCAATATGAAGAAAAAGAAAATCCAATAAGAGTAATATTTAAAGAAGAATTTTCAGAAGAAATAATAGATATCTTAAATGAAATAAAAATAGAAGACATATTAGAACCGATAAATAGAATAGAGGAGGTTTTAAATGAAATATGCAATGGAAATTAGAAAAAATTTTTAATAAAAAAAATAAAAAAGATGAAAAAATAAAAATAGAAATTAAAAACAAAGAAATCAAAAAAAATATTTTAAATATAAATAATGTGAAATTTAATAACAAAGAGATAGAAATAAAAGATGGATTTAATAAGATAAAAACTATAAGAATAAGAGGATATAAATTTAAAAAAAATACAAAAATTAACAAAGAAGAGGATATAAAAATAACTAATTTAATAATAAATAAGAAAAAAATTTAAATTTAACTATTGTGAAATATTTGTTTGAAAAATGCTTGTATTTATGATAAAATTTAAAAGGTGATTAAAACATTAGGAGGAATGAATAAATGAGAAAAACAATAGTAGCAGGAAATTGGAAAATGAATAAAACGAATGCAGAAGCTGTAGAGACTTTAAAGAAATTAGCAGAATTAACTAAAGATATAGATGGAGTAGAAATAGTAATAGGAGCACCTTTTACAGCACTTTCTGATGCTGTAAAAGCAGTAGAAGGAAGTAAAATTAAAATAGCAGCACAAAATATGAACCCAAATGAAAAAGGAGCTTTTACTGGAGAAATATCTCCATTAATGTTAAATGCTATTGGAGTAAAATATGTAATATTAGGACATTCTGAAAGAAGAGAATATTATGGGGAAACAAATGAATTTATAAATTCTAAAGTTAAGACAGCTTTAGCGCATGATTTAACTCCTATTTTATGTGTAGGTGAAAAATTAGAGGATAGAGAAGCTAATAAAACAGAAGCAGTAGTAGAAGACCATGTAAAAGGAGGGTTAAAAGACCTTACTAAAGAAGAAGCTAAAAAAGTAGTTATTGCATACGAACCAGTATGGGCAATTGGAACAGGGAAAACAGCTTCTCCTGAGCAAGCACAAGAAGTACATAAATTTATAAGAAATTTATTAACTGATATGTATGGAGAAGAAATAGCAAATGAAATAACTATTCAATATGGGGGGTCAATGAAACCTGAAAATGCAAAAGAATTAATGAGCCAAAAAGATATAGATGGTGGATTAGTAGGGGGAGCTTCATTAGAAGCAGATAGTTTTGCAAAAGTTGTAAAAGCAGGACTTTAATTATTACTACAACAAACTTATGGCATATTATATGTTTAAAGAAAGGGTGAAAAAATGGCTAAGAAACCTTTAGTATTAATGATATTAGATGGTTGGGGGATAAATCCTCATAAAAATGAAAAAAATGCAATAGAAGAAGTACATCCAAAAAATTATTATGATATTTTAGAGAAATATCCAAATACTCAAATATTAGCAGCAGGAGAAGCAGTAGGACTTCCTGATGGTCAAATGGGGAATTCTGAAGTAGGACATTTAAATCTTGGAGCAGGTAGAGTAATATACCAACCATTGGTAAAAATTAGTAAAGATATAAAAGATGGTGTATTATTTGAAAATAAAGTATTAAAACCAGCATTTGAAAGAATAAAAAAAGAAAATAAAGCATTACATTTAATGGGTTTATTATCTGACGGAGGAGTACATTCTCATATCGAACACTTATTTGGATTACTAGAAATGGCAAAAAGAGAAAATTTAGAAAAAGTATATATTCATGTAATAACAGATGGAAGAGATACTCCACCTAAATCTTCTCTTATATATATCGAACAATTAGAAAATAAAATAAAAGAATTAGGAGTAGGGAAAATAGCTACTGTATCAGGAAGATACTATGCTATGGATAGAGATACTAATTGGGAAAGAACAGAAAAAGCATATAGAGCTATTATATTTGGAGATGGTGAAAAACACCTTTCAGCTAAAAAAGCTGTAGAAACATCTTATATGGAAGAGTTAACAGATGAATTCGTAAAACCAACAGTAATCACAGATATGGCGGGAAATGCACATTCAAAAGCTGAAAATGGAGATTTATTTGTATTTTTCAACTTTAGACCGGATAGAGCAAGACAAATTACTAGAGCAATAAATGATAAAGAATTTAAACATTTTGTAAGAGGTAATAATTCGGAAGTTGAATTTATATGTATGAGACAATATGATTCGACGATTGACGCTAAAATAGCATATGAAGATGATGATATTAATAATACGTTTGGAGAAGTTATTTCAAAAGCAGGATTAAAACAATTAAGAACAGCTGAAACTGAAAAATATGCACATGTAACTTTCTTTTTCAATGGAGGAGTAGAAACAAGTTTTGAAGGTGAAGAAAGAGTGTTAGTAGATTCACCAAAAGTAGCAACTTATGATTTACAGCCTGAAATGTCCGCATATGAAGTAACTGATAAATTAGTTGAATCAATAGAAAATGAATTATATGATGTAATAATAGTAAATTATGCAAATCCAGATATGGTTGGACATACTGGTATATTTGAGGCAGCAAAAAAAGCAGTAAGCGTAGTTGATGAATGCTTAGGAAAAGTAAAAGAAAAAGTATTAGAAAAAGATGGAGTTTTATTAATTACTGCAGACCATGGGAATGTAGATTTGATGGAAGATCCGAAAACACATGTACCATTTACAGCACATACTACTAATCCGGTTCCATTTATAGTTGTAACAAATGATAAAGGAATTGAATTAAAAGATAGTGGGAAATTAGCAGATGTTGCACCTACTATGTTAAAATTATTAGGAATAGAAAAACCTAAAGAGATGACAGGTGAATCTCTAATAAAATAAATTGGAGGGAAAAATGCTATTACTTTTTAAAATAACACTTTTTATAATTTCAATATTTTTAATTGGACTTGTATTAATTCAACCCGATAAAAGCCACGGAATGTCTGGAAGTATAGGTGGAGGGGCAGTTAATACAGTATTTGGTGTTAATGAAGATGGTGGTCCATTAGCTAAAGCAACACAAATAGTTGCAGCATTGTTCATAATAAATGGATTGATTGTTTATTTATTAACTTTATAAAAAGTATGCCATTTTGGCATACTTTTTTTGTAGTACAGTACTTGAGAGTAGATAAAAATTATGATATAATTTGGTGATATGATGAATAATTTATTTGAAATTAATTACAAGAGAAAACAACCACTCGCTTATAGAATTAGGCCAACAACTTTAGCTGAATTTTTCGGGCAAAAAAATATTATTGCTGAAGGGAGTCCTTTAAGAGAACTTATAAAAAAACAAAAATTTATAAATTCTATTTTTTATGGTGAAAGTGGGACGGGAAAAACAACTTTAGCTGAAATTATTGCAAAAGAATTAAAGTTTTATTTTGTAAAACTAAATGCAACTAATTGCAGCATAAGTGATATAAAAAAAATATCTGAAGAATCAGAAAAAAGATTGAAAATAGAAGGAAAGGAAACACTTTTGTTTTTAGACGAAATACATAGATTTAATAAATTACAACAAGATAGTTTGCTTAGTTTTATCGAAGAAGGAATATTCAAAATTATTGCGGCAACAACAGAAAATCCTTTTTATAATTTGAATAATGCGTTATTATCTAGATGTTTGAGTTTTAAATTTGAAAAATTAAAAAAAAATGATATTATTAGTATTATTAATAGAGCCGAAGAAATAGAACAGATTAAGATAGAAAATGAAATAAAAGAATTTATTGTAGAAACATCAAATGGGGATGCACGTATAGCATTAAATTATTTGGAGCTTATTCTAGAAGTTTATGATAATATAGATAAAAATGAATTAAAAAAAATAATTATTACAGAAGAATTTTTTCATAAAAAAGAAGATAAATATAATTTGATATCAGCTATGATAAAAAGTATAAGAGGAAGTGACCCCGATGCTAGTGTATATTGGCTGGGAAGACTATTAAAAGGAGGAGAAGATCCTAGATATATAGCAAGACGTCTTGTTATTTTGGCAGCTGAAGATATAGGATTAGCAAATCCAGAAGCACTTAATTTATCAACGAGTGCATATATAGCAAGTGAAAAAATAGGAATGCCAGAAATAAGGATAATATTGTCAGAAGTAGTGATATATTTAGCAATTTCAAGTAAATCAAATAGTGTATATAATGCGATAAATAGTGTATTTCAAGATTTAGAATCAGAAGAAACATTAGAAGTGCCTAAATATTTAACAAAAGAGTATTCTAAGAATTATAAGTATCCACATAATTATGATAATAACTTTGTAAAACAAGATTATTTGAAAAAAAACAAACGTTTTTATATTCCTGGAAACAATAGGATGGAAAATAAGATAAAAGAAAAATTAATAAAATTATGGGGGAAAAAGTATGGAAAATAAGATAGGTGAAATACTAAAAAAAGCAAGAGAAGAAAAAGGTTTTGATATAGCTTATATAGCAGAACAAACTAAAATACAAAAACGATATTTAATAGCGTTAGAAGAAGGAAATTACAATGAATTACCGGGCGAAGTTCATATAAAAGGATTTTTAAGGAATTATTGTCGTGAAGTTGGATTAGATAGTAATAAAATAATAGAAATGTATAATCAATATAAAAATGAAAATTTTGAAGAAGAAGAAAATGAAGTAGATGATAAAAATGGGATATTAAATCTAATTATTGCAGGGATCGTTATTATTTTTTTAGGGATTATTTTATTAAATATTATTGACAAAAAAGATGAAAATATAGTACAAGAAAAACAAAATATTAGTAATAATAAAAATTCAAATATAAAAAAAATAGAAAAAGAAGCATTAAAAACAAATAAAGAAAATAATAAAGAAGAAAAAAATGTAGAAAACGAAAATAAATTAATAAAAAAAATTGAGATAATAGAAGAAAAAAAAGTTGCAAAAGAAGAAAAAAATGATAAAATAGATATCTATAAAGAAATAAAAATAATTGCTAATGGAATATCATGGATAGAAATCAAGAAAAATAATAAAGAATATTTTACAGGGTTTTTAAAAAATGAAGAAAAAATAATAAAAGTTAAAAAAGAAGAAAAAATATATATAAAAATTGGCGATGCAGGAGTTGTAAAATTAATAAATGATGGAAAAGATTTAGGAAAAATAGGAAATAAAGGTGAAGTTAAGAAATTTAATTTTTAATATAGATAGGAGCTAGTATGAATATTAGAGCGGTTAGAGGAACAAAAGATATATTTAATGACGATGCTATAAAATATAATTATATTACAGAAATAGCTAAAAGAATTTTTGAAAATTTTAATTATAATAGAATAATTACTCCAATATTTGAAGAAACAGCTTTATTTAAAAGAGGAATTGGTGAAGGAACCGATATAGTAGAAAAAGAAATGTATACTTTTTTAGATAAAGGAGAAAGAAGTATAACATTAAGACCAGAAGGAACAGCCTCTGTAGTAAGAGCTTATTTAGAACATAAAATATATGGAAATGAAGAAATTACAAAATGGTATTACTATGGACCAATGTTTAGATATGAAAGACCACAAGCAGGAAGATATAGGGAATTTAATCAATTAGGAGTAGAAGTATTGGGGAGTAAAAATCCTAAAATTGATGCAGAAGTAATTTATATGGGATATAAGTTACTTGAAAAAATAGGAATATCAGATTTAAGAGTAGAAATAAATTCTGTTGGTGGAAAAGAAACTAGATTAAAATATAGAAAAGATTTATTAAAATATCTAAAAGATAAAAAAGAAAATTTATGTAATGATTGTCAAACAAGATATGAAAAAAATCCATTAAGAGTACTTGATTGTAAAGTAGAAAAATGTAAAGAAATTGTTAAAAAAGCACCAATTTTAACAGAATATTTATCAGAAAAAGAAAAAAAACATTATGAAGAAGTAAAAAGATTATTAAATATATATAATATACCTTTTTCAGAAAATCCTAAATTAGTAAGAGGGTTAGATTATTATTCTAATATTGTTTTTGAAGTAATAACAGAGAAATTGGGAGCACAAGGAACAGTTCTTGCTGGCGGAAGATACGATGGACTTATATCTACTATGGGTGGAAAAGATACTCCAGCTGTAGGATTTGCAGCAGGAATAGAGAGAATAATGCTCTTGATGAATGAGAAAAAAACAAAAAAAAATAGAATTGGAATTGTGTGGCTGGGAGAAGAAAGTAGTGATTATGCTTTACTATTAGCTAACGAATTAAGAGTAAATAATTTTGATGTATATATGGAATATGAAAAAAAATCTTTAAGAGCACAAATGAAAAAAATAGATAAAATAAACGCAAAATATGCTATAATAGTAGGAGAAGAAGAAGTAAAAGAAAATAAATTAGTAGTGAAAAATTTAAAAACAGGAGAGCAAATAAAAATAAAAAGAGATACAATTTGTGAATACATGAAAGGAGAAATTAATGAAATATAGAACTCACTTATTAGGCGAACTTAGAGAAAAAAATATAGAAGAAAAAGTAATCTTAACTGGATGGGTTGATAATAGAAGAGATTTGGGAGGATTAATTTTTCTTGATTTAAGAGATAGAACTGGTATTACTCAAATTGTATTTAATCCAGAAGATTTGTCAGAAAATATAATAAATATAGCGCATAAAGTAAAATCAGAATATATAGTAAAAGTAGAAGGTACGGTAAAAGAAAGATTTAGTAAAAATCCAAATATACCTACTGGAAATATAGAAGTAATTGCAGATAATATTAAAATAATTAATAAATCTGAAGTTTTACCATTTGAAATAAAAGATGATATTAAATTAAATGAAGCAATTAGATTGAAATATAGATATTTAGATATAAGAAGACCTAAAATATTAAATAACTTATTAAAAAGAAATCAAATGATGTTTTCAATGAGAGAATTTTTAACAAAAAAAGGATTTATTGATATAGAGACACCTATTCTTACTAGATCTACACCAGAAGGGGCAAGAGATTTTATAGTACCAACTAGAACTGAAAATGGTAAATTTTATGCTCTTCCACAATCGCCACAATTATTTAAACAAATACTTATGATTGCTGGAGTAGATAAATATTATCAAGTAGCTAAATGTTTTAGAGATGAAGATTTAAGAGCAGATAGACAGCCAGAATTTACTCAATTAGATATAGAGATGTCTTTTGTTGATGAAAATGATATAATGGAAATGATAGAAGAACTTGCAAAAAAAGTATTTTTAGATATTGTAGGCAAAAAAATAGAATATAAATTTGATAGATTAAGTTATTATGATGCTATGGAAAGATATGGGAGTGATAAACCAGATACTAGATTTGATTTAGAATTAAAAGATTTATCAGATATAGCAAAAGAATGTAATTTTAAAGCATTTAAAAATGTAGTAGAAAATGGAGGAGTTTTAAAAGGGATAAATGTAAAATCTGCTGCAAAAGATTATTCTAGAAAATTAATAGATGAATTAACAGAATTTGTCAAAATATATGGCGCTAAAGGGTTAGCATGGATAAAAATAGAAGAAAATTATGAAATAAAATCTCCAATAGCAAAATTTTTTACTAAAAAAGAATTGGACGAAATTATAGAAAAAATGGATGCGAAAGAAGGCGATATATTATTTTTAGTTGCTGATAAGCTAAAAATAGTGTATGATAGTTTGGGGGCTTTAAGATTAAAAATAGGAAAAGAAAGAAAATTAATAGATGAAAATCAATACAATTTCTTATGGGTAGTAGATTTTCCTTTATTAGAATGGTCTGAAGAAGAAAAAAGATATAAAGCACAACATCATCCGTTTACTGCTATAAAGGATGAAGATATAGAATTAATAGAAAATTCACCTGAAAAAGTTAGAACTAAAAGTTATGATTTAGTATTGAATGGATATGAAATAGGTGGTGGAAGTGTTAGAATACATCAAGAAGAAATTCAAGAAAAGATTTTTAAACTTTTAGAATTATCAGAAGAGGAAATTCAAGAAAAATTTGGATTTTTCTTAGAAGCATTTAAATATGGAGCACCGCCTCATGGGGGGATTGCTTTTGGAGTAGATAGATTTTTAATGGTTCTGTTAAAAGAAAATTCGATAAGAGAAGTTATACCATTTCCAAAAACAAATAAAGGACAATGCTTATTAACGGAAGCACCAAATTATATTGATGATAGTCAACTTAATGATGTTGGAATCAACTTGAAAAAATAAAATAATAATTTTCATAGACTGTTCGAGATTATGGAAATATTTTGGCCTAACAATTTATTTCCGGGGTTGGCTCTGTAATTGGTAAATCAGGTAAATCACGAAAAACTTAGTTTTTACGGATTCTGTATGCCAGTTATATCTGACTACCACTTTGTGTCGTATTAGCGACCAAAATTTTTATAATTTACGGCAGTCTGGGATTTTTAATTAAAAATTTAAGATTTAGATATAAATTGTCTTAATCTTTAATTTTTAATTTTAAAATTTGCTTATAGAAGGAGTATAAAGATGACATTATTAGAAAAAAAGATTGAGTCATATTTATTAGATGCAATAAAAGAAACATTTAAAAATATTGAAATAGATGAAGTGAATATTCAACCTTCAAATAATGAAAAATTTGGGGATTATCAAACAAATTTTGCGATGGTAAATTCAAAAAAAATAGGAGATAATCCGAGAAAAATAGCAGAAAAATTAATTAATAATATTAAAAAAAATGAAATTTTTGAAAAAATAGAGATAGCAGGACCTGGATTTATAAATATTTTTATAAGAATAGATTATTTAGCAGAAGAATTGAAAAAAATAGGAGAAAAAATAGAATTTCAATTTTTAGATACAGCCGGAGATGTAGTTATAGATTATTCATCTCCTAATATTGCTAAAAGAATGCATATAGGACATTTAAGAAGTACAGTAATAGGAGATTCTATAAAAAGAATATATAAATTTTTAGGATATAATGTTATAGCAGATAATCATATAGGAGATTGGGGAACACAATTTGGGAAACTTATAGTAGGTTATAAAAATTGGTTAAATAAAGAAAATTATAAAAAAAATCCTATAGAAGAATTAGAAAGGATTTATGTTGAATTTTCTAAGAAAAGCGAAGAAAATGAATCACTAGAAGATTTAGCTAGAGAAGAACTAAAAAAATTGCAGCAAGGCGATAAAGAAGCAAGAAATTTATGGAAAGAATTTATAAAAGTTTCTTTAGAAGAGTATGAAAGAATATATAAACGGATGAATATAGAGTTTGATACATATTATGGTGAATCATTTTATCATGATATAATGCCACTAATAATAGAAGAATTAAAAGAAAAAAATATTGCAAAAGAAGATGAAGGGGCCTTAGTGGTATTTTTTGATGAAAATAAGAATTTACATCCGTGTATAGTCCAAAAAAAAGATGGAGCTTATTTGTACTCAACTTCTGATTTAGCCACTATAAAATATAGAAGAGAAAATTATAATTTAAATAAAATAATATATGTAACAGATGAAAGACAACAAGATCATTTTAGACAAATATTTGAAATTACAAATATGCTAGATTGGAAAGACGAAAAACATCACATTTGGTTTGGAATAATGAGGTTTGCTGATGGGATTTTTTCTACAAGAAAAGGTAATGTAATCAAATTAAATGATTTATTAGATGAATCTGTAGAAAGAGCCTATAAAATAGTATCAGAAAAAAATCCTAGCCTTAACGAAGATGAAAAAAGGAATATCGCTGAAGTAGTTGGGATAGGAGCTGTAAAATATGCAGATCTTTCTCAAAATAGAACAAGTCCGATTATTTTTGAATGGGATAAAATATTAAGTTTCGAAGGAAACACTTCTCCATATTTACAATATAGTTATGCTAGAATAAAGTCAATAATGAGAAATGCAAATGAAAATAATATTAAAATAGATTATAATAAAAAATTGATATTTACTGAAAATAGTGAAATTAATTTAATTAAATTTGTATATCAATTTCCTAGAATAGTGATGTTAGCGGCAACAACTTTTAAGCCGAATTTATTAGCAGATTATATATTTGAATTATCTAAAAAATTTAATACTTTTTATAATGCGGCACCTATTTTAAAAAGTGAAAACAAAGATATAATAAATTCAAGGCTTATATTATGTGATAAAGTATCGTTTATAATAAAAGAAGGGTTAAATTTATTGGGAATAAGTACAGTAGATAGAATGTAAGGAATATTTTTCTGTACTTTTGAAAAATTACAAGGTATAATTTAGTAAAGGATGAACTTATAAAAAGTATATTATTAGAAGGGGGACTTAAGTATGGAAAAAGAAAAAAATATGTCTGATGAACTTCAGGTTGTAGTATTTATTTTAGATAAGAATTATTATGGGGTTCATATTTTGCAAGTCCAAGAAATTATAAAAATGACAGAAATAACACAGCTTCCAAATACTCCAGATTTTATAAAAGGGATTGTAAATTTAAGAGGTAATATAGTTCCGATTATGAATCTTAGAAAAAGATTTGGGCTAACAGAACAAAAAGAAAATGAGAATGCTAAAATTTTAATTTTAAAATTAGAAGAGTTACAATTTGGTATAATTGTTGATGAAATATCAGAAGTTGAGAAAGTTTCGGTTTCGTCTATAGAAGCTCCACCTAAAATTGTTTCTGGAGTAAGAGGAGAGTTTATAAATGGAATAGCTAAAACTAATGATAGATTATTAATCTTATTAAACATTGAAAAAATATTAACATTAGAAGAAAAAGAAATATTAAAAGAAATAGAAGAAACAAATTAAGGCGGATAGAATCCGCCTTTAAATATATACAAATGGGGGAGATATGAAAAGTTTTGAAATATTAATAATAACTGGTATGTCCGGAGCAGGAAAATCTAGTGCTATAAGATTTTTTGAAGATAGAGGATATTTGACAATAGATAATTTGCCAGTAAAACTATTGAGTAATATGTATAAATTATTTTTTAAATCTAGTAAAATAAGAAAAGTAGCTTGTGTAATAGATAGCAGATCGTGGAATAGTGCAAAAGAGTTTATAAATGAATGTAAAAAATTAAAAAAATTAGAAATTAATTTTAAAATACTTTTTTTAGATTCGGCTAATGAAGTAATTTTGAACAGATATAATTTAACAAGAAGAAAACATCCAATTAAAGAGTTTAATACACTTTTAGAAAATATAAAAGAAGAACGAAAACAATTAGAAGAGATAAAAGATTTAGCAAATGAAATAATAAATACGTCAAATATAACACCAAAAGAATTAAATAAAGAGTTGGAAAAATTATTAACAAGTGAAACTAAAAAAATAACAATAAGCATTTCTTCATTTGGATTTAAATATGGAATACCAATTGATTTAGATCTTATGTTTGATGTGAGATTTTTACCGAACCCATATTATGTAGAAGATTTAAAAAATAAAACAGGTAATAATAGAGAAGTATTTGATTATGTATTCAATTTTGATTTAACAAATGAATTTTATTTAAAACTTAAAGAGATGTTAATATTTTTAATACCACAATATATAAATGAGGGTAAATCACATTTATCAATAGGTATAGGATGTAGCGGTGGGAAACATAGATCGGTAAGTATAGTGAATAAACTATATGATGAACTTAAAGAAAATGATACAATAGAAGTATTAAAATCCCATAGAGATATAAGAAAAAATTAGATTGGAGTTATATGAGTAATATAGATTTAAATGAATTTCCAGATATGCCTGGAGTTTATTTAATGAAAAATATTAATAAAAAAATAATATATATTGGAAAGGCTAAAAATTTAAAAAAAAGGGTAAGTTCTTATTTTCAAAAAAAACATGATAGAAAAAAAACAGAAGAATTAGTTAAAAATATTTCTACTATTGATTATATTCTCTGTAAAACAGAGTTAGATGCTTTAATATTAGAAAATAATTTAATAAAAAAATATAAACCAAAATATAATATTGCTTTAAAAGATTCTAAAACTTATCCATATCTTTTTATTTCAAATGAAAAATTTTCAAAAATTTCAGTTATTAGAAATACAAAATATTTAAATAAAAATGGAGATTATTTTGGTCCATATCCAGGAACTGCATTTGAGCTAATAAAAATTATAAAAAAAATATTTATGATAAGAGACTGTAATAGAGATATGAATAAAAAGTATGATAGACCGTGTTTGAAATATTATATGAAAATGTGTTTAGGACCATGTGTGTATAAGAATATTGAAGCAAAATATAATGAAAATAAAGAGCAATTAAAACTTTTTTTAAAAGGGAATTATAAAGAGATACTAAAAAAATTAGAACAACTGATGAATAGTTATAGTGAAAAAATGGATTTTGAGACAGCTATTATATATAGAGAAAAAATAAAAAATATAAAAAATGCAATGAAAAATCAAATTGTTGAATATGGGAAAGATATTGATGAAGATGTTTTTTTAATAAAAGAAGAGTATGGTAATATTTTTATACAAGTACTTAATATAAGAAATGGTATAATTATTGGGAAAAATGAACAAATAATAAGCCTGGAGAATAATATAGAAGAGAGGAAAATAGAAGAATTTTTTTTAGAAATTTTTATTCAATATTATAATAATTATGTAATACCTAAAAATTTAATATTAGATAAAAAATTTAAAAAACTAGATAAATTAATAAAAAAATGGATTTTTATTGAGAAAAAAATAAAAATAAATCTATATTACCCTGAAATAAAAAGCAGAAGAAAAAAATTAATTGAAATGGGGTATTTAAATTTAGAAAAAGAAATAAAAAATTTTTATAATCGAAAAACAATACTAGAAATAGGAATAAAAAATTTATTTACGATATTAAAATTAAAAAAAATACCTAGAAGAATAGAATGTTTTGATATATCTAATATTCAAGGGAAAGATGCAGTAGCTTCAATGAGTGTAGCATTAGAAGGAAAACCATCTAAAAAAGAATACAGAAAATTTAAGATAAAAACAAAAGATACTCCTGATGATTTTCATATGATGAGAGAGGTTTTATTTAGAAGATATTCGAAATTAAATGACAATGAGCTTCCAGAGCTTATATTAATTGATGGAGGAAAAGGTCAATTAAATTCTGCTGCAGAAATATTGCAGAAATTAGGAAAAATTGATAAAATAGATTTAATAAGTATAGCAAAACGAGAAGAGGAGATATTTAAATATGGAGAATCTGTTCCGTATATTATATCTAAAAGAGATGAAACACTTAAAATACTTCAAAGATTAAGAGATGAAGCGCATAGATTTGGGATTACTTATCATAGAAAATTAAGAACTAAAAGAATAATAATAAGTGAACTTGATAAGATAGAAGGAATTGGACCTAAAAGAAAAGAAGTTTTATTAAAAAAATATAAATCAATTGAGAATATAAAAAAACAAAGTTTAGCTGAATTAAAATCCATTTTACCAGAAAAAATAGCAATAACTCTGTATAATTCACTAAATAATGAAAGGAGTGAATGATATAAAAACAGTATTAATTATTGATGATGAGCCTACTATTAGATTTTTATTAAAAGAAATAATATCTGATATGGGGTATAAAGTTTTAGAAGCGTCTAGAGCAGAAAAAGGACTACAGCTAATAAAAAAAGAAAAAATAGATTTGATATTATTAGATATTCAGCTTCCAAATATGAATGGATTAGAAGCTATACAGCAAATAAGAAAAATAAATATGGAAGTTCCAGTATTTATGATAACAGCTTTTCATAATATGAAAAATGTGGTAGAGATGTTAGATGTTGAGATTCAAGGTTTTATACCGAAACCTTTTGAAATATTAGAATTAAAAGATAAAATTTCAAAAATATTGGAGGCAAAAAAATGATGGTTAAAACTATTGATTTAAAAGAAAATATGGAATTAAAAGAGGGAATAGTTGTAAATAATATTGTACTTATAGAAGAGGGGACAAAATTAACAAAAGAGCTTATTGAAAGAATAAAAAAATTTAATATAGAAGAAGTCTCTATTAAAGATGAGGAAAAAAACATAGAGGATATTTTACTTGAAGAAGAAAAAATAAAAGAAGAGTTTAAAAAAGAATATTTAGAAAGTATAGAAGACACAAAAGAAGTATTAGAAGATGTTTTAAATAATAAAATTGATGATACTACATTAGAATTAATTGTAGATAAAACAATGGGTAATATAGAAAAGGATAAAAATATATTACTATCATTAATGGATATGAAATCTGAAGGAGAATATTTATTTGATCATAGTTTAAAAACTACAATGTTAGCTATTATGTTAGGGAAAGAATTAAATTATACTGATGAAGAATTGGAAATATTAGGAAAAGCTGCAATATTACATGATGTAGGAATGCTTAAAGTAAAAAAAGAAATAATTGATAAAAAATCAAAATTAACTTTAGAAGAGATGGAAGAAGTAAAAAAACATATAGATATTACTTTGGATTTGTTAAAAAATGAAGAAAAAGAAGTATTAGAAATAATAAAATATCATCACGAAAGAATAGATGGAAAAGGTTATCCAAATGGACTTAAAAGCGAGGATATACCAGATATGTCTAAAGTATTAAAAATAGCAGATATATATGCGGCACTTGTATCAAATAGAAGTTATAGAAAAGCTTTTAATGCAAATGAAGCAATAAAAGAGATGGTTCATGCTTCTGGAAAAGAAATAGATTTAATTTTATTTAAGAAATTTTTAAAAATCATGTCAATGTTTCCAATAGGAAGTAAAGTTAGATTAAGTAATGGGAAAATAGCTATAGTAAAACAAATTACAGAAAATATTTTTAGACCTGTAATAGATATTGAGGAGAATGGGAAAATAGAAAGAATAGATTTATCAAAAAAAGAAAACTTTTTATTGCATATAATGGGGTTAGCAGAATGAAAAAAGCTTTATTTTTTTTAATTTTAATTATAGTAGGATGTAGTCGAGAGATAATTTTAAGAAAGGAACCTTTAGAAAAGGTTCCTTTTAAAAGTGAATTAAAAAATACAGGAAATGTAATTAAAATATTTTATATTGAATACCCAAAAACAATAAATGAAAAAAATAAGTTTTGGACAGAATTTAGTAATATATCTAAAAAATTAATTGCTACTCAAGAAAAAAGAAACATTATTTTAACAAAAGAATTTTTTGATGATTTAAAAATTTTAACTCAAGAAAAAATATTTAAAGAAGAAAAAATATTTATTAAAATAGCTTCAGATTTAACGGAAGAAGAGAAAAAAGAATTAGTAAAATATTTTAAAGAATCCGAGAAAGAAACTGTTGATGATTATTTGAAGTTACAGATCAAATATTGGTTAACAAGATTACATAAAATAGGTGAATTTAAAGAAGAAAAAATATACAATGAGAAAATTAAAAACGATTTAATTTTAGAAGTAATAGAAAAAAGAAAAGAACAATTAAAATATATAATCAATGCTAATTATAACTATATAGCTAAATTGGATAATATTAATGTAGATAGTAAAATATATTTTAATGATAAAAATGTAAATATAGAATATGAAAGTATTTTAAAAAATCAAATTTCAAAATACGAATACGTATATATAACAAATTTAACAGAGGATATTATAGAAAAAATTTATAATAAAATAATAAAATTGGATAAAAACATTATTATATCAAATGCCAAATATAAGGGATATATATATAATGATAAATTTGTATTTTTTGTAAATGGAGAAAAAACTGTAAAAGAGTATAACGAATATAATGTTTTCATTGAAATAAAAAGTAGTAGCTTAAAAGAATTATTAAAATATAAAAATCTAATTACTTTGAATGAATTTTTAAAAGGAGAAAAATAATGATTTTATTAATGTATTTATTATTAAATATAGGAGTAATAATGTTTTTCAAACAAAAATATCAAAAAGAAAAAATAAAATCTAATGAAGAATTAATTAAAAATATCATTCAAAGAAACAAAGATTATAAAACAGATGATGAAATTCAAGATGAATACATAGAACTTATAAATGATATTGAAAATCAAGAGAAAGCTTTAAAAATATCATTGGACGAAATAAACTCGTATAAAAAAGAATTAAATATAACTTATAAAAGTTTGTTAGCTAAATCAACAGAATTAGAATATAGTAACTTAGTTTTAGAAAAAAGAGTAGCAAATTTATCAAATTTAAATGCAATAGGAAAATCTGTTTTATCTGAATTAGAGTTAGATAAAATTATTTCTATAATATTAGATGCATATTTTGTTTTAACAGGAGCTAAAAAGATAGTTTTATATTTATGGGAAGAAGGAGTATTAGTAAATAAAGCAATTAAAGGAAATGTAAAAGCTAAGAAAAAATATGAGTTTATAAAAGAAGAACTAGATCCTAATTTGATTTATGAAAATATATCAAAAGATATAGTAGATATAAATGAAGACATTATTTACTCAAATCTAAATGTAAAAGGGAAAGAATTGGGAGTAATATATATTATAGAAGATAGCGAGAATAAAAGAAAATCTGATGATAGAGAAACAATATCTGCTTTAGCAATGCATGTAGCAATAGCAATAAATAACTCTAAGGTTTACTCAGAACTAGCAATAAAAGAAAGATTAAATAAAGAATTGAATATAGCTGCAAAAATACAAAAAGATTTATTACCTAAAAAATCAGGAGTGAAATTTGATATTGATATTTCTGAATATTTTGAACCAGCAAAAGAAATAGGTGGAGATTATTATGATTATAACATTTATTCAGACGACGAAATTTATATTACAATAGGAGATGTAAGTGGAAAAGGTGTACCTGCGGCATTGTTAATGACAACAATTAGAGCAATATTAAAGACACTTTCATTTACAATAAATGCACCAAATATTATGTTAGATATGCTTAATAAACTTATGTATAAAGATATGAGTAGTGATATGTTTGTAACAATTTTTCATAGTAAATATAATAAAAAAACAAATATTCTTGAATTTTCTAATGCAGGGCATAATCCACTTTTAGTGTATAGGAATAAAGAAAATAATATAATGGAAGAAAATGTAAAAGGAATAGCCATTGGATTTTTAGAAAATTATAATTATAAAGAAGGAAAATTAAAACTTTTTAAGAATGACATATTAGTATATTATACTGATGGAATAACTGAAGCAGAAAATGAAAATGGAGAATTATTTGGAATAGATAGATTAAAAGAGATAATATTGAAAAATAGTTATAAATCAAGTATAGAGATAAAAAATGAAATACTAAATGGTGTAAGAAAATATAGAGGTAATAAATTGCAAACAGATGATATTACATTGCTAGTATTAAAAGTATAGCTTTGAGGTGAAAAAAGTGGAAATAAATAAAAAAATATTATTAATAGATGACCAAAAAGAAATATTAGAAAGTATGAAAAATCTACTTTCTGGTCAAGATAATTTAAAAATAATAAATAATAAGCTAGATGATTTACTTAGTGATTTTTTTGAAGAAGAAAAAAAAGAACAAGAGGAAGAAAAATACCAAGTTGATATAGCTGAAGATGGCCAAACAGGATATAATATGGTGAAAAAAGCATTAGAAAGAGATGAACCGTATTCAGTAGTAACAATAGATATGAGGATGCCTGGTTGGGATGGATTACGGACAGCAAAAGAGATAAGAAAAATTGATGAAAATATAGAAATAGTAATAATTACAGCATATACTGATAGAAATAGAAAAGAACTTGTAAAGAAAATAGGAAAACCTGAAAAGTTATTATATTTAAAAAAACCTTTTGAAAGAGAAGAAATTTTACAAATAATAATGTCGCTTACAATAAAATGGTCATTAGAAAAAAAAGTACAAAATCAATTTCATATAATAAAAGATTCAAATAATAAATTGGAAAAAATAATTGAAAGTATAAGTAATATAGAAGAAAAAGTAATATCAAATTTTAGCGATATATGTAAAGTAGTACTTACAGAATTAAAAGCACTTTTTGATTTTGAAGAACTTTTTATTTTTTTAGAAAACAATATAATAAAATATGATGAAAAGACAGAAGTAGATTTTAATTATAAAAATTTAATTAAAATAATAGACACAAATTCTAAATTTATCGTCTATAATGATTATTTGATTACTAAACTAGGGGATATTGAAGATGTAAAATTAGATAATCCAATAATAGCAGTAATTAAATTTAATAAAGAAAAATTTACTGAAAAAGAAAGAAAATATTTTGAAATATTTATAACGCACGTAAATAATTTTTTTATAAATTCAAATCTTTATATTGAATTAGAAAAAAAGAATAAAGAGCTTGTGCAAAGTAATATAAAATTGAAATTAGCAAATGAATTAAAAAGAAAATTTTTAGTGACTTCTTCGCACGAATTAAGAACGCCAACTTCATTATTATTAGCGTATTCAGAAATTTTATTTGATAAAAATTATAGAAATAAAGAAAAAATTTTAAAAAAAATATTTAAAGTAAGTCTTAGAATAAATGAATTAATAGAAAAAATGTTTAACGCACTTACAACAGAAGATATGAAAGAATCAATAGCACAAAAAATTGAAAAAACAAAGTTAAAAGAAATGTATGAAGAGGTAAAATCAAAAGTAGAAATTTTTCTAGAAAAGCGAAATCAAAAATTTATATATATAAATGAAACTTCGTATGAAGAAATACATATTGACAAACATAAGATAATAAATTTTGTATTGT
Organism: Hypnocyclicus thermotrophus; assembly: GCF_004365575.1. NCBI lineage: Bacteria > Fusobacteriati > Fusobacteriota > Fusobacteriia > Fusobacteriales > Fusobacteriaceae > Hypnocyclicus > Hypnocyclicus thermotrophus. Next base: position 67,159 of record NZ_SOBG01000007.1, read on the forward strand.
ATAATCTAGTTGTAAACGCTATAAAATTTTCAGAAGATGGAGAAATTATTATATTTAGAGTAAAAGAGGATATTGAGAAAAATAAGATTTTAATTTCAATAGAAGATAAGGGAATAGGTATATCAAATGAAGATATAGAAAATATATTTAAACCTTTATTTGTAGGTGGAGAGGAAAATAAACATCATTCGGGAATATATGAATACAAATCAAAAGGATTAGGACTAGGATTAACTATTGCAAAAAATGTAATAGATTCAATGAAAGAAGAAATTTACTGTAAAAGTAATTTAAAATCAGGGACAGTAGTTACATTTACATTAACAAAGCAAACTTAGTAAACATATGTTTAGAAAATAAATTTTTTTTAAATTATATCTTGAAAAAATTTCGAAATAGAGGTATAATTATGATACGATATCTTCGAAAAACAGACTATTAAAATTTAGAAGGAGGATGTAATGAAGAAAGGTCTAATTTTAACAATTTTAACAGGTTTAATTTTAACATTTGTAAGCGTTAACACTTATGCGGGGCTTTTTTTTGGAAACAAAAAAGAAAAAGCGGATAAAGGGTTAAAAGTAGGAATTGTTTTATCAATTGGTGGATTGGGAGACAAATCTTTTAATGATGCTGCTTACAGAGGATTACAAAGAGCAAAAGAAGAATTAGGAGTAGATTTTAAATATGTAGAACCTGCATCTCCTGCAGAAGATGAAGGATATTTAAGAGAATATGCAGAAGCTGGATATGATTTAGTAATTGCTACAGGATTTTTAATGAGAGATGCAGCTGAAGCTGTTGCAAAAGATTTCCCAGAAACTAAATTTGCAATTATTGATGATGTGGTAGATTTACCAAACACACAATCTTTATTATTTAAAGAAGATGAAGGTTCATTCTTAGTAGGAGCTTTAGCTGCTATGATGTCTAAAACAGGAACTATTGGATTTGTTGGAGGAATGGAAGTACCTTTAATTAAAAAATTCCAAAGAGGATATGAAATGGGAGCTAAATATATAAATCCAGATATTAAAATTGGAGTTTTATATACTTCAGGGCCTAATCCATTTAATGACCCAGTTAGAGGAAAAGAAAATACTTTAGCGTTAGTAAAACAAGGTGCAGATGTTGTATATCATGCAGCTGGTGGAACTGGAGCTGGGGTTATAGCTGGAGCTAAAGATGCTGGAATATATGCAATAGGAGTAGATTCTAATCAAGATGGAGAAGCACCAGGAGTTGTTCTTACATCAATGTTAAAAAGAGTTGATGTAGCAGTATTTGAAGCTGTAAAAGCTCTTAAAGAAGGAACTTTTAAAGGTGGAATAAAGAGATTTGGAGTTGCTGAAAATGGAGTAGGAACTACTGATTTCGAATTTACTAAAGATATAATTGGAGCTGAAAAAATAGCTAAATTAGAAGAAATAAAACAAGATATAATAGCAGGGAAAATTAAATTTTAATTAAAGCCGGATTATTCCGGCTTTATCTTTCCTATAAAGATAAATATTAAAAAAGGTGACGTAAGTCACCTTTAAATTTCTAAAGTGGATAATTACGAGAAAATAATCAAGAGAGAATTTTAATAGTTTTAGGAGGAATAAAATGAGTGTACATATAGGAGCTAAAAAAGGAGAAATAGCAGAAACAGTTTTACTTCCTGGAGATCCAATGAGAGCAAAATGGATAGCAGAAACATTTTTGGAAGATGCTGAATGTTATAATACTGTTAGAGGAATGTATGGTTATACGGGGTATTATAAAGGGAAAAAAGTGTCAGTACAAGGAACAGGAATGGGAGTTCCATCTATTTCTATATATGTAAATGAATTAATAAGAGATTATGGAGTAAAAAATCTTATAAGAGTAGGATCAGCTGGTTCGTATCAAGAAAATGTAAAAGTAAGAGATATAGTTTTAGCAATGGCAGCATCTACAAACTCTGGAATAAATAGACATAGATTCAATGGTGATTTTGCGCCGACAGCTAATTTTGAATTATTTATGAAAGCGGTAACTGCAGCAAAAGAAAAAAATATAGAAGTTAAAGCAGGAAATATATTAACAAGTGATGAATTTTATCAAGATGATTTTAATTCTTATAAAAAATGGGCATCATTTGGAGTACTTGCAGTAGAAATGGAAACAGCTGCTCTTTATACAATAGCTGCTAAATATGGAGTTAAAGCTTTAACGATTTTAACTATATCAGATTCATTAGTAACAGGTGAAGAAACAACATCTGAAGAAAGAGAAACGACATTTAAGGATATGATTGAAATAGCTCTTTCAACACTTTAATTATCAAGGAGAGTAATTATGGAAGAAAAAAAAATAATTGATTTAATAGATGAGGCTATTCAAGCTAGAGAAAATGCTTATGTAGAATATTCGCATTTTTCAGTAGGAGCTATAGTTGTAGATGATAAAGGGAAGCATCATAAAGGAGCAAATGTAGAAAATGCTTCTTATGGATTATCTAATTGTGCTGAGAGAACAGCAATATTTACAGCGGTTACAAATGGTATGAAAAATATAGATACTATTTGTATTGTAGCAGATACTACTGGACCTGTAAGTCCTTGTGGAGCATGCAGACAAGTAATAAAAGAATTTTCAGCAGAAAATACAAGAATTATTTTGGCAAACTTGAAAAAAGAATATAAAATACTAACTATGGAAGAGCTTCTTCCATATGGATTTAAATTATAGGAGACGATTAGTCTCCTTATTATTTTAATATTTAATTCTAATTAAATATTAAAATAATAAATAAAATGAGGTGAAAAAATGGATATAAAAGAATTAAAAAATAGCTATAAAAGGCTTAAAATAGACATCGAAAAGAGGTTGGAAGAATTTAAATTAATATGGTTAGAAGGAAATAATGAAGATATTTTTATTGAATTAGCTTTTTGTATATTAACTCCCCAATCAAAAGCTAAAAGTGCATGGAAAGCAATAACAAAATTGAAAGAAACAGGGTTATTATTTTATGGGGAAGAAGAAGAAATAGTGGAATATTTAAATATAGTAAGATTTAAGAATACAAAAGCAAAAAATTTAGTGCTTTTAAGAGAAACTATAAAAGATGAAAACGGTGTAATAATAATAAAAGAAATATTAGATAAATTAGAATCACCAATTAAAATGAGAAATTGGATAGTAAAAAATATAAGAGGGATTGGGTATAAAGAAGCAAGCCATTTTTTGAGGAATATAGGTTTTGGTAGTAAGCTAGCTATTTTAGATAGACATATATTAAAAAATTTGTTTAAATTAAATGTAATAAATGAAATCCCTAAAACATTAACAGCAAAAAAATATTTAGAAATTGAAAATAAAATGATAGAATTTTCTAAAAAAATAAACATAAAAATGGAACATTTAGATTTTGTATTATGGTATCAAGAAGCAGGAGAAATTTTTAAATAGAATCTTTTCTTAAATTGTCAAAAATATGTATTTATGATATAATCTTGATATTGTAGTAACTTTAAAATGTAGGAGGAATAATAAAAAATAATGAAAAAAGTAGCAATTTTAACATATGGTTGTCAAATGAATGTAAATGAAAGTGCAAAAATAAAAAAACTATTAGAAAATAATAGTTATGAAGTAATAGAAGATATTAAAAATGCTGATGTAGTATTTTTAAATACATGTACTGTAAGAGAAGGAGCAGCAACACAAATATTTGGAAAACTTGGAGAATTAAAAAATATAAAAGAAAAAAAAGATAATAAGATGGTAATAGGAGTAACAGGGTGTTTTGCACAGGAGCAAGGAGAAGAATTAATAAATAAATTTAATTATATTGATATTGTTATTGGAAATCAAAATATTGCTAAACTACCTAAAGCAATAGAAGATATAACAAATAGTGATTTAAAACATGTTATTTTTACAAATAATGAAGATGAATTACCACCAAGTTTAGAAGCAGATTTTGAAAATGGATTTTCAGCATCTATCGCAATAACATATGGATGTAATAACTTTTGTACATATTGTATAGTACCATATGTAAGAGGACGAGAAAGATCTGTACCTATGGATGAAATTATAGAAGAAACTAAAAAATTTGTAAATAAAGGATATAAAGAGATACTTCTTTTAGGTCAAAATGTCAATTCATATGGAAAAGACTTGAATAGTGGAGAAAATTTTGCTAAATTATTAGAGGAATTAAACAAAATAGAAGGAGAATTTTGGATAAGATTTACATCTCCTCATCCAAGAGATTTTACAGATGATGTAATAAATGTAATAGCAAAATCAGAAAAAGTAACAAAATCAGTTCATTTACCACTTCAAGCAGGCTCTACAAGAATTTTAAATTTAATGAATAGAGGATATACAAAAGAAGAGTATATAGCACTTGCTAATAAGATAAAAGAAAAAATACCAGGAGTAGCACTTACAACAGATATAATAGTAGGATTTCCATATGAAACAGAAGAGGATTTTTTAGATACCTTAGATGTAGTAGAAAAAGTAAAATATGATAATGCATTTATGTTTATGTATTCTAAAAGAAGTGGAACTAAAGCAGCTGAAATGGATGGGCAAATTGATGATAATATAAAAAAAGAGAGATTACAGAGATTAATTAATTTACAAAATGAATGTTCTAAAAAAAATAGTAATATATATAAAGGAAAAATTGTAAAAGTATTAGTAGAAGGACCTAGTAAAAAAAATAAACAAGTTTTAAGTAGTAGAACTGGAACAAATAAAGTAGTACTTTTTGAAGGGAATATTAACTTAAAAGGAACTTTTGTTAATGTAGAAATTACAGAAACAAAAACATGGACATTGTATGGTAAATTAGTTTAATATAGAGAGGATGGTAAACTAAATGAAAAAAGGTATAAGAGTATATAATTTATATCCCAAATTAATAGGTAAAATGGATAATTGGATTAATCATTTTGATAGGATTCAAGACATGAATTTTAATTGGATTTATATTAATCCTATAAATGCATCAGGATTTTCTGGTTCTGATTATGCAATAAAGGATTATTATTTATATAATCCAATGTTTATAAAAGGCTGGCCATTAAAATCAGAAGATTATAAGGAAGAAAATTTAGAAAAAGATAGGAAAAAAGGGAATGAATTATTAAAAAAAGTTTGCAGTGAAGCAGAAAAAAGGGGTATAAAAGTAATGTATGATATTGTTATAAATCATACAGCAATAGATTCACCGTTAGTAAAATTAAAACCAGAATGGTATGAAAGAGATGAAAATGGGAAAGTAAAAAATGCAGGAGCGGATGATAATGGAACTTGGGTTGTTTGGGGAGATTTAGCTCAAATAGATAATGCTAATTCTCCAGATAAAGAGAATTTATGGAAATATTGGTTAGATATGTTACTTCATTATTGTGATCTTGGAATAAGAGGTTTTAGATGTGATGCTGCATATCATGTACCAGCAGATTTGTGGAATTATTTGATTTCTAATGTAAAAGAAAAATATAGTGATGTGATATTTGTTGCAGAAACACTTGGATGTACTCCAACACAACTTATGAATGTGTCAAAAGCTGGATTTGATATTGTAATGAACAGTATCAAATGGTGGAACTATAAAGATGAATGGTTTTTAAAAGATTATAAAGAATGGGCAGGGAAATATTTTTCAATGACTTTTCCAGAAAATCATGATACAGAAAGATACTACAATGAAGTGAATGGAAATAAAGACTTAGCAATTAATAAATATGCTATACAAGCTTATTTTTGTTCAAGTATAGCAACAACAATTGGATTTGAATTTGGATTTAAAAGAAAAATAGATGTAGTACAAACTAACCCAGAATGGTGGGAAAATGCTAATTATGATATATCTAAAGAAATAAGCGAAATAAATAAAATTAAATCTCAATACCAAATATTACAAGAAGATAATATGATAATTCCTTATGATTTTCATAATGAAGAGTTATTTGGATTTGCTAAAGAAGCTTTAAATAAAAGTGAAAAAATATTTGTAGTAGCAAATTTAAGTCCGTATAATTGGCATAATATCAATATACCTAATTTTTATGAAATTATGAATGGTGATAAAATAAAAGATATTTCTCATGGGCATAAAATGGAAACTGTATTTAATAATTTAGATTATAGTTTGAAGCCTGGAGAGGTGAAACTTTTTTATATAAAATATTAAATTTTTTAAATAAAATAGAAAACTCTTTTTAAATAAAAGAGTTTTCTAATATAAAAAAAAAGGGGGCTAAAATGAAAAAAATTTTAATTGTTGATGATGAAGTAGATGTAGTAGAAGTAGTAGAAATGCTTTTAGAAACTGAAGGATATGAGGTAATAAAAGCATATAATGGAAAAGAAGCACTTGAAATAGTGGAGAAAATTACTCCAGATTTAATTATATTAGACATAATGATGCCAGAGATAGATGGAGTAGAAGTATGTAAAAGAATGAGAAATATCCAAAAACTAAAAGATATACCAATTGTTATGTTTTCAGCAAAATTATCTGCAATAGACAAAAAAGAATCCTTTAATGCAGGAGCTGATGGATTCATTACAAAACCTTTTAATGCAAGAGGATTTATTTCAGGAATTGAAACTTATTTAGAGTTGGGGAGAATGTAAAAATGGTATATTTGTTAATTTTTTGCATATTAGCTTATTTAACAATAAAAACTGGTCAAAACTTAAGTATATATGGAGATGCAATAGGTGATATAAAAGAACTAGATAAATCATGGATAGGAATAGTAATGCTTGCGTCAATTACATCACTTCCAGAAATGATTACAAGTATTTTTTCGACGTTATTAGGGCATCCTGATATGGCAGTGTCAAATATATTTGGTAGCAATATATTTAATGTTTTTATTATTTGTATTTTAGATGTGTTTGTTATAAAAAACATATGTTTCACCAATAAAATTGATAGAGGACATCTTTTGCCTGGATTTTTTTCTATTTTAATATCTATTTTTTTCATTTTTGGATATATTTTCAAATCATTTAATGTTTTTCATATAAGTATTATATCGATTATTATATTTATAGTATATTTAGTATCTATGCGACTTGTATATATTTATCAAAATGAGTATGAATTTAATATGGAAAATAACATTGGCATAGAAATAGAAGAAAAGCAAAATTTAGCTTATAAAGAAGCTAAAAAAGGATTTATTATTAATGCTATATTAATTGTATTATTTGGTATAGGACTTAGTTATACAGCAGATAGAATATCTATTATACCTATATTTGGAATAACTTTAGGAGCAAGTTTTGTAGGGACTATATTACTTGCAGTAGCGACATCACTTCCAGAATTAACAGTATCTATACAAGCAGTAAAATTAGGTGCTTATGATATGTCTATAGGAAATATATTAGGAAGCAATCTATTTAATTTATCGCTTTTAATATTGATTGATTTATTTTATTTTAAAGGAGCAATGTTTGATAAATTAACAGAATATCATATTATCTCAATGGCAGCATCTGTTATTATGGTATTAATTATAATTTTAGGAACATTTTTTAATAAAAAGAAAAAACCTTATGATGGGTATTTAGTAGGAATTATATATATAATATCTATGTATATATTATATATATATAGATAGTTTGGAAGGAGAATAATGGTACAACCAAATGAATTAATAAGTTATAAATTAAAAGAGTTAAAAGATTTAGCTAAAGATATGGGGATATCTAAAATATCAACTTATAATAAAGAAGAGCTTATTTATCAAATAATAATAGAAGAAAATTTAAATAAAGGGGAAATTATTGGTTATGGAAGGCTTGAAATTTTACCTGATGGATATGGTTTTTTAAGAGAATCTAATTTAGAAAAAGATATATATATATCTGCTTCTCAAATAAAAAGATTTAATTTAAGAACTAATGATATGGTATTAGGTGAAATAAGAACGCCAACTCCAGATGAAAAAAATTATGCAATGAAAAAATTAATTTTGGTAAACGGAGATACTTTAGAAGCAGCAAAATCTAGAGTACAATTTGATGATTTGATACCCTATTATCCAACAGAAAGAGCGAAACTTGAAACAGATGAAAAAGATAATATAGTAGGTAGATTTATTGATCTTATAGCGCCTATAGGACTTGGACAAAGGGGATTAATAGTAGCACCTCCTAAAGCTGGGAAAACTATGCTAATAAGCCAAATAGCAAATAACATAATAAAAAATAGAAAAGATATAGAAGTGTGGATACTTCTTATAGATGAAAGACCAGAAGAAGTAACAGATATAAAAGAAAATGTTACAAACGCAGAAGTATTTGCATCTACTTTTGATGAAAATCCAGAAAATCATATAAAAGTAACAGAAAAAATACTTGAAGAAGCTAGAAGAAAAGTCGAAAATGGAAAAGATGTATTTATTTTAATGGATAGTATTACAAGGCTTGCAAGAGCTTATAATATAGTAATGCCTTCAAGTGGAAAACTTATTTCTGGTGGAATTGATCCAATAGCCCTTTATCATCCAAAGAAATTTTTTGGTTCAGCAAGAAATATAAAAAATGGAGGTAGTTTAACAATAATAGCTACAGCATTAATAGATACAGGTAGTAGAATGGATGAAGTGATTTATGAAGAATTTAAAGGAACTGGAAATATGGATATTCATCTTGATAGAAATTTAGCAGAGCTTAGAATATATCCCGCAATTGATATTAAAAAATCTGGAACAAGAAAAGAGGAGCTTTTATTTACTAAAGAAGAATTAAGACTTATCTGGGGTATAAGAAGGTATTTAGGGAAATATGATAATGCAGAAGCAGCAAAGAGACTCATAGATACAATAAAAAATACCAATTCAAATAGAGAACTTTTAGAAATGTATAAAAGTGGAGAATAATTATTGTAAAAAAACTTTTAATGTGGTAAAATTATATTATTATATTTAAGGAGGAAGAGCATGAATAGGCAATATTTAAAAGGGCTCTTATTGGTTATTATATTGGGAATAGTGGGGCTAACTTTTTTTAAAAAAACTAAATCTGATGAAATTTTACCAACAGATAAATTTGTTAGCTATAAAGAGGCGATAAAAGAAGTAGAAGGAACAGACAAAATTGAAGAAGGTTCACAGATTGAAGATGGTGGAGTAGAAATATTAGATGATAATACTATATCATTTGAAAAAGAATATGTTGTAGTTGATAAAGAACCAATAGATGAATCGAAAGAAATAAAAGTAACCTATTATACAGTTCAAAAAGGAGATTCTCTTTATAAAATATCGAGTAAACTTGGAATAGATATGAATTATTTGATTGCAAATAATCCAACTGTAAAAAATGGTATTATTAGAATAGGTCAAAAGTTAAAAATAGTAAATGATAATAATATAGAATATATAGTTCAATCTGGAGATTCGTTATTTAAAATAGCAAAAAAATATAATGTGAAAATGGATGATATAATTAGTAAAAATGATTTAGACACGACAAATCTTATAGTTGGAGACAAATTAATAATTGAGAATCCTGATTTAAGCTTTATTAATAAAACAATTAATCAAGGACCAAACTTTAAATGGCCTATTAGATATTTAGGTGTGACAAGCCCATACGGAAAAAGATTTCATCCTGTATTAAAAAGAAATATTTTTCATGCAGGAGTAGATCTTCGAGCAAGAGTAGGTACTAATCTTTATGCACCAGAAGATGGAACAGTAAAAACAGCGGGTTGGCTTGGTGGATATGGGAAAATTATTATTATAAAACATAGTAATGGTTATGAAACAAGAATGGCACATTTAAATAATATATATGTTAAAGTAGGTCAAAAAGTAACAAAAGGTCAATTAATAGGAAAAACTGGGCAAACAGGAAGAGTTACAGGACCACATTTACATTTTGAAATAAGAAAAAATGGAAAAACATTAAATCCAATGAAATTTAGAAAATAGAATTTAACCTATAGATATATGAAAATATATTTATAGGTTTTTTTTATTTATTTTTTTGATAAAAAATTATATAATATAAATAATTATATTATTTAAAATAAGGAAAGGTGAAAACCATGAAAAAAATATTATTTTATTTAGCATCAATATTAGTATTTAGTAGTTGTGGGATATTTGATTTTTTTACAGAAAGTGTTACAAGTACAGCAACAAAAAAAGCTATAACATTATCAATAGATAATAATTCTAATAGTGCTTATGAAGCATATGCAATATTTACTAATGAAGAATATTATTCATACGCAGGACAAATAAAAATAACAAGTAATAATATAAATAGCAGCTTAAATAATTATATGGCTAATTATAATATAAATACATTAGGGAATGATGATATTATAAAACATCCTGTATTTTATAATAATGGAAAATTGATAAGAGAAAAATCTATAGAAAATACCATCTCATATAATATTAGAGCTAGCATAACAAATACAAGCTATACTGAAGGAAGTAAAGAAGAATTTTATGCATTGTATGCTGGAACAGGAGATTATTATAAAGAAAATAATGAATTAAATAAAAAACAAGCTACTTTAAAAAAACAGGTAAATAATATTGAAGTAAAAGTAGAGAATAATAATTCTAGTACAAGAACATTAAATATATGGGTTGCAGATGATGTATGGGAAACAGTAGTAACTCAAGAAATGATAGATGCATTAGCGGATAAATTTTTAAAAACAGGATTTGATAATGATATATATGATTGGGTAACTAATATATATGGCGATGAATGGTTTGAAGGTAATGATGAATATACAAATACAATAGACGGAAATAAAGAAATAAATATATTAATTTATAATATAAATGAAGGGAATAATAGTAATGGTAGTTATTTAGGTTTTTTTGACAGTACACATAATTTTATAAATAATGAAAATAATAAATATTCTAATGAAAAAATAATGTTTTTTATAGATAGTGGAAATCTAGCAAAAAAAGATGAGAATAGTAACTGGGATATAACTTATGTAGATAAAGAAGGTAAAGGGCCAGCAATTATATTATCAACATTAGCACATGAATTTACGCATATGATAATATTTTATCAAAAATATTATAATCAAGATATAAATATAGATTCATGGATAAATGAGATGTGTGCCATGACTACAGAGGATATTCTAGCAAATAAACTTGGAATAAATAATCCGATAAATATACGACAAGACGAATTTTCATTATATTCAAATAGTTATCCAGTTAATGAATGGACAAACTCAACATTACATTATGCTAATAAATATTTTTTTGGAGCATTTTTATTAAGAAATTTTGGAGTGGGAATATTTCATGATATTGCAACTAATGAATATAATGGAATTACAGCTATAGAAAAAGCTTTAGAAAAAAATGGATACAATATAAAATTTGAAGAATTATTAAAATATTGGGGAGAGGCTATATTAACATCAGATAAATATGAACTAGATTATGTTTATAGTAGTAAAGATTTATCTTATAATGGTATAACATATAGAGTAGCTCCTATAAACGTAGTAGATAATAAAAACTATAAAAATATAATATTTTATGGACTTGATGATAGTAGTGCTCCAGATCTTGATCTTGGGGCTAATATTTATTATAAATTAACTCCATATTCAATAGTAAGTGATAGTGAATGGGATATAACAATTCCTAGTGGAGTGGGAATAAATATTATTATTAAAGATTCTTTAGGGAATTTTAAAACAAAAGAATATTTTGAAGCAGAGGCGATAAAAAACAATAATAATTTTATATTAGAAATAAAATAGAGGTGAAAAATGAGAAAAACTAGAGAAATAAAAGTAGGAAATATAAAAATTGGTGGTAATAGTAATATAATAATACAATCTATGACGAATACAAACACTGCTAATATAAAAGAAACGGTTAAACAAATAAAAGAATTAGAAAAAGCAGGATGTGAATTAGTAAGAGTAACAGTTAATACAGAAGAAGCAGCATATGCAATAAAAGAGATAAAAAAAGATATAAATATACCATTAGTTGCTGATATACATTTTGATTATAGACTTGCATTACTTGCAATTGAGAATGGAATAGATAAACTTAGAATAAATCCAGGAAATATTGGCGGAGATGGAAATGTAGAAAGAGTAGTAAGAGCAGCTAAAGAAAAAAATATCCCAATAAGAATAGGTGTAAATGGGGGGTCATTAGAAAAACATATTTTAGAAAAATATGGAAAACCTACGCCAGAAGCACTAGTAGAAAGTGCTATGTATCATATAAAATTATTAGAAAAATTTGAATTTTATGATATAGTAGTATCTCTTAAATCTAGTGATGTAAAAGTTATGGCAAAAGCATATAGATTAATTAGTAACAAAATAGACTATCCTCTTCATTTAGGAGTAACAGAAGCAGGAACAATCTTTCAAGGTACTATAAAATCTGCAATAGGGATAGGAAGTTTATTATTAGATAATATCGGAAATACAATAAGGGTATCTCTTACAGCAAGTCCAGTAGAAGAGATAAAAGTAGCAAAAGAAATATTGAAAATTTTAGGATATAGAAATAAGGGGGTAGAGATAATATCATGTCCAACTTGTGGTAGAACTGAAATTGATTTGATAGGATTAGCAGAAAAAGTAGAAGAGGAATTTAAAAAATATAAAGAAAATATAAAAATTGCAGTAATGGGTTGTGTAGTAAATGGACCTGGAGAAGCAAAAGAAGCTGATTACGGAGTAGCTGGTGGAAAAGGCGTAGGAGTAATTTTTAAAAAAGGTAAAATTGTAAAAAAAGTAGATGAGCAAGATATTTTAGATGAGCTTCGAAAAATTATTGAGGAGGATTTAAAATAAAAAAAATAATTTTGATTATATTAATAATATTTATTTCGTGTAGTAATATTGATCTATTAGTTCGAGGATATTATGAAGTATCATTTGAATTTGATAATAATATTGAAAAAGTTTATATAGATAATATGGAAATAATAGAAAATAAAAAATATTATTTAAATAGAGCATATCATACAGCAGAAATAATATTAAAGTCTTCATCTATTAAAAAAGTAGAACTTTTCTTAGTAGATAAAGTAGGGATATATTTTATTTCAGAAAATAATATATATTTGATAAATAAAAAATATCAAATAATAGAGTAGGAGATAATAATGAAAACATTAAAAATAATAATACTAAGTATATTAATTTTGTTTATCTCATGTAGTAATAGTAGTATAAATAAAAAAATAAAAAAAAATAAAATAGAAGTGGTATTTAATTGGGATGAAAAAATATATAAAGTAAAACTTAATAACAAAAATATTATAAAAAATAAGGTATACTATTTAAAACCTGATAAATATACTATTAGTTGGATACAAACAAAAATAAATACAGAATTAAAAATAAGCAATAAAAGTGAAGATACAGGAACAAGTTTTGGAGTTAGTTTTATTATAAATTCAAAACAATTGGAATTAATAGAAGATAGTTATATAGACATAGTTTCTTCAGCTAAAGAAAATGCTAGCTTAAAAATTTATAATAAAAATATAATAAAAAAAGACAAAGAGTTTGACATGTTAGAATACAAAGAAAAAGAAATAAAAATCATTAAAAGGGAATAGGCGGTGAACAATATGGCATTAAAAAAAGAACTTGGGTTTTTGGATTTATTTAGTATAGCATCGGGAGCAATGATTAGTTCTGGGATATTTATACTGCCAGCACTAGCGTTTTCGAAAGCAGGTCCTTCAATGATAATATCCTATTTATTAGGCGGGTTAATAGCATTTGTAGGGATATTAGGAATAATAGAATTAACTACCGCAATGCCAAAAGCCGGTGGAGATTATTTCTTTATAAATAGAACTTTAGGACCATTGATAGGGACTATTTCAGGAGTTCTTAGTTGGTTTGCAATTTCTTTAAAAACAGCATTTGCAATATTTGGTATATCAGGAATAACAGCAAGATTTTTATATGGCGAAGAGATGATTAGTAGTGATATTCTAATAATTTCGATTTTTGTAACAATATTTTTTGTTGTACTAAATATTGTTGGTGTAGATTTAGCAAGTAAATTTGAAGTTTTATTAGTAGTTGTATTGATATCTATTATAGTTATTTATATAATAATGGGTATTTTTAAAATCGATATACAAGCTTTTACACCATTTATTCAAAAATATAAAATAAATATGGAAAATGAATTTGTATTTGAAAAAGCAATATCTATATTTTCTAAAGAGGGTATGATAACAATATTTTCAACGACAGCATTTGTATTTGTTTCATTTGGAGGGTTATTAAAGGCAGCTTCAGTATCAGAAGAAGTAAAAAATCCAACTAAAAATGTACCTTTAGCCTTAGTAGCTTCTATTATAACAATCACAATATTATATACTTTATTATTGTTTGTAACGGTAGGAGTAAGTAAAGGAAGAAATTTGATGATGTCAATTACACCAATAGCTGATGTAGGAAGAACTATAGCTGGAGATTTTGGATTTTATATTATAATAATAGCTTCTATGTTAGCATTTATTACTACAGGAAATGCAGGGATAATGGCAGCTTCAAGATATCCATTAGCACTTAGTAGAGATAGACTTTTTCCTAAATTTATAAGTAAAGTACATAAAAAGTTTAAAACGCCTATTTATTCAATAGTTATTACAGGAATGTTTATTATGGGATCGTTATTATTATCGCTTGAATCTTTAGCTAAAACAGCATCAGCAGTAATATTATTAACATATATTCTTACAAATGTTGCAGTAATAATTATAAGAGAAAGTGATATGGCAAATTATCAACCTAGTTTTAGAACACCATTTTATCCAATTCCACAAATATTTACAATAATAATATATTCATTGTTTATAGGTGAACTTGGATATAAAGCAGTAGAAACTAGTTTTGCATTTGTTATATTTAGTATTATATTATACTTTCTTTATGGGAAAAAACATGCTAAAAAACAATATGCATTTCTACATTTATTAATTAAAATGACAGAAAATTTAAACGTAACACATGATCTTGAAAGTGAATTAAGAGATATTATTCATGAAAGAGACGATATAGAATTAGATGAATTTGATAAACTTGTAAAACAAGCAGTAATTATGGATTTAAAAGGACCATTAACATTAGATGAATTATTTGAAGTAGAAACAGAAAGCTTAAAAAATATATTAGGAATACCTAAAAATATATTGTTAAAACTTTTTCATGAAAGAGAAAAAGAAAGTTCTACAGCTATAACTAATTTTACAGCAATACCTCATATTGTATTAAATACGGAAAAAGAAATTTTTCATTTAACAATAATTAGATGTAAAGAAGGAATAATTTATAATAAAGAAAAAAATAATATAAAATCAGTATTTTTATTTATTAGTAGTAAAAAAATGAAAAAAACACATTTGCAGACTTTAGCTTCGATAGCATCATTAGTTAGAGATAAAGATTTTAAAGAAAAATGGATAAATGCTAAAAATGCTGATTATATAAGAGATATGGTATTATTAAGTAAAAGAAAAAGAAATAATTAAATTGTAAAATAGAAAAAATTATGATAAACTTATATAGAAATGTAAAAGAAAAGAGGTGTTTGAAATAGTGAAAATATATAATCTATTCCCTCTTATAGCAGGAAAAATAAGTGATTGGATAGATAAGTTAGATGATATAAAAGATATGAATTTTGATGTTATATACTTAAATCCAATATATCAAACGGGATATTCTAGAAATATCTATGCTCCTAAGAACTTTTATGAGATAGATGAAAAATATTTAGACCCATTTTCAGAAAAATCACCGGCTGAGCAATTTAGAGAGTTTATAAATGAAGTACATAAAAGAGATATGAAAATTGTACTAGAGCTTATAGTTACTCATACGGCAATTGATTCAGATTTATTACTTACACATCCAGAATGGTATAAATATAATGAATATGGCGAAATAAAAAAGTATAGTATAAATAATTATGATACTTTGGTTGAATGGGGCGATTTATTAGAAATCAATAATCATCATGGAGATGAAACAATAAAAACATATCTTTGGAAATACTGGATAGATTTAGCACTTCATTATGAAAATTTGGGTATAGATGGAATAAAACTTCATTCAGCATTTAATGTACCAATGGATTTAGTTAAAGAATTGGTTGATAGTTTAAAGAATAAAAATAAAGAATTTATAGTTATAGGAGATAACTTAGGAGCTAGTTTTAATGATATGCTTGATTTGGCTCAAGCTGGAGTAGACTATTTATTTAGTAGTTTTAAATGGTGGAACTTCAGAGCAACTTGGTTTTTAGAACAGCATTATAAATTGAAAGAAATGGTAAAAATGATTTCATTTCCAGAAAATTATGATACAGAAAGAGTTGCAATGAGGTATAATGAAAATATAGAAGCTTCTAAAGCATTTTATATATTAGCTGCTCTTATTAATAGTTCTATTATGATTCCAATTGGATTTGAACATGGAAATAAAGTAAAACTTAATGAACTTAGAGGACTTGAACCAGAATTAAATATTGGAAATTTAGATTTAAAAGAATATATTTTACATGTAAATAGACTAAAAGATGAGATAAATCTTTTTTCAGAAGAAAATGATATATATTACTTAAGTCAAGAAAATCCAAATATTTTTGCTTTCAAAAGAATAAGTAGAGATAAAAAAGAGAGGGCCTTAGTCATAGCAAACCTTAATTTTATTTCAAGTCAATATTTAAAAATGGAAGATATTTACTATATTTTAGAAAGTGATAAAGTTATTGACCTTTCTCTTGAAAATAAAGAGGAAATTAAAAGTAAATTTTACGAAAAAACTCTTAATCCGGGGGAAGTAAGAGTTTTATATACAAAAGATTAAGAAATATAGAAGAGGTGAAAAATGTTAGAAAATTTGAAAAAAATGGATATGGGAATTTATGAAGTAATAATTAAAGAAGAAGAGAGACAAGAATCAGGTATTGAGCTTATTGCATCTGAAAATTTTGTTTCAAAAGCTGTAATGGAAGCAGCAGGAAGTGTATTAACTAATAAATACGCTGAAGGTTATCCAGGGAAAAGATATTATGGAGGATGTCATTTTGTAGATGAAGTTGAAACTCTTGCAATAGAGAGAGCAAAAAAACTTTTTAATGTAAATTATGTAAATGTACAACCTCATTCAGGGTCACAAGCAAATATGGCAGTATATATGGCTCTTATTAATGTAGGAGATACTGTTATGGGAATGGGACTTGATCATGGAGGACATTTAACACATGGATTAAATGTAAATTTTTCTGGTAAATTATACAATATAGTTAGTTATGGTGTAGATAAAGAAACAGAAATGTTAGATTATAGTAATATTAGAGAAATAGCTTTAGAACATAAACCAAAAATGATAATAGCAGGAGCAAGTGCATATTCTAGAGAAATAGACTTTAAAAAATTTAGAGAAATAGCTGATGAAGTAGGAGCATATTTATTTGTAGATATGGCACATATAGCAGGATTAGTAGCAGCAGGTGAACATATGAGTCCAGTACCATATGCACATGTAGTTACAACAACAACTCATAAAACCTTAAGAGGTCCTAGAGGTGGAATGATAATGACAAATGATGAGGAGATTGCTAAAAAAATAAATAAAATAATTTTTCCTGGAATACAAGGTGGACCTTTAATGCATATAATTGCTGCAAAAGCAGTATCATTTCATGAAGCGTTACAAGATGATTTTAAAGAATATCAAAAACAAGTAGTAAAAAATGCAAAAACTTTAGCTAAAGCTCTTGAAGAAAAAGGATTTAGAATAGTAAGTGGAGGAACAGATAATCATTTAATGTTGGTAGATCTTACTTCTAAAAATATTACAGGTAAAGATGCAGAAAAAGCACTTGTAAAAGCTGAAATAACAGCAAATAAAAACGGAATCCCTTTTGATAAACAAAGTCCATTTGTAACAAGTGGAATAAGACTAGGAACACCGGCAGTTACTACTAGAGGAATGAAAGAATCTGAAATGATAAAAATAGCTGATTTAATAACAAAAGTATTAGAAAATATCGATAATGAAGAAGTTATATTACAAGTAAAAGAGGAAGTGCATAGATTATCAAAAGAATTTCCTCTATATAAATAGTTATTAAACACTTGCAGTTGCAAGTGTTTTTTTATATATATATAATATGTTAAGTTTTAGTTTACAAAATAAAAGAAAAATTAATATATACTTTTTGATTTAAAAAGTAAAAAAAGCTTGAAATAAAAATATTTTACTAGTATAATAATTACATATGAAAAAATATTACTAATTAGTAATAAATTGGAGGATGTATGAATATTGGATTTATAGGTTCTGGGAAAGTAGGGATATCACTAGCTAGGTATTTTAAAAATAAAAATATAGATATAATAGGATTTTATGAACTTGATAAAAATAAAATAGAAAAATATAATAAAGAATTTACATTTTTTAAAAAGATAAAAGAATTTATAGAAAATATAGATATTATTTTTATAACTGTAAATGATGATAATATTAAAATTATTCGAGAAAAATTAGAAAAACTAGGATTTGAAAATAAAATTTTAATACATATGAGTGGTTCATTACCAAGTAAGGAAATTAAAATAAAAAAAAATTTTGCTTATTCTATTCATCCTATGTTTGCTTTTTCAGATGATAATACCCAAGATATAGAAAAAGCAACCTTTTCTATTGAAGGGGATAGAGAAAAAATAGATTATTTAGTAGATTTTTTTAATAAATTAGGAAATGAAATACTAAAAATAGAATCTGATAAAAAAGATATTTACCATTTATCAAATGTAATAGTTTCGAATTTAGTTTTATCTTTAATAGAAATTGGAATAAATTATTTAGGTGAATGCGGGATAGAGAAAAATGAAGCAAAAAAAGCAATTTTTCCACTTATAGAGAATAATATTAATAATATTAAAGTAAAAAATATAGAAAAAGCTGTAACAGGGCCTGTAGAAAGAGCAGATATAATAACATTAAAAAAACACTTAAAAGTAATAAAAGATGTAGATAAAGATTTATATATTAGATTGTCTAGTAATTTGTTAAAATTGTCAAAATTAAAAAATGTAGATAAAGATTATACTGAGTTAGTAGAGATATTAAGGAGTGATAAAAAGTGAAAAAGACAGTACCTCAATTTGTAGAAGCAAAACAAAAAAAAGAAAAATTAACGATGGTAACGGCTTATGATTATTCAATAGCAAAATTAGTGGATAATAGTAATATAGATTCAATACTTGTTGGAGATTCACTTGGAATGGTAATGCTTGGTTATGAGAATACCCTTCAAGTAACAATGAAAGATATGATTCATCATACAAAAGCAGTAGTAAAAGGGGCTAAAAACACTATGGTAATAGCCGATATGCCTTTTATGTCTTATCATGTAAGTATAGAAAAAGCAGTAGAAAATGCAGGAAGACTTATAAAAGAGACTAATGCAACAGCTGTAAAATTGGAAGGTGGTATTGAAATGGCTGATACAATAAAAGCAATTGTAAAAGCTCAAATACCTGTAGTAGCTCATATTGGACTTACCCCTCAATCTGTTAATATATTTGGAGGATTTAAAGTTCAAGGGAAAAATATTGATGCAGCTAAAAAATTGATTGAAGATGCAAAAGCAGTAGAAAAAGCAGGGGCATATGCAGTAGTATTAGAATGTGTTCCTGAAAAATTAGCTAAGATTATTACAGAGGAATTGGAGATACCAACTATAGGAATAGGGGCTGGAAATGTATGTGACGGACAAGTATTAGTATATCAAGATATGTTAAATATGTTCTCAGGATTTAAACCAAAATTTGTAAAAATGTACGCAGATATTGGAAAAGATATAGAAAATGCATTTAATAGATATGTAGAAGAAGTAAAAACAGAAGTTTTTCCAGCAAAAGAGCACACATTTGCAATATCTGATGATGTAATAGAAAAATTATATTAGGTGATAAAAATGATAAAAATAATAGAAAAAATAGATGAATTAAGAAAAATTTTAAAAGAGTACAGAAGAAATAATCAAACTATAGGTTTTGTGCCAACGATGGGGTATTTACATGAGGGACATGCGTCTTTAATAAAAAGAAGTAGTAGTGAGAATGAAATTACGATAGTAAGTATTTTTGTTAATCCAATTCAATTTGGACCAAATGAAGATTTAGATAAATATCCTAGAGATTTAGAAAGAGATAAAAAAGTAGCATTTGAAAATGGGGCAGATATTATATTTCATCCAAAAGTAAATGAGATGTATCCTGAAAAATTATATACTTTTGTAAATGTAGAAAATCTTGATAAAGAGCTTTGCGGTGCGAAAAGAGAAGGACATTTTAAAGGAGTAGCAACTGTTGTAACAAAGCTATTTAATATTGTGAATCCGGATAAAGCTTATTTTGGGAAAAAAGATGCTCAACAATTAGCTATAATAAAAAAAATGGTAAAGGATATGAACTTTGATATAGAAATAATTGGTTGTGATATAATAAGAGAAAAAGATGGACTTGCAAAAAGTTCTAGAAATAGTTATTTGAAACCAAAAGAGAGAAAAGCAGCAACTATATTGAAAAAAACTCTTGATAAAATAAAAGAAATGTTAGATAATAAAGAAACAGATGTAAAAAAAATTATAAATTTAGCAATAAAAAATATAGAAAAAGAACCACTTGCTAAAATTGA
This sequence comes from Hypnocyclicus thermotrophus, assembly GCF_004365575.1. Lineage (NCBI taxonomy): Bacteria > Fusobacteriati > Fusobacteriota > Fusobacteriia > Fusobacteriales > Fusobacteriaceae > Hypnocyclicus > Hypnocyclicus thermotrophus. The sequence goes on from NZ_SOBG01000007.1 coordinate 87,878, forward strand.
TTATGTCGAAATAGTTGATTTATATACTTTAGAAAAAGTAAATAAAATAGAAACGGATGTGTTAGTAGCAATGGCAGTATATATAGGGAAAACAAGACTTATTGATAATTTTGATTATAAATTTAATTAGAATTAAAGAATAATTTTTTATAATAATATGGAGGAAAAAATGATATTAAGTATGTTAAAAGCAAAAATTCATAGAGCTACAGTGACACAAGCGGAACTTGATTATGTCGGAAGTATAACAATAGATGTAGAATTACTTGAGCAATCAGGTATAAATGAATATGAAAAAGTACATATTGTAGATATAAATAATGGAGAGAGATTTGAGACTTATACAATAGCAGGAGAAAGAGGAAGTGGAGTAATATGCTTAAATGGAGCTGCTGCTAGAATGGTACAGAAAAATGATAAAATAATCATAATGGCTTATTGTCAATTAGATTCAGAAGAAGTGGAAAATCATAAACCTAAAGTTATTTTTGTAGATGATAATAATAAAATTACTAAAATATCAAATTATGAAAAACACGGAAGATTAGTTGATTAATAGTTTAGATAAAGAAAGGTGTTAACATGAAAAAAATATTAATGTTTATAATAATAATAAGTAACGTAATATTTGCTGGTACAATAAAAGTAACGGGAATAGGGAAAATAAATACCAAACCAAATATAGCAAATATAAGTTTAGGGGTAATGACTGAAAATGAAGATGTATCTAAAGCTATAAAAGAAAATACTGGTAAAGTATCCAAGATAATATCAAAACTTTTAGAGTTGGGAATTAAAGAAAAAAATATTAATACTTCAAATTATAGTTTATATTATGATAAAGAAGATTATAATGATAAAGATTCTAAAAAAATTTATAAGGTAAATAATTCTTTGAATATTGAAATAGAAAATATAGAAAGAATTGGTGAGATAATAGATTTATTAGTAAAAAATGGGGTAAATAATATTTGGAATATAAGTTTTGGAGTAAAAAATAGAGAAAAATTTGAAGAAAAAGCAAAAATTATAGCATTAAAAAATGCAGAAGAAAAAGCAAAAAAAATATTAGAATCGCAAGATTTAAAATTAGGAAAAATAAAAAATATTTCAGAAAATATAGATCCTAATATACCTAGATATAGTTATGAAATGAATAGAAGTGCTGTAGCAGCTAATAATTATACAATAATATCATCAGTTTTTGTTGAATATGAAATAAGTTATTAATTTAAAAACCTCTTAAGAATAAGAGGTTTTTAAATTATTTTTGAAATATTTGTAATAATGTATTATAATTAACATAGAATGTGAAAAAAGGAGAAAAAATGTATTATTTAAATGAAAAAATATACAATAAATCTCCATTAGGGGAAGATTACTTTTATGGGATATCATTATTTGAAACTATTATGGGTTATAAAAATAAGCTAATCTTTTTAGATGAGCACTTAAAAAGGTTAGAAAATTCAATGAAATTTATAGGGATTGATAAAAAAATCGAAAAAAATTATTTATATGATTTAATAAATCAAGAAAAAGATTTAAATGATGAATTTATGTTAAAAATTCAAGTAAGTAGTGAAAATTTATTTATAAAAATAGAAAACTTTTCACATAGATATTTTAAAAATGGAATTAAACTTGTAGAAATAGTAAAATATTATCAAAGTGAGCTAGGATTTTTAAAAAGTGGAAATTATTTATTAAATATTTTAGCTAGAAAAGAAGTGATGAAAGAAAATGGATTTGAAGGGGTTTTTAGAAATAGAAATAATATTATTACAGAAGGGACAATTTCAAATATATTTTTTATAAAAGATGAAATAGTATTTACACCAAGTTTAGATTTGAATATTTTAAATGGGATTGTAAGAGAAAAAATAATAGAGATACTTAAAAAAAATGGTATAAAGGTACAAGAAGGGCATTATACAAGCAAAAATTTGTTAGAAGCGGATTCTATTTTTATATCAAATTCATTAATGAAATTAGGTTGTTTATGGGTATCAGAGTATAATAATATTTATTACAAAAAAAGCGAAATTATTCACTTGATAGAAAAAGAATATTTAAAATTAATAAAAAGTATGATATAATACCTAAGGTGATGAATTTGGAATTTAATAATAAATTAAAATTTTTTTTAATATTTATAATTTTTGTTTTCGTTATTCTTTTAGGACGATTATTTAGTTTGCAAATTATTCAAAGTAGAAAATATAAAGAAATAGTAAAAACACAAATAATAAAAAATTATAATTTAGAAGGTAAAAGAGGAAAGATATTATCAAAAAATGGAGATGAATTAGCTTATGATATTACCTATTTTTATATAATTTTAAATCCATATAATATTGTAAAAGATAATGTAGAAAAAGAGTATAGCTTAATTTTATCCAAATATATTAAAGAAAAAAAATCATCTTTTGAAAAATTATTAAATAAAAAGTATAAAGATGGTAGAAAATATTTAAAAATAAAAAATGTATTAGATGAAAAATTAAAAGAGAAATTAATAAAAGAATTAAAAAAGAATAAGTTATATAAATATAGTTATATAACTTTTGAAACCTCAAACATAAGAAAATATGCTAATGAAAAATTATTTAGACATATAATAGGATTTTTGGGATATAACGAAGATAATATAAAAGTTGGAAAATTTGGAGTAGAAAAAATATTTGAAAATGAATTAAAAGGTAAAAAAGAAAAAATTATTAGTTATGTAGAGAAAACAAGAAAAAGAGAATTACCAATGTTTTCTTCATTTAAAAATAATAATAATGAAATAAATCCAGATGGTGATAATGTTGTTTTAACAATAGATTATTTTATGCAATATATTTTATATGAAGAATTAATAAGTATGTATAATGATTATCAACCAAATTGGGCTTCAGGAATAATAATGAATCCTAATAACGGAGAAATACTTTCAATGGTATCACTTCCAGTTAATAAAGTAGCATATACAAAAAATACTATAATCCAAAATATATATGAGCCTGGTTCGGTAATGAAACCAATAATAGTATCTGCAGCACTTGAAGAAAAATTAGTTTCAACAAAAGATACTTTTAATAATTTAGAGGGAAAAATAGTAAAATATGATGCAGTTATTAGAGATAGTAGTAATTCATCTAGAGGAATATTAAAATTAGAAGATGTATTAATAAAGTCAAGTAATGTAGGAATGGTTAAAATAGCTGATAGAATAGACGCAAAAACTTTTGAAGAATATCTTAAAAAATTTGGATTTTATGAAAAAACAAATATAGATTTACCTAATGAGATTAATATAAAACAACTACCTTATAAAAAATGGGATGGATTAAAAAAATATACAATGGCATTTGGTCAAGGGATAGCAGTAACTCCTATTCAAATGATAAACGCGTTTAGTGCAGTTATAAATGGAGGGATTCTTTATAAGCCAAGAGTAATAAAAAAAATAACTACAGCTGAAGGAGAAACAATTAAAGAATTTAAATCAGAAATTATTAGGAGTAATATTATTTCTAAAGAAACATCAGATACAATAAAAAAAATATTATATAAAGTTGTAGAAGAAGGAACAGGTAAAAAAGCTAAAATTGACGGTTATAGTATAGGTGGTAAAACAGGAACTTCACAAAAAAGTGAAAATGGGAGATATTCTGATGATAAATTTATAGTGTCTTTTATGGGATTTTATCCTTTAGATAAGCCAGAATATTTAATATTATTAATAGCAGATGATCCTAAAAGTGATAAAAATGTATATGGTGGAAGTATATTAGCACCTGTATTTAAAAATGTAATGAAGAGAATTTTTAAATATAAAAATATACCACCAGAAAAAAATATAGAGGAGTTAGAAGACGAGGAAGTAAAATATAATAAAATAGAATTTGATTTAAAATATATGCCAGAGTTAAAAGGGCTAACATATAGAGATGTTATAGGAGTGTTTAAAGACACGGAATTCAAATTGGATATAAGTGGAAGAGGTAAGGTTGTTTATCAATATCCAAAGCCAGGAATTGAGCTTAAGAAGAATATAGCAATAAAAATAAAACTAGAGGAGTAAACAGGTGAAGTTATTTGAAAGTAATATTTCAATTGTTGATTTTTATAAAATAAATAAAGAAAATTTTTCAGAAGAATTTATTATACTTGACTCAGCTAATAAGAGTAAATTATCTAATTATTCATATATATGTGCTTATTTTAATAATAAAATTACATTAAAAGATAATTTAGTGAAATTTAATAATCAAATAATTGAAGAAAATATTTTTTATAAAGCTAGAGAAATATTGGAAATAAATAATAATAAAAAATATAAATATCCGTTTTATAATGGTGGACTGATAGGAATAATTTCTTATGACTATAATAAATATATAGAAAAATTGCCTAATATAGCAAAAGACGATTTAGGAATTGAAGATATATATTTTGTAATGCCTAATTTAATTATAGTAAAAGATGAAAAAACTAATGAATTTTATGAATTGAATTATTCAGATAAAAGATTTAAATGGAATAATACAATAAATTTTAAAAATAATATTGAAATAATTGAAGAAGATGTTGAGTGGGAAGATATAAAAAATTTTATACCTAATATGTCAAAAGAACAATTTGAAAAAATTGTAGAAAAAGCTAAATATTATATAAAAGAAGGAGATGTATTCCAAGTAAACCTAAGTCAAAGATTTATGACGGAATTTCCAGACGAAGATAGTTTTTATTTATACGAAATACTTAGAAAAATTAATCCATCGCCATTTGCATCTTTTATAAATTTAAAAGAATTTAGACTTATTAGTCAATCACCAGAAAGACTAGTTAAATTAGAAAATAATAAAATAGAAACAAGACCTATAGCAGGAACTAGAAGAATAAAAAAAGATAATAAAATAGATAATATAAATTTTGAAAAAGAATTAAAAATAGATGAAAAAGAATTAGCAGAACATGTAATGCTTGTTGATTTAGAAAGAAATGATATAGGGAAAATATCAAAAATTGGAACTGTAAAAGTAAATGAATTTATGGTAATAGAAAAATATTCTCACGTAATGCATATAGTATCCAATATTATAGGAGAATTAGATAAAAAGTATGATGGATTTGATGTTATAAATGCTATGTTTCCAGGTGGAACAATAACAGGTGCTCCTAAAATAAGAACTATGGAAATTATAGAAGAATTAGAACCTACTAAAAGAGGTTTTTATACAGGAAGTATGGGATTTATAGACTTTAATGGGAATATTGATTTTAATATTATTATAAGAAGTTTTATTCAAAAAGAAAATAAAGTGTACTTTCAAGTAGGAGCAGGTATTGTATATGATTCGGATCCTAAAAAAGAGTATAAAGAAACTATTAATAAAGCTAGAGCAATGATTTTAGCTTATAAAAATTATATAAATAATAAAAAAGGTAAAATATGAGATATTTAAATTTATATGTTTATGGACAAGAAGGTTTTTATGTTTATTTAGATGAAAACAACGAATATGAAATAGGTGAACATGTCCTTGTAATGTTTATGAATAGAAAAAAAATAGGACTTGTAGTTTCTGAATCAAAAGATAGAGAATTTTCTTTTAAAGTAAATAAAATCCTTCAAAAGCTTTATGGTGAAATAAAATTTAGTAAAAATTTAATAGAACTTTTTTTATGGATACAAAATCATTATTTATGTAGTTTTTCTCAATTAATAGATAGTATTTATCCAAAAGATTTGAAAGCAGAGATAGAAAAATATTATAAATTATCAAATGAATTTATACCTGCAGATGAAAAAGATAAAGAATTTCTCAATTATATAAAGAAAAAAGAGAAATATAAATTAAAAACTTTATATAATAGATATACAAAAGGATATATTGAAAAATTAATAAAAAAGAAAGTTTTAGAAGAAGTAAATCAAGAATTTAACACAAAAAATAATTATAATGATTTTAAAGATATAAAAGTTATACTAGAAAACAATAAAATAAATTTAAATGAAGAACAAAAATTAGCAAAAGAAAAAATAATTAATGGGAATAAAAAATACTACTTACTCTATGGAGTAACAGGTTCTGGAAAAACAGAAGTATATATACAACTTATAAGAGATGCTATTATAGAAAATAAAGGTGCAATATTTTTGTTACCAGAAATATCATTGACTCCACAAATGATAAAGAGATTTAAAGAAGAATTTGGAGAACAAATAGCCATACTTCATAGCAAACTTACTAATACTGATAGAAAAAAAGAGTGGTTAAGTATATATAATGGGAATAAAAAAATAGTATTAGGAGTGCGTTCAGCAATATTTGCACCAGTAAAAAATCTAAAATATATAATAATGGATGAAGAACATGAAACAACATATAAGCAAGACACTAATCCAAGATATAATGCTAAATATGTAGCAATCAAAAGAGCAGAAATTGATAACTGCAAAGTTATATTTGGAAGCGCAACGCCTTCAATAGAGAGTTATTATTTTGCACAAAATAATATTTTTGAATTAATTAAATTAAAAAATAGATTTAATAGTATAAAAATGCCTAAAATAAATATAGTAGATATGAAAAGAGAAGAAAATGAATATTTTAGTAAAAAACTTATAAAGAGAACAATAGAAGAGTTAAGAAAAAATAATCAAGTAATATTTTTTATCAATAGAAAAGGTTATTCTACGTATATTCAGTGTAAAGAATGTGGACATGTAGAAGAATGTCCGAATTGTGCAGTATCACTTGATTTTTATGCAAGTAGTAAAGAATACAAATGTAATTATTGTGGATATAAAAGAAAATATACTAATAAATGTAGTAGTTGTGGAAGTACAAATTTAAAATATTCTGGAAAAGGTACTGAAAAAATAGAAACCGAATTAAAAAAACATTTTAAAGATAGTAAAATAATAAGAGTGGATGCAGACACTACAAAAGATAGAGATAGCTATGCACAAATATATAATGATTTTTATAATAAAAAATATGATATAATGATAGGAACTCAAATAATTTCTAAAGGATTTCATTTTCCAAATGTAACTTTGGTGGGCATTATTACAGCAGATACAATAATTAATTTTCCAGATTTTAGAGCTGGCGAAAAAACATTTCAAATTATATCTCAAACAGCAGGAAGAGCAGGACGAGATAAAAAAGAGGGAGAAGTGTTAATTCAAACTTATAATCCAGATCATTATAGTATTTTATCAGTTATAAATCATAATTATGAAGAATTTTATGATATAGAAATAAAAAATAGAAAAATGCTTAATTATCCACCATTTTCTAGAATCATAAATATAATTGTATCAGGATTAGAAATAGAGAAAGTATTTAAAAAAGCTAAAAAATTATATGGTATACTGATAAATATAGCTAAAAATTTAGAAATATATGGGCCTATTGAAGCACCTATATTTAAAATAAAATCTAGATATAGATATCAAATATTTATTAAAGGAGAGAGAAAAGAGATAAATAGAATAAAAAAATATATTATAGAAAATGTAAATAAAGAAAAAAATGATAGTGTGAGAATAGTAATTGATGTTGATCCAATGAATTTAATGTAATATGGAGGTAAAAATGATAATGGATATAGTAACATATGGTAGCAGTGTATTAAGAGAAAAATCAAAAAAAATAGAGAAAATAGATGACGAAATAAAAACTCTTTTAAATAATATGGTAGAAACTATGCAGGAGGCACAAGGTGTAGGTTTAGCAGCTCCACAAGTGGGAATAAATATTAGAGCTTTTGTTCTTGATATTGGTGATGGAAATATAAGAAAAGTAATTAATCCAGAATTTTTAGAATTTTCTAATAATATAGTAGAGCAAGAAGAAGGATGTTTGAGCATACCTGGAATATATAAAAAAGTAAAAAGACCTGAATCACTTAAAATAAAATATTTAAATGAAAATGGTGAAGAAGTAATAGAACAAGCAGAGGGGTTATTAGCTAGAGCATTTCAACATGAATATGATCATTTAGAAGGGGTTCTTTTTGTGGATAAAATTTCACCAGTAGCAAAAAGATTGGTCTCGAATAAATTGCAAAAATTAAAAAAAGAAACATTAAAAAAAATAAAATAGGAGGGAATATGAGAATATTATTTATGGGAACACCAGAATTTGCAGTTCCTTCTCTAGAAATATTAAATAAATATCATGAAATTATTGGAGTATTTACAAAAATAGATAAGCCAAATCAAAGAGGGAAAAAAATAAAATTTAATCCTGTAAAGCAATATGCAATTGATAATAACTTAGATATATATCAAGTGAAATCAGTAAAATCAAAAGAAGTAATTGAAAAAATAAAAGAACTAAACCCAGATCTTATTGTAGTAGTAGCATATGGCAAAATATTACCAAATGAGCTTATAGAAATACCAAAATATGGAACAATAAATGTACATTCATCATTATTACCAAAATATAGAGGAGCAGCTCCTATTCATTATGCAATAATTAATGGAGAAAAAGAAACAGGAGTAACCATTATGGATATTGCAGAAGAACTTGATGCAGGAGATATAATTTTGCAAGCTAAAACAGAAATAAGTGATGATGATAATTTAAAAAGTGTTCATGATAGATTGGCTGAAATAGGTGCTAAAACTTTATTAAAAGCAATAAAATTAATTGAAGAAGGAAAAGTAATAAGAAAATCACAAAATCATGAAGAAGCGACATTTGTAAAACCAATATTAAAAGAAGAAACAAAAATTAATTGGAATAAATCTAAAAGAGAAATATTTAATTTCGTAAGAGGATTAGATCCATTTCCAGGAGCATTTTTTACGTTTAATAATAAAATTTTTAAATTATATAGAGTAGAAGAGTATGATAAAACATATGAAGATGCAGAAATCGGAGAAATAGTAGAGTTTGATAAAAAAAGAGGACCTATTGTAAAAGTTAAAGATGGTTCTATAATTTTAACAAAAGTTAAACCAGAAAATAAAAAAACTATTTCTGGAAGAGATATAATTAATGGAAATTATTTTGAATTATGTAATAGATTGAATTAAAATGATTGGAGGTAATTATTAATGAAAGAAGAAAGAATATCACCGAAGGTGATCGAAAGATTAACAAAATATTTAAGATGTTTAGAAAATCTTCCACAAGAGGATTATATTTCATCAGAAGAATTAGCAGAAAAAATGGGATTTACAGCGGCACAAGTAAGAAAAGATTTATCTAATTTTGGAGAGTTTGGAATTAGAGGTAAAGGATATCAAGTAAGAAATCTTTATGCAGATATTGAAAAAATATTAGGTGTTCATAAAACTAATAATGTAATTATTGTAGGAATGGGAAGACTAGGAAATGCACTTTTTTCTGAACCAGAATTTACAAAAGAAAGTTTTAATATTGTAGGAATTTTTGATAATTCGGAAAATAAAATAGGAAAAGAAATAAATGGTATTAAAATAAGAGATATAAAAGAATTAGAGCATTTTATCAATAGAAAAGAAGATGTAAATATAGCAATTATTACAGTACCAAAGTCAGTAGCACAAGAACTTACTGATTATTTAGTGAAATGTGGAATAAAAGCAATACTCAATTTTGCACCAATAAAATTAAATGTGCCAAAAAATGTTGTAGTAGAAAACATAGATTTATATGCTAAATTACAAGAGTTAAATTATTGGAAAGAAAAAGTTTTAAAATAAACAGGAGGATTATATTTTAATGAAGAAAATAATTGATGGGAGAAAAATCTCTAATGCTATAAAAGAAGAGATAAAAAAAGAAGTAACTGAATTAAAAGAAAAAACAGGAAAAATTCCTGGACTTGCAGTAGTTTTATTAGGGGAAAATCAAGCTTCAAAAGTATATGTAGGTTCAAAAATAAGAACTTGTGAAGAATTGGGAATTTTTTCTGAAAAATATCATTTATCAGAAAAAACAACAGAAGAAGAATTATTAAGATTAATTCAAACGTTAAATAAAAAAGAAAATATTGATGGAATATTAGTACAATTACCCATTCCAAACCATATATCAGAACAAAAAATAATTGATGCAATTTCTTATAAAAAAGATGTAGATGGTTTTCATCCAATTAATGTGGGAAAGACTCTTATAGGAGATAAAACAGGATTTAAATCATGTACACCATATGGAATAATAGAAATGTTAAAAAGAGAAAATATAGAAATATCAGGTAAAGATGCAGTAATAATAGGTAGAAGTAATATCGTAGGTAAACCTATGGCATCTTTACTTATAGCAGAAAGTGCTACTGTACAAATTTGTCATAGTAGAACAAAAGATTTAGCAGAAAAAACTAAAAAAGCAGATATACTAATATCAGCTGTAGGAAAAGCTAAATTTATAAAAAAAGATATGATAAAAGATGGAGCAGTAGTTATTGATGTAGGAATGAATAGGGATGAAAATAATAAATTATGTGGAGATGTAGATTTTGATGATGTATATGAAAAAGTAAGTAGGATAACGCCTGTACCTGGCGGAGTAGGACTTATGACTGTAACAATGCTTATGAAAAATACATTACTATCATTTAAAAATAATAGATTATAAAAAGTTCTAAATTAATAGAACTTTTTTTATTTTTTGAAACTTTCTTTAATTGGTCACAAAATGAACACATTAATAGAGTAAGATTATAGTGTAAGAAGAGATAAAGTCTTAATCAAAACTAAAATATATAAAATAAAAGGAGTGAGTAAAATGAAAAAAAGATTTTTAATAGCAGGATTAATAGCAATAGCGGTAATTACTAGTACATATGCACATGGTGGTGCAGGAAAAATGTCAGGAAATGGGTATAATAGAAATAGTAAAAATTTGAATAATAGAGATTATAAATTTACTAATGAAGAAATAGAAAAATATGAAACAGAACTTAGAGCAAAATATAATATTAAAAATGATGAAAAAATTGATTATAAAAAATTAACAGATAAAGAATTAGAAGAATTTGGAGAAATTTTAATGGATAGTATGGTATATGATAAAGAAAGACATGAATTTATGGAAAAATTAATGGGCGGAGATAATAGCGAACAGTTAAAATATATGCATATAAATACAGCAATAAATTATCTTGAAGGATATGGATTTGGAATGGGTGGAATGATGGGAAACAATGGAATATGGGGAAATAATTCTGATGCATTAGATATATTAAAAGAAAGATATGCAAAAGGAGAAATAACAAAAGAAGAATATAATGAAATGAAAGCTGAATTAACTAAATAGAGGTGGAAAATATGTGGAGATTTTTTAACGGTGGATGTTATAATTTGTTTGGAGGTCAAGGAATAATGATGATAATATTTTGGATAGTAATAGTGGCATTAATATTTTACTTTATAAATAAAAATGGAAATAAAGAAATATTTAAAAGTAAAACATCTTTAGAAATTTTAAAAGAAAGATATGCAAAAGGAGAAATAACAAAAGAAGAATATGAAAAAATAAAAAAAGATCTATAATATGGTATAATAATAGAGTGAGAATATTAAATTTTCACTCTATTATATATTTTTATGAGGTGTAAAATGAAAAGAATACTTATTATTGAAGATGAAAAAAATATACGAAAAATAATAAAAGATTATTTGAAAAAAGAAAATTATAAAATATTAGAAGCTGAAGATGGAGAAGAAGGATTAAATAAGTTTTTTGAAAATAATATTGATTTAGTAATATTAGATATAATGTTACCTAAAATAGATGGATGGAGTGTATGCAAACAAATTAGGCATAAAAATAAAGAAGTATATATTCTGATGTTAACAGCTAGAGATAAAGAATTAGATGAAATATTTGGATTTGAGCTTGGAGCAGATGAATATATAACAAAACCATTTAGTCCAAGAGTATTAGTAGCTAAAATAAATAGAATTTTTAAAAAAAACTTAGAATTAAATAAAAGTAATAAAATAAAAATAGAGAAATTACTAATAAATAAAGATAGTCATAGAGTATATTATGATAATAATTTACTTAATTTATCACCAAAAGAGTATGAACTTTTATTATATTTAATAGAAAACAAGAATATAGTTTTGTCACGAGAAAAAATATTAGATAATGTATGGGGATATAATTTTTTTGGAGATGTACGAACAGTAGATACACATATTAAAAAACTTAGAAAAAAAATAGAAAATAATTATATTGAAACAATAAGAGGGTATGGTTATATGTTCTCATTTAAGGAGATTGATTATGAAAAAAACAAATAAATTTAGTATTAAAATGTTTTTTATATTTTCGTTAATATTGTTTTTTTCAATGATATTTATAATTTTATTAAATAGAGTGTTTCTAAATAAATATTATATATATAAATATAAAATAAAAATGGAAAAAGAGTTAAAAGAAATATCTAAAAACCAGAATGATATTTATTATATAATAAAAAATTATAAAGGTGAATTTAATGTTTTTATATCAAAGAAAAAAAACTTTAGAGATAATAATTTTCATATGAGTATGGGAATGATGACAAATACTACTATGATGAAAAATCATATTATAAATAATCTTATTAAAAAATTAGATGAAAATAAAGATTATATAATAGATAGTTACTATAATATGCCTTTTGGATATAATGAAATAGTAGGAGTTTTAAAAAAAAATGATGATTTTATAGTTATGACATTTCCGATTAATAAAATTAAAGAAAATTCCCAAATAGCAAATGAATTATTTCTAATAATAGTTTTTATAGTAATATTTTCAGTGAGTTTTGTTAATTTTTATTTTATAAAAAGATTTTCAAAACCTCTAAAGAAACTCATTGATTTTACTAATGGTTTAGCCAATCTTGATTTTTCTAAACGAATCCAATTAAAAACAGGAGATGAAATAGAAAATTTAGCAAATTCATTTAATTATTTGGCAAATGAATTAGAAATAAATTTTAAAAAATTAAATGATGTAACAGAAAATCTAAAAAAAGAAAAGGATATTAGGGATGAATTTTTAAAAAATGTAAATCACGAATTAAAAACCCCAATAGCTTTAATTAAAGCATATACAGAAGGATTAAAAGACAATATTGCAGATGATAGAGAGGAATATTATAATATTATTTTAAATGAAACTGATAGAATGGAAGAAATGGTAAAAAAACTTCTTGAAGTAATAAAAAATGAAGAAATAAATTTAAAAAAATTAGAAAAAATTAATTTGAAAAATTATATAGAAAATATTTTAGAGAAATTTAAAGTTGATTTTATAAATAATAATATAAAAAAAGATATAGAAATAAACGAAAGCATAAATATTTGTTATACTAAAACAGATTTTGAAACATTAATGGTAAATATTATTACGAATGCAATAGGAAATATAAAAGAGCCAAAACAGTTTTATATAAAAGGAAAAGATAATAATGAATATATAGAACTTGCTATATTCAATAGTAGTGAAAAAATAGATGATGAAGAAATAGAAAAATTGTGGGAGCCATTTTACAAAAAAGATAAATCAAGAAAAAGAAGTTATGGTGGAACAGGACTTGGATTATCAATAATAAAAAAAATATTAAATAAACATAAAAATAATTTTTTATTTGCATATAATGAAAATAAAAAAGGTATGGAATTTAAAATTTTATTTAAAAAAGAGAGTTGTAAATAACTCTCTTAAGTTTTTTTTGTAATAGGAATGGTAAAACTAAATGAACTTCCAATATTAATAATACTAGAAATTTTTAAATCCCCGCCTAATCTTTTAATAAAATCAATACATAAAATAAGACCAAGACCAGTGCCATCTTCACCATTTGTCCCACTAGTACTAGAAAATTTAAAATTATTTAATATTTTATTTATTTTTTCTTCTGATATACCAACTCCAGAATCTTTTATTGTGATAGTTACACAATTGTCTTTTTTTTCAGCTAAAACTTCAATTTTACCATTATTCTCAGTAAACTTTATTGCATTAGAAAGTAGATTTCGGATAATAGTTTTTAGCATGTTTTCATCAGTAATCATATAAATTTTTTTATCTATAGAAGTATTTAAAGATATATTTTTGTTTTCAGCATTTAATTTAAGTATTTTCATTTGACTAGTAATAGCTTCTCTTAATTCAAATTCATTAGGATTGAATTCAATTTGATTGAGGTGAGATTTTGCCCAATATAATAAATTTTCTAATAAGTTATAAGTAGTTTTTGAAGATTCTTTTAATTGTAAAAGAGTTCGTTCAATATATTTTTTTTCGACATCTTCACTATATAGTTTTATCAATAAATATTCTACTAAATTATTATAAGTAGCAATTTGCCCCATTAAGTCATGAGAAATAATTGAAAATATTTTTTCTTTTCTATGTTTTAATGCATAGATTTCATTTTTTAGTTCTTCATTTTCTTTTTTCAATAAATTATTTTTACCTATTAAAACTTTAATTTTACTTTTTTTCCCCCTTAATAAATACCTAAACATAAAACCTCCCGAGTACTAAAACAAAACTTTATGACTAATATTAGCATATTTTTTAAAAAAAATCAAAATATAATTGACAAGTTTATAAAAAATATAGTATTCTATTTATAGGAAGGTGATAGTATGAAATTTTTAAAAAGAGTTTGGAAGACGTTAGCATTTATGGTAATTTCAATGATAAATAATATAGAATAAAAAATTGGCTATTATATAGCCAATTTTTTATTTTGAAATTAAAATTAATAATCTTTTCCAGCTGCGAGAATATTACTTTTATCAAAAGCGTGACATGGAGTAACCCCATAAACCATCCCACAATGAGGACATTTAGACTCAAAAGTTTTCATTATAAAACTTTTTTGACATTCACAATCAATTTTTACAGGTAAAGGCATAGCTTGTCTTTCAAATCCCATCATTCTCAATTTATCAACTATTTGTTTTCCACTTTCAAATTTTCCTGAACATCCTTCATGCATATTAATACCTCCTAATTTATATTTTAAAAATTTTAAATTTTTTTATCTAAAGTGATTTCTTTACCATATCTTAGTTTATTTCTCATATCTTGCATAATTTTATCAAGCTTTTCAAGTTCTGATAAAATACTTCTTTCTTTTTCTGTTACATTTATAATTTTTGTAATTCCACCGTTATTTATGACAATTCTTTTATTTCCCATAAGTGCCAAAATAGGATCATGTGTAGCCATTATTACAATTTTTTCTTCTCCTACTAATAGTTCAAGAGCTTTTTTTCTATCAATTCCGGCATTTTCAATTTCATCTATAAGTACTATAGGAGAACTACTTAATATTGCTGTATCAGCGATCATAAGCGCTCTAGATTGACCTCCACTAAGACTTGTTATAGGTGTATCTTTAGTAAATTTTTCTCCAGCTAATTCATTAGCTTTTGCTATTATTTTTTTTACTATTTCTTCATCATTTTCAACCATTCTACTTTGTGCATGAAGTTTTAAAAATTCATATACAGTAAGATCCATTACAAAGTTCATATTTTGAGATAATTGAGCGACTAGTTTATTACCAGCTGAAAATCTATTTGCTATATCAACAGGATTATTATCTATATGAATAATTCTTTTTGTAGGAGTATCTCCTTGAGCGGCCCATTCAATATCAGCTAATAATCTACTTTTTCCACTACCTGTAGGTCCAACAATACATATTATTTCTCCAGCATGGACATCTATTTTATCATAATTTTCTTTTTCACCGTATTTATTGTATCCTGGATAAATTGTAAGTGTTTTAACTTTATTATCATTCATTCCAAGAAATTCTATCATTTGATTAGTATAATCAATAATATTTTCAATTATTTGATCATCATCAATAGTATTTTCTTCTTTTTCGATTTTATCAATTGAATCAAGGAGTTGAATAAGAGTTAAATTTTCTTTGTTTTCAACATTTATTAGATTGTCTTTAAAATAATCTGATAAAAATGAATATTCTTCCTTTAATTCTTTTATAGTTAATATTTCTAATTTTTTTCTATTTAGCATTATTATCACCCAAATCTATTTTTCTTACATTTCCCATTTGATGTTCTTCCCCAATTCTTGTTTCTCCTAAACAGTAAGAGCAAAGAGCTGAAGGCATAGAGAATCTTAATTTTTTTCCTTTTAATGTTTCAATGTTTTCATTGTTATCGTACATAAGAGTAGATAATTCATAAGCGCCTTGGCCAGTTAATCCATTTATATGTATTGTTTTTGCTTTTGGATTTACTGAATTTACTCTAGAAGCAAATACTTCTCTTTCTGCTTGAGAAACAATATCTCCTTTAGTTATAACAACAATATCAGCACTTTTTAACATAGGACCTATTTTTTTAGGTGTATTTATACCACTTAGATTATCTATTACACATATGGCTTTTATATCTTGAATATAAGGCGAGCATCTATTACAAAGTCCAGCACTTTCTGTAATTAAAATATCTAAATTCTTTTCTCTTCCCCACTGAACGACTTCTTCGATATTACTTACAAAATAATGATCTGGACAAAGAGAAGCAGATAATCCTTTTTTTACAGGAACACCTATTTTTTCATATATTAAATCATCATCTGTATATAGGCAATCAAATTTTACAACGCCTACTTTTATATTTCTCTGTTTGAAACTTTCTATAGTTTTAATAATAACCGAAGTCTTACCTGATGAAGGTGGACCAGAAAATGTAATTAGATTCATCTATTCTTCCTCCTTAATTGAATTATTAAATATTTCTTCACAATAATTAATTAATTTACCGATATCATTTGAATTTATAAAATCCCATCCAAGCCAAATAAATTTATTATTTTCTAATTTATTATCTACTTTAGGATGTGTAGATGGAAATAAACCTTTATGAGATAATATTTCTCCTATTTCTTTTGAAGCAAAAAATTTTGCTATATTTTCTAATTTATCTTTTTTATTTTTTTTAGTTAACATAAATATGGGAGATATAATAGCTCCATCTTCTGGCCATTGAGCTACCATAGGGCCTCCTTGACCTGTCATTTTTGTAAAAAAATAAGGCATAATAGTAACAATAGGTTTTTTCATTTTCAATCTATCTGATTTAACCATTTGAGCAGGATGCATACTTCTAAGCAGAGCTCTTCCAAGTCTTTTAACTCCATCTTCACCATATAATTTATAGATATTTAATAAAATAGCGTTGAATAAATCAAAATCTGAGACAGGTAAACTTATAGAATTTTCATATTCATCTGATAATATATCTGCCCAAGTTTTAGGAAATTTTTTATTTCCTAACTCTTCAGTATTTACCAAAAATACAGCAGGTACAACAGATATTATAGAATAATAATTATTAGGATCTTTTATATTTAAATCTTTAAAATCTTTGTTATATTCAGTTATTCCAGTAATATCTTCAAATATTTTTTCTTTTCTATATTGACCCATTAAGTCATCTTCAAAAAACAAATCAAATCCTGCAGAGATAAATATATCTGAGATGTTTGAACTATCTTTTTTAATACTTTCTTTTAACCAATCAAGACCACTTGAAGCTGCTTTTAAATCTGCAGAGATATTTAAAGAATTTTGTTTTTTAAATTTTTCAAATCCTTCTAATAATGGGACTCTTACCGGACAAGGCAAAAGACCAGTAATTGAAATATCACTATTAGTTTTAATTTCTGAATTTTTTAATGTAATATCTTCAGTTTCAATGTTATGAGAAATAAAATCGTTAATTCCTTCAAGGAATGCATCAACAGATAATTTTTTTAATTTTATACTTTGCTCTAATGATATTTTTCCGACAGTTTTTAACATTAAGTTATTTTCAAAACCTTTAAATCCCTTAGATTTGAAAAACTCTATTGTTTCTGGATATTTATTTAGTATTTCGATTATTGTCATTTCTTTATTTATAAAATTCATATTAAACCTCCTAAAAATATATCTTTTATTTCTTTACAAAACAAGTATACAATTTTCTATTGATTTTTTCAGTAACATAAGTTACTATATAATATATTATAATAAAAAAGTGAGGTATACAATGAAAAGATTAGTTGAAATGTCTATTTTTAAAGGTTTAAAAGAGATAGAAATAGAAAATATTTTAAAAAAAGTAAGATATAATATAAAAAAATATAAAAAAGATGAAGTAATTGCTTTTCGTGGAGATGAAGTTAACAATATGTTAATCTTATTAGAGGGATTTCTTTATACTGAAATGCAAAAAAATGATGGAAAATGTATTAAAATTGATGAATTAAAAAAAGGAGATATATTGGCAAGTGCATTTATTTTTGGAGAAATGAATTATTATCCAGTTGATATTTATTGTAAAAGTGATGCAGAAATATTTTGTATTACAAAATCTGAATTATTAAAGCTTTTTAGATTGAACGAACAAATACTTGTAAATTATTTAAATAATATATCGACAAAAACACAATTTTTAAGCAAAAAGATTTGGTTTGATTTTAAAAATAAATCAATTATAGAAAAATTAAGAGATTATATAAATGAAAATATAAAAGAAGATAATACGTTTAAATTTCATAAATCATTAAAAGATATATCGGAAACTTTTGGAGTAGCAAGACCATCATTATCAAGAACTCTATCACATTTGATAGATAAAAAAATAATAGAAAGAATAGGCAAAAATCATTATAAAATTTTAGATGAAGATAAATTATTAGAAGAAGAATAAATAGATTTTGAAAAACTTTCTTAATTATAGTATAATAGTTGTATTAATAATAATTAATGGAGGTAAGATGTATAAAAATTATTTTTTATTAGGATTTGGATTATCTATTCTAATAACGGGAATTATAATGAAAACTTCTTTAAAAGAAGAAAAAAATATTTTAAAATCTAAAGAAAAAATAGAAAAAATAGAAAAAAAAGAAGAGATAAAAAATAAAGAAGTAGAAAAAACAAAAGAAGAATTTGAAAAATTATTAAAAACAATTGAAGAAATTAATAATGAAAAAACAAATAAAATAAAAGAAGAAAAAAAAGAAGAAATTTCAGAAAAAATATTAACTAAAAAAGAAGAAAAAAAAGATAATCAAATAGAAATAAAAAAAGAAAAAAATATAGTAACGTTAGCAGAACAAAAAGAAAATAAAAATAACGAAATAAAAAAAGAGGTTAAAATAGAAACTAAAGAAAATAAAATTATTTTTGTAGAAAATAAAAATAAATTAATAGATGATTTTTCAAACATATATAACATTAATTTTGGTGATTTGAAAGATAAAGAAGAAATAAAAAATAAGTTAAAAAAAATATTAGATATTTCTTTAATAAGAGTAAAAGATAAAGAATATATAATAAGTAAAGATAAATTTCCAAAAGAAATAGCTATGGATATAAGCAATAAATTAAATAATTTATTTGGAATAGATTCTGTGTTAACAATAAAAGAGTGGAGATTAGTTTTATTGAAAGATAAAAATCTCGATAACTTGGTTAAAGAGCAAAAAAGATTTGAAAAATATATAGAACTTGAAATTTTTGAAAAAAATGGAGAATATATTTTACAATCAAAGAATATTTTCTTTAAAAAAATTGCAGTTGAATATGCAAATTTAATAAAAAATAAAGAAAATATAGATATAATTATTATGCAACAATAAAAAATGAGAGTTTTGACTCTCATTTTAAATATATCTAATTATTACTTCTTGCTACTTGAATTTCATTTAATACTTTTGCTAAAGCGACCCATTCATCTACATATTTTTTATTAAAGGGGTTATTCTTTAGTTCAAATTCTACGGCATTTAATTCTTCTAAGTAAAGTTGTTCATAAAAAGTAAGTTTATCCATAAACATGTAAACCACCTCCAAATATTTGATTATATAAGGTGCTGCATATATATTATATGATAAAAATTAATATTTCCTTTAAAAATTTTTATTTGTTACGATAATTAATATATAGGATAATATTACTTTAAAATTAAAATTTAATTAGAAAGGAGAAGATATGAAAAAAACACTTATTTTATTTATTTTATTAATGGGAGTTCAAGCGTATGCACTGGATATTACACTTAGATTA
Source organism: Hypnocyclicus thermotrophus (assembly GCF_004365575.1). Taxonomy (NCBI): domain Bacteria; kingdom Fusobacteriati; phylum Fusobacteriota; class Fusobacteriia; order Fusobacteriales; family Fusobacteriaceae; genus Hypnocyclicus; species Hypnocyclicus thermotrophus. Next base: position 107,925 of record NZ_SOBG01000007.1, read on the forward strand.
CCTGTTAGTACAAACACAGCGTTTCAAAAATTAAATGAAACGGATAATAGTGCAAGAGTTGGTATAGGTTTAGAAGCAGGCCAAGACTTAATTACATTTTCAATAGGAGCAGGAATGGAATGGGACAAGTCTATTAGCTTAAGTACAGGAGAAAAATTTGCACCAAGATTGACTTATGGATATTTAAAATATAATTTATTTCCAGTAGCATTTAAACCATATTTAGTAGGTAAATACGGCTATATGAGTGCATATAGTAAATCTGGTTTTACATCTCTAGACACAAGTACTTTTTGGGGAATGGGGCTTGGAATAGATATATTTAATTCACAAGGTGAATTACTTTATACAAATTATCCAGTGACAATAAATGGTACAAAAGATACTATGACAATGATTACATTAGCTTTAGGAATAAAAATATTTTAATAAAAAAAGGGCTTTTATTTAAAAAAGCCTTTTTTTATTAAAAAGAGATAGCAATTTGCTATCTCTAAAATTAATTATTTTCTTATTCCTAATTCTTTTATTAAATTTCTATATCCTTCGATATCTTTAGATTTTAAGTAATTTAATAATCTTCTTCTTTTACCAACCATTTTTAAAAGACCTAATCTTGAATGATGATCTTTTTTATGAACTTTTAAATGTTCAGTTAAATGATTAATTCTATCTGTTAAGATAGCTACTTGAACTTCTGTAGAACCAGTATCTTTTTCACTTTTACCAAATTTTTTTACTAAATCTTTTTTGTTTGCCAACATTTTGTTACCTCCTAATTATATTATTATTTAATCCAAGTATAGAGCCGGCAACAGCTACTAAACCTAGAATAAATGCAACAAATTATATCATAATTAATAAATTATGTAAAGAATTAATTTTTATATTTTTTTAAATTTTCAGTAATAGTATCTTTTAAAAAATCTTCTTTTACTTGAGGAAAACCAATAATTTCTTCTAATTCTTCAGACATTATAGTTTCTTTTTCAAGAAGTTGTAAAGAAATTTTTTCAAGAAGTTCTATATTATCAGATAATATTTTTTTAGCGGAATTATATGCATCATTAATAAGTTTTTTAACTTCTGCATCTATTAGTTTAGCAGTATCTTCACTATATATTCTTTGTTTAAACCATTCTCCTTCTTGAGAATCATCAAGCATAAGAGGTCCAAATTTATCTACCATACCAAACCGAGTAACCATAGCAAGAGCCATTTTTGTAGCTCTTTCAATATCATTACTTGCTCCAGTAGTAATATCTCCAAATACAAGTTCTTCAGCAGCTCTTCCACCAAGAAGTGCTTGTAATTCTGATAAATATTCATTTTTTGATTTTAAATATTTATCTTCAGTAGGTAAACTCATAGTATAACCAAGAGCCGCCATACCTCTAGGAACAATAGTTACTTTATGTACAGGGTCTGTATGAGGAATCATCCATTGAACAAGTGTATGACCTACTTCATGGTAAGCTACAATATATTTTTCTTTTTCAATAGTAAGTCTAGATTTTCTTTCAGGTCCAATAGATACCTTTTCACTAGCTTCTTCTAAGTCAGCCATAGTAATAACAACTCTATTATCTCTAGCAGCTAAAATTGCAGCTTCATTTAATAAATTAGCTAAATCAGCACCAACAAAGCCAGGCGTTTTTCTAGCAACTACTTGTAAATCTACATCTTCGGCTAATTTTTTATTTTTAGAATGAACTTTTAATATTTCTTCTCTACCTTTTTTATCAGGTCTATCAACTACTACTTGTCTATCAAATCTACCTGGTCTCATAAGAGCTTTGTCAAGGATTTCAGGTCTGTTTGTAGCGGCAATAACTATAATAGTTTCATCATTTCCAAAACCATCCATTTCTACAAGAAGTTGATTTAGAGTTTGCTCTCTTTCATCATTTCCGCCACCTTGTCCACTTCCCCTTTTTCTACCAACAGCATCAATTTCATCTATAAATACAATACAAGGTGCATTTTTTCTAGCTTTTCCGAATAAATCTCTTACTCTTGAAGCTCCAACACCAACAAACATTTCAACAAATTCAGAACCAGAAATACTAAAAAATGGTACATTTGCTTCTCCAGCAACAGCTTTTGCTAAAAGGGTTTTTCCTGTACCAGGCGCCCCCATTAATAATACACCTTTAGGAATTTTAGCTCCAGCTTTTAAGAATTTTTTAGGTTCCTTTAAAAACTCTACTATTTCTTGAAGTTCAACTTTTGCTTCATCAGCTCCAGCAACATCATTAAAAGTAACTTTTACTTTTTGTGATGTTCCATCTTTTGTTTTAGATTTACCAATATTAAATATTTGAGGACCACCACTATTACTATTTCCTCTATTCATTCTATTTAGTAAAAATATCCATACAACTATAAGCAATATCATTGGTGACCATGATAAGAATATATTAGTTAATAAAAGTGGCATTCTATCAGGTTCTAGAGATATTACATCTATATTTTTTTCATCAATAATTTTCATTAGTTTTTCGTCTTGAGATATTCTATATGTTATCATTTTAGTTTTATATTTTTGTTTAGTTACATCATCATATGCATATAGATAGTCTTCTTTTTCTTCAACTCTTAGAATATTACCATTTTTAAGAGTATTAATAAATTCAGTATAAGATACTTCTTTTATAGTTTGAGTTGTAGAAGTTGATAAAAGATTTGGTAGGGAAATAATAAGGACAATCACAAAAAGAATTAATACAATATTTTTAAAATTAACTTTTAATTTTTTTTCGCTATTTTCATCAGAAAATAACTCTTCTAATATTTTATCTTTATCTTTTTTTGTATCTTCTTTTTTATCCTTTTTTTCTTCATTAGTTTTATTTTCTTTCTTATTCTCTTCTTTCTTATTTTCTTTAGAATCTAATTTTTCATTAGAATCATTAGACTCTTTATTCTCATTTTGAATATCTTCATTTTTTTGAACATCTTCATTTTCATGAGAATTATTTTGATTTTCATAATCATTATTCATTAGTTTCTACCTCCTTAAGTTCGATTATTAAAAATTTTTTAGTAGTTGTGGTAGTCTTAAATTCTTCGCTTAATCGAATATTACCAACACAAACTATTTTATCATTATTAATTATTAAAGGCAAAGAATTTCTTTTATATTTATCAATTTTTTCATTTATAAAGAAATCTTTTAATTTTTTTTTGTTTTTTGAGCCAATAGGGATAAAAAAATCGCCTTTTTTTCTTGTACGAATTAAAAATTCATTATGTAAAATTTTATCTTTATCAATACAAAAAACATTATTTTTTGAAATATACTTATCACTTTCTCTAATAGAAATATAATAATTATTAAATATTAAATTTGAATTAATTTTTAATGTTTTTTCTAAAGAATTGTTATTAAGAATTTTAATATTATCAGAAATATAAAATTCATTATATATTTTATATAATTTTTTTTGCTCATTTAATAAGTATTCTTTGCTACCATTTGAATACAACAAATTAAAAATTTTATTAATTTTTTTTCTGTTATAGGCAATATTATTGTTTTTTAGAATAGTTTTAATAATTTCTTTTTGTAAGTATTCTGGAAAAGATATAAGTTTATCAATATCAAATTTCTTTCCAGAGTTATTTATATAATTATCAATTTCTTTTTTAAAGTATTTATTAATGTCATTTAACTCATCAATTAAAGATATGATTTTATCTTTAAAATTTGAGTTAAATTCTTTTTCAAAATATGGAATTAATTCAAGTCGAATTTTATTTCTAGTATAAATTGATTTGAAATTACTCTCATCAATTTGATATCTCAAATTATTTTCTTCTAGAAATTTTAGAATTTCCTCTTTTTTGATATATAATAAAGGACGAATATAATAATCTCTTTTTACAGGAATAGAACAAAGTCCATCTATAGATGTTCCTCTCGATAGTCGAAACATAAATGTTTCTACATTATCATCTAAAATATGTGCAAGAGCCACTTTATTAGCGCCTATTTTATTTTTTATTTCTTTAAAGAAGTTGTATCTAACTTCTCTACCAGCTTCTTCTTCACTAAGTTTAAAAGAGGTAGCATATTTTTTTATATCTACACTTTTTATAAAAGTAGGAATATTGTATTTTTTACCTAATTCAATAACAAATTGTTCATCTAAATCAGCATCTATTCCTCTTAAGTTATGATTGATATGTGCAAAATAAAGAGATAAATTATATTTAGATTGTAATTTATAAAGTAAATGAAATAAACAAACTGAATCAGGACCACCTGATAATGCAATAATTATTTTATCATTTTTTGAAATTAAATTATTATTTTGTATAGTTGATAAAAATTTATTATAAATTCTCACTATTTTCCTTTCTATTTTTCAGCAATTTGATAATTTATGCTTTTGATGCTAACACCTTGATAATATTTTTTTAATATTTCAATATAATTTTTACCTTTTTTAGCTAATGTATAAGCACTCCACTGAGGAAGTCCTACACCATGTCCAGAACCACTACCAGAAAAATAAAAATAATTTCCTGATGATTTTATTGTGAACATTGTACTAAAAATTTTAGAATAACCTACTATTTGACGCAATTTATCCCCAGAAATAGTAATTGTTTTATCGCCTATAATTTTTACTTTTTTAGCACGCTTACTTTTTATTTCAATGATTTTAATATAAGAGACTTTGAATCCTATTAATTTTGAAAAATCTTGCTTATTAATTTTATAACTCCAATGTCTACGAGGTGATTCTATATCATTTTTTCTATCATCAACACTTCTAAGATAAGGAATTTTACTTCCCCAAACATCTTCACTATTAGCAGTATATCCTCCACTACTAGCATGAAAAAGAGCGTTTATATATTTTCCATTATAAGTAATAACTTGATTTTCTGTCTGATTAATCAAATCATTTATTCTTTTGTTTTCTTTATTATAACCTAAATATACCTGAGAAGTAACTCCATCTTCTACATCATATAAATCAAACTTTTTATTTTTCATTGAATAGAATAAATATGTTCTAGCTGCAACAGCTTGAGCCTTTATAGCTTCGTCAGGAAATGAAAAACCTATTTCTGAAGGAACAACACTATATAAATATTCTTCGGTTCTTACTATATTAATAGGAAGAATATGGTTATTATGCGGTAATAATTCTAATTCGCCTCTATAAGTAGAATATGTTTTTCCATTTTTACTAATATCAAACATTGAAATAATATCTAATTTTTTTATTATTATTTTGTTAGTTATGCTATTTAAAATTTTTATTTTATTATTATAGTAAGTGATTTTTATACTATCATTTTTAGAAAGTATAGAAGTTTTGTTATTATATTTTATTAATAAATTTCCGTTAATAGACTTTATATAAATAGAATTACTTTCAAATCTTTTTAAACCTACTCTAATTAAAGGACCAAAAGTATCTAAAGATAATTGATAATCAAATGAAAATGAAAAAGTTGATAATAAAATAAAAAATAATAATATTTTTTTCAATGTTAAATCTCCTTTATTATTAAATCATTATTATAGATAAAAAGTATCTCTTTTTTCTCTTTTTTATTATTTATTATATCATAATTAAATATTTCATATTCAGTTTTTTTATAAGCTTCTCGTTTAGATTTGAAATTTAAATTATTTAATAATTCATTATATTTTTCTTTATCAGTATTTCTTTTGAACCAATATGGAAAATATCCCGTTTTTCCTATTGAGAGATAATCAAATTTTAAATATTCTATAAAAATATCAATATTTTTAAAAGATTTGTCTAAATAAAATTCATATAAATAATTAAATATAGACACTTGTTTATGAGCGACATTAATTAATTTTCTCTTTTTATAATACTCAGAAATATTTTCATAAAATTCAAAAGGTGAATCATAAAAATTTATTAAGATATAATTTAAAGATTTTAAAAATTTATTAGAATTATAATAAAAATCTAACGCTTTTTCAATATTTTTTAGTTTTACAAGGTCATTAAAAGATATATAATTATTACTTAAGACTTCGTATGGTGGGAAATCGAGATAATTATAATTATATTTACTAACAAGACTCTCCATTTCAGTACCATTTAAAATTTTTAAAAAACCTAATTGTATCATTTCAGCTTTTAAAGAATGAACATAATTAAATGATTTTTTAAATGTATTATAATCTTCTTCAGGTAAACCAGCTATTAAATCAACATGTAAATGTATATTATCTTTTATATCCAAAATATTTTTTTTGAGTATTTCTAATTTATTTGTTCGATGAATAATATTTAAAGTTTTTTCATTAATAGTTTGAATTCCTATTTCAAATTGGAAATATTTTCTAGGAACTTTTTGTAAAAATTTAATAACCTCTTCATCAAATAAATCTACACTTATTTCAAAATGAAAAGTAGTTTTTTCATTATAATTTTCTAATAAAAATTTCCATATTTCTAAATATCTTTTTTTATTAAGATTAAAAGTTCTATCAACAAATTTTACTAATTTTACTTTTTTATTAATAAATTTCATTAAATCAGTTTTAACTCTTTCTAATGAAAAATATCTAACTTTTTTATCAAGTGAAGACATGCAGTAAGCACAATTAAAAGGACATCCTCTTGAAGATTCATAATATAATATTAATGGTGATGTTTCAGATAATTCATTTTCATCATATGGGAAAGGAATTATGTCTAAATTTAAAATAGGTGTTTTATATCCATTAAATGTTATTTTCTTTTCTTTTCTATAATAAATACCTTTTACAGAGTCAATGTCTTTAGTTAAAAATTCTAAAAAAATTTCTTCACCTTCACCAGAAATGATATAATCAATTTCTTTGTATAAATTCATTAGTTTTTCTGCTTGATAAGATACTTCAGGTCCGCCTAATAAAATTTTTGTATTAGGTAAAATCTTTTTTATTTCAATAATTAATTTATATACATATTCACTATTCCAAATATACGTTGAAATAGCAATTAAATCAGGATTTTCTTCATTTATAGTAGTCAAAATTTCGAGTAAATGATTATTTATAGTTTTTTCAATTAAATTTATTTTATAAAAGCTATTTATTTCAATATATTTTTTTATATATCTAAGAGCAAGATTAGTATGTACAAACTTACTATTTATTGCTAAAAATAAAATATTTTTCATTAACTTCTCCTTATCAAGAAAAAATAAGCGTTCTATATTAAAGAACGCTATTTTTGATATATCATTAAATTTTCATTGTTAAATTTTCTATATGTAAAATTATTATCAATTCCATTTAATGTTTCAGAATGTCCTAAAATAAAAAATCCATTAGGATTTAACTTATCATAAAATTTATCGACAATCTCTTTTTGAGTGTGTTTTTGAAAATAAATAAATACATTTCTACAGAAAATAATGTCCATTTTAGGAATACTTGTAAATCTATCAGTTAAATTAAATCTTTTGAAAGTTACTAAAGATTTAAGCTCATTTTTCACAGTAACAATACCATTTTTTTCATCAATATCAAAATATTTTAAATATTTTTTTTCAACATTTTTAATATCTTTAATATCATATTTTCCTTCTTTAGCAATATTTAAAACTTTTTGATTTAAATCAGTACCTAAAATTTTAATATTTTTTCCTTTTAATTCAGGTATTTCTTTCAAAACAGCAGCTATAGTATATGCTTCTTTTCCAGTAGAAGCAGCAGCACTCCAAATATTGATAGTAGAAATTCTTCTATTGGCTAATAATTCAGGTATTACCATTTTTTCTAAAGCGATAAATTGTTTATCATGTCTAAAAAAAGATGTTTCGTTAGTAGTAACTTCATCAAAAAATTTAATTACTTCCGGATCAGACATTGACTTGTTTTTTATTATATTAAAATATTTAGTATAAGAATCAAGTTCTAAATCTCTAAGTCTTCTTCTTACTCTATTTTGTAAGATAGTTTTTTTATTTATTGTATAGTGTATACCACTTCTCTCATAAATATAATCTCTAAAAAGTTCAAATTCTTTGTCATTCATTTCAATTTTGATAATCATTAAAAATTACTTCCTTTCTTATATCTTAGATGTTCTTTATATGTAGTAGAAAAATGATGAACTCTATCTTTGGTTAATACAAAATATAAATAGTTACTATTTTTAGGATTTTCAGCCGCTAAAAAAGATATTTTTCCAGGATTTGAAATAGGTGTAGGCGGAAGTCCTTTATAATAATATGTATTATATTTTGAGTTTATTTTTAGATCTTTTTTAGAAAAATTACTTTTTTGGTAATTAAATAGATATGCTAAAGTAGCACATGATTGAAGTTTCATATTTATATTTAATCTGTTATGAAATACAGAAGAAATCAAATATTTTTCTTTATCATTAGCTGCTTCTTTTTCTATGATTGATGCAAGAATTAAATTATTATAAAATTTATTTTTATCAGGATAATTTTTAGGTGGATACTTTTTTAAAAAATTATCTAAAAACATATTTATAATTTCATTTTCAGATTGTGATTTAGTAAAATAATATGTATCAGGATAAAAATAGCCTTCAAAATTTTGATTTGGTGTAGGATAATAAAAATTTTTTTTATTTTTTAAAATTTCTTCAAATTTTTTAATATCAATTAAATTATTTGAATTTAATCTATTTTTAACCTGTTTTAATGTAAATCCTTCAGGAATAACAATTTTGATTATTTTATAAGAATTTTTAGTAAATTCTTTAAATAATTCATTTTTTGTATAGTAATTATTTAAATTAAAAGTACCTGCTTTTATTTTTTTCGAATCAAAAAAAAATTTAAAAAAAACTCTATCAAAAAAGTTATAATTTATATTTAATTTGTTATATATTTTTTTAATAGTATCATTTGTATTTATTGTAATATTTAATTGATAAAAATTTTTATTATAATAAAAATCAAAATAAAAGTAACCGCTACTTAAAATTAATACAGTAAAAATCAAAAAAAATATTTTTTTAAATTTCATAAATTTCCTCTTAATATTAGATTTTCCTTACATATTATATCATATAAAAATAAAGATTAGAATATTTATTTTTTATTAATATAATAATTTATTGTAATAGCATTTTCAAGTTTTATTTCCATTTCATTTTCTTTAAATAAAAATTCTTCAATTAAAATGTATTTTTCGTTATCTTTATTAAAATAATATCTTCGTTCTAAATTTTTTAATGAGTTTTGCTTAAAATTACTATCAAGAATAAAATCTTGTTTTAGGATTTCACCTTTTTTTTTCTCTATTTTTTTAGGAAAATTATCTATGCTATTTAATATTTCGATTGTTTTACTTTTCATATATTATTCACCTCATAAATATTTACGAGGAAAAATAAAAAATCCTTTAAATTAAAATAAGAAAATCTAAAAAAATTAGAATTTTATCAAAATATATAGAGTGATTAAATAATAAACTTATTTTTTAACTAAACCTATTCCATCTCCAAAAGGTAAAAGAGTAAAATCATGGTTTTGATATAAATAGTCAATAAAATTATCTAGTTTTTTAACAATTGTTTTAAAACGTTTAGGATATTCTTTATATAAATATCCTCTAAACATAATATTATCAATAAATATTAATCCATTTTCATTCAACAAATTATATGAAGTATTAAAAAAATTTTGATATTGACCTTTTGCAGCATCAATAAATATAAAATCATATTTTTTATTAAGTGTAGGAATAATATCTAAAGCATCACCAAGTAATATGTCAATATTATTGTTGTTTGACTTTTTAAAATTAGATTTTGCAATATCATATCTTTCTTTATCTATTTCTAGCGTTGTAATATGACAATTATCGTTTAAGGTTTTTGACATAATAAGTGTAGAATATCCAATAGCACTTCCAATTTCTAAAATATTTTGATATTTATTAGTAGAAAGTAAAAATCTAAGAAATTCTTTAACTTCTTTTGTGATTATTGGAATATTATATTTTTCAGCATATTCTTCTAATTCTAAAAAAAATGTATTTTTTTCATTTAATTTTGAATATATATAGTCGTTTGCTTGCTTTAATTCTTCAAGCATATTAATCTCCTTTCGTTATAAATATTAAGAATTTTTTTTCAATTTAATAATATAAAACGCATCTAAAAAATTATCAAATATATTAATACCGTTATATTTATCTTTGATGAAATTAACATTTTTGGGGATATCAGTTTCAACAACAGAAAAATTAGAATGTGTCTCTAAAAACTTACGTATGTTAGCTGTATTTTCTTCTTTAGTTATAGTGCAAGTACTATAAACTAATATTCCACCCTTTTTTAATTTTTTACTAGCAGAATTTAATATATCTAATTGTAATCTAGCAAGTTCCTCAACATTAGATATTGTTTTATTGTATATAGCTTCTGGTTTTTTTCTAATTACACCAAATCCACTACACGGAGCATCAACTAAAATTTTATCAAATTCACCATTTAATTCATTTATTTTTCTTGCATCATGTAATATAGGATAAACATTTTTAATACCCATATTTTCAGCATTATTTTTAATAAGTTTAATTTTATGTTCGTGAATATCAAGAGAAATTATTTCACCAGTATTATTCATTGATTCAGCGATAACCATAGATTTACCGCCAGGAGCACTACAAGCATCAAGAATTCTATCATCTTTATTAGCGTTTAAATTTTTTGCTGCAATATATGAGGAAGCATCTTGAACTGTTAATTTTCCAGATTTAAATTCATCTGTATTTAATATTTTTCCATCAGATAAATAATATACAAAATCAACTTGCTTTAAGATTTTTATATTTAATTTATTTAATAAATTTAAAAATTCTTTTTCAGTATACTTTAATTTATTAATTCTTATACTTAAGTAAGGTGTTTCTTTTAAAGTTTTTAAAATTTCTTTAAAGTTTTTGGGATAATCGGATTTTATTTTATTATAAAACCATTTTGGATAAGAGTATAAAAGGTACTCTTTTTTATTTAATAATGAATTAAAAATTTCATTTTTTTCACGAAAAATTTTTCGTAAAACACCATTTACAAAATTAGCTACTTTTTTATCATATTTATTTTTTGTAAGTTCAACAGCTTCCCAAACGACTCCTTTTTCATCACTATCCATAAAAAGTCCTTGGTAAAGGGATAAACGGAGTAGATTTTTTAACCAAGGATATTCTATTTTTTTTGTATATGTACGCAAAACATATTCTAAAAACATCTGTTTTCTAATCATTCCGTAAAAGACTTCAGTAATAAAAGATTTTTCTTTTATTGGTAAATTAGGATTTTCCCTAAAATAATCATTTAATGCAATATTAGAATATTTTCCGGCTTCATAGTGAGAAAAAACATCTATTATTCTCTCTTTTATATTCATATAACTCCTTTCAAAAATGTAGATTAACAATAATAATATATTTTATTGCTGTATTCTACAATAAAAAAAGGGTAAATAACCCTTTTTTTATAAATAAATTTTAATCTTTAAATTTTTTTGGTTTAATCCATTCGCTTTTTTTCCCTTGTGTATAATTATTTTCAAATTCTTTTTTGAATTCATAAAAGTTATTATTAAGGATAGCCTCTCTGGCGTTATTCATCATTTTAATTAAAAAATATAAATTATGGTATGTAGCAAGTCTTTGTCCAAGGATTTCACCTGTTTTAAATAGATGTCTTATATACCCTCTTGTATAATTTTTACATACATAGCAATCACAATCTTCATCTAAAGGTCTTGTATCTTCTGAATAACTAGCATTTTTAATCACTAATCTACCATACTTAGTAAATACAGTACCGTGACGCCCAATTCTACTAGGTTGTACACAATCCATCATATCTACTCCGTTAGCAACAGCTTCAAGCATATCAAGAGGCTCACCAACGCCCATAAGATATCTAGGTTTTTCTTCTGGTAATTTTGGAGTAATATAATCTAATATTCTATACATATCTTCTCTAGGTTCACCAACTGCAAGACCACCTATAGCGTATCCTGAAAAATGATCATCCATTTCAGTTAATTCATTTAAGCTTTGATCTCTTAAATCTTCATAGATTCCACCTTGAACTATTGCAAACAAACCTTGTCTATCAGGATTTTTATTTGCTTTTATACATCTTTTAGCCCATCTAGTAGTTCTTTCAAGAGAGTCTTTCATGTATTCTCTGTCAGCAAGTCCAGGAGGACATTCATCAAAAGCCATCATTATATCAGAACCAAGATTATTTTGTATTGAAATAGATTTTTCAGGTGAAATAAAATGTTTTGACCCGTCTATATGTGATCTAAAATTTACACCTTCTTCTGTTATTTTTCTAAGGGCTCCCAAGCTAAACACTTGAAATCCACCACTATCTGTTAAAATAGGTTTATTCCAATTCATAAATTTATGTAAACCACCAAATTTAGCTACAATTTCATCAGTAGGTCTTAAATATAAATGGTAAGTATTCCCAAGAATTATTTCAGCATTAATTTTTTCTAATTCTTCTGGAGTCATTGTTTTAACAGTTGCTTGAGTTCCAACAGGCATAAAAACAGGTGTTTTTATATTTCCATGTGGAGTATTTATCTCTCCAGCTCTAGCTTTTCCATCTTTTTTTTCAAGTTTATATTTAACAGGTAACATCTTTCCTCCTATATATCTCTTTTTACACTAACTATACCTTTGATTTTTTCTAGGTTAGCTGTAAGCCTTTTAAATTGCTCTCTTTCATTTAATTCAATAGTTAAATGAAGTTTTGCATATTTTTCACCATTATTTTTATAGCTATGTGTATTTATACCTAAAAGATTCATTTTGCTTTCAGAAATTAAATTAATAATATCTTTTAATAAATTATTTCTATCAAAAGCAATTATAGTAAAATTAAAAATAAATTTAGTAAACTTGTTTTTAACTATAGATTCATTCCATTTTACGGGGATTATTCTTTCAGGTTCTTTATTTTTTAAAGAAATCAAATTTTTACATGTCTTTATATGTACAGTAATACCTTGACCACGTGTAACATAACCTTCAACATCATCACCAGGTAAAGGAGTACAACATTTTGCAAATCTTACAAGAGTATTATCAGTACCGTTTATAATAATAGCATTATCGTCATTAGATTTTATTTTTTTATTATTTTTATCTAAAATCTCTTCTAAATTATTTTCAATATTTTTTTCTTCAATAGGTTTAAATTTTGAAATAAATGTATCTAATGGAATTCGACCTATACCAATTTGAAAAAGTAAATCATTAAAATTTGGAAGACTTTGTTTTTTTATAAAATCTTTTGCTATATTAGAATTTTCAATATCTTTTAATTTTAAATTATATTTTAATAGCTCTTTTTCAACCATAGATTTACCTAATTTATAATTTTCTTCAAACTCTTGGTCTTTTATCCATTTTTTAATTTTTGATTTTGCACTATGAGTAACAACAATGTTTAACCAATCTCTTCCTGGACCTTTAGCAGATTTAGAAGTAATGATATCTACTTGATCTCCATTTTTTAATTTATAATCAAGTGGAACCATTCGATTATTTACTTTAGCCCCAATACATTTATAACCTATTTGTGTGTGAATATGAAAAGCAAAATCAAGAGGAGTAGCACCATTTGTAAGTTCAATAACATCTCCTTTAGGTGAAAATACAAATACAGTATCATTTAAAATATCACCAGTAACAGTATTGATAAATTCTTCTGATGTTTCAGCTTCGTTTTGCCATTCTAAAATATTCCTAAGCCAAGAATAGATGTTATCTCTACGGTTAGTTTTTATTTTTTCTTTATATGCCCAATGAGCAGCAATTCCTTCTTCGGCGATTTTATGCATTTCATGAGTTCTAATTTGGATTTCAATATATTTTCCATTAGGACCAACAACAGTAGTATGAATTGATTGATAGCCATTTGCTTTTGGAACTGCTATATAATCTTTAAATCTACCTGGTACAGGAATCCAAATATTATGTATTATACCAAGGCTATTATAACAATCCGCTTTTGATTTAACGATTATTCTAAGAGCTGTTAAATCATATAATTCTTCAAAATTTTTGCCTTTTTCATACATTTTTTTATAAATACTATAAAAATGTTTTACTCTACCAGATACTTCGCCTTTTATATCATATTTTTCTAGTTCTATTTTTAAATAATTTAAAACATTTTCTGTATATTTTTCTCTTTCATGTCTTTTACTATTCACAAGCTCTACAATTTGTCTATATATTTCTGGATGTAAATAAGAAAATGCAATATCTTCTAATTCCCATTTTATTTTTGCAATTCCTAGTCTATGAGCAAGAGGAGCAAAAATGTTTAATGTTTCTTTTGCTATACTAATTTGTTTTTCCGGCTTCATAAATTTAAGTGTTCGCATATTATGAAGTCTATCAGCTAATTTAATTATAACTACTCTTACATCTTTAGCCATAGAAACTATCATTTTACGAATGTTTTCATGCTGTTTTTTGGTTCCTTCTGGCAAGTTTTTAAGCTTTGTTACACCGTCAACAAGTTCAGCTACTATTTCACCAAAATTATATATAATATCAGTTTTTGATATCATTGTGTCTTCAATTACATCATGTAATAAACCAGCAATAATAGTATCTGTGTCCATGTGAAGTTCAATTAAAATTTTTGCAACAGCAACGGGATGTGCAATATATCCTTCACCAGATCTCCTAACTTGACCTAAATGAGCTTCTTTAGCAAATTCATAAGCAATCATTATTTTTTCTATATTTAAATTATTACTAGCAGATTTTTTTATAGCAATAAGTAAATCATTACGATATTCCATCTATTCACCACATTTCTTTATCTTTTAAAAAAATAGACGACTCATAAGAGTCATCTCTAGTATTTTAAAATTGAAAATACATTATGTCCATTTAATTTATCTACACCATTTAAATCTTTAAGTTCAATCATAAAAGCTAATTCGTGTATTTTAGCACCAATTTTATCTACTAAATCAATCATAGCTCTCGCTGTTCCGCCAGTAGCTAAAAGATCATCTACAATAACAACAGTAGATTCTTTTTCAATAGCATCTTCATGTATTTCAATAGAGTTAGTTCCATATTCTAAAGTATAATCAGCAGAAATTGTTTTATATGGAAGCTTTCCTTTTTTTCTTACAGGAATAAATCCAGCTCCAATATTATATGCAATAGCAGCTCCAAAAATAAAACCTCTAGCGTCAGCTCCTAATACATAATCGATATTTTTATCTTTATATCTTTCAGTGAAAATATCTATAACATCTTTTAATCCTTTTTTGTTTTTTAATAATGTAGTAATATCTCTAAAAAGTATTCCTTTTTCTGGAAAATCAGGAATTGTTCTTATTAAGTCTTTTAAATAATCAAAGTTTTTTTCCATTTTAATTATATTTCCTCCTAAATATTTATAATATACACTGAATTTTTATTCTACAAGATAAATATAATAATGTCAACCTTATTCCCAAATATTTCCAATATATTTGATATTTTTATCATTGTTTTTAAAATAATCAATTAGTTCTTTTTTTATGTTTGGATACATAACAATATTATCTATTTTATTAATATCAATGTATTTTAAGTCAACCAATCTTTTTTCTTTTGATAATTTTAAAATACCACTACTATATTCTACTTCAAAAAAGAAATTAATAATATGTTTTTCTCCATTTGGATCAATAGCTTCAGAAATAAAAAGTAAATCATTCACACGTATATTTAAATTTGTTTCTTCAATAAATTCTCTTTTTAATGCTTTTTGCATAGTTTCTCCAAAGTCAACTCCACCACCAGGTAATAACCAATATTCTTTTCCGTTTTTTTTATGTTGAATTAACAATAATTTTCCTTCTTTAACAAGTATTCCAGCAACACGGACTCTTGGATTTTTATTCATAATTATAACCCCTTTATAGCTAATATTGTAATATCATCATTTTGTTTATTTCCATTAGTAAATTTTTTTATATCAAACATTAAATTTTCAATTAATGCTTTTGCATTTAGTTGATGGTATTTTTTAATGCTGTCATATAATCTTTCAAATTCAAAAAAATCATTATTTAAACTTCTAGCCTCTACAACACCATCGGTATATAAAAGGAAAACATCATCTTTATTGTATTTTATAATTTCTTTTTCAAAAGTTTCTTCTAAGAAACCTAAAACAGTACCTCCAGCTTGATACTCTAAAATAGTATTGTTTTTAGAATCATAATGTAATACAGGGTCATGTCCAGCATTTGAAAGTTCAATTTCTTGTTTTTCAGTATCTATTTTAAAACAAACAGCAGTAACAAATTTACCATTTAAGTTTTCAGTTATTAAATAATCATTTAATAACGAAAGTATTTTTTCTGGAGAAAATTCATTTAATTTTGTAATAGACATTTTAAAAGTAGTTTTTAACATACTCATTAATAAAGATGCAGGAATACCTTTTCCAGAAACATCAGCAACAATACCAATAACAATATTTTCATTTATTTGAATTAAATCATAATAATCTCCACCAACTGCTTTTGCAGGAATATTTATACCATAGAAGTCACCGTTTTTAGGTTTAGGCATTTCTTGAGGAAATAATCCTGCTTGTATTTGGCTAGCAATTTTTAATTGTTCTTCTTCTTTTCTTCTTTCAATTTCTTTATTTAAAAAGTCGATATTTTGTACAGCAATTGATATTTGATTTGCGAGTGAAGTTAAAAAACTTACATTTGCAGCTGAAAATTCAGTTTCTTTATTAAACAGTATAATTCCACCAATAATTTTTTTCCCATTAAATAAAGGAACTTCAAGGAAATTTTTTAATTTTTTTCTTAGCGTAGACGGTAACAAAGAGAAATTAGGTAAAATTGAAACATTATTTACGATAACTTCTTTATCACTATTTTTAATAAAGAAAAAAATATTTTCCATTCTTGATAAAAGTTTTAACTCAGCTTTTAATTTAGAATCTTCAACATTTACTATTGAAGAGATTTTGATATTATTATGTTCGTAATAATATATTAATCCAAATTCAGCTTCGATTATATCAAGTGAAAGTTCAATTATTTTTTCTTCTAATTCTTTTTTGTTATATATCTTACCAATTTCTTTTCCTATTTTATATAAAGTTACGATTTCTTCATACATGTTAGAAACTTCATCTAATTGAAGTTCTAAATTATTTTCAGTATCTTTTAATTTTAAATTTAATTCTTCGATTTTTTTATCTTTATTTTTTAATTTTAAATTTAACTGTTTAACAAAATATAAATTATTTAACATATGTGTAAATCCTTGAATAATAGCTTTTGTCAATTTAAATAATAATTCGTTTTCTAAATATTCAGTATCATTTATATTTATGAAAATAACTCCATGATGGATATAATAATTTTTCAGATTAATTATAAAATTATAACCACTATTATAGTTATAATCTGTATGAACAAAAATTCCACCTTCAACATTTTTTATTTTATTTAATATTTCTTCAGAAATTTTATTTTCATTAGATAGTTGACTAAAAATTTTAAAGCCTTTAGAAGAATTTTTATAGATAATTAATTCTTTTATATCAAAATATTTTGTTAGATAAAAAGAAATTTCATCAAAGAACATATCATAACTGATATTAGAATTCTCTAAGGCATCAAAAACTTGTAAAAAAGCATCTAATAAAAAATCTTTTTTTAATATCAAATTATTATCTTTTGTTATTTTATTTATAAGTTTATTAGTTTGTTCTTCTTGAAAATTTAATTTTTCAGATTTATTTTTATCTAATAAATTATAGTTATATTCTAGTTCAGTTATTTTATTAAATAATTTATCTATTTCTTCGTTAAAAAAATATTCAAATGTACTAAAACTATCAAAACCAAAAAAATTTCTATATGTAGAATTATTTAAATTAAATTTAGAATTTTTATTCATAATTTTTTTTATTGTTTTTGAAAAATAGAGTCGTAATCTGAATTCATATAAAAAGTAGCTAAAAGTAAGAATAATTATTTGAAAAAAATATAAAATAATATAATTTTGAATATAAAAATCAAAATTATTTAATAATTTTAATACAATAATTGGAGAAAAGAAAAAAAGAATAAAAACAATAATTTTATATAGAAAATTAATTTGCCAATCTTTCATTATTTTTTACTTCCTTTTCTATTATTTTTTTTAATTCTAATATTTTATTATCAAAAATATCAGCTTCCGGTGTTAAATTTATATATTTTTTTGCATTAATAAAATCTTTTTCATTGACACAAATTTCAGTAATAAAAATAACCATTTTTTTATTAACACCGTTTTTTATGAAATATTTATTTATAATATTTAATGCCTTTTTATATTCATTGAGATTATAATATAAATGTTTTGAATATAAAATATTAATTTCAATATTATTAGGGTATTTTTTATATAAAGATACTAATAAAGGATGAAGATTTGAAATATCATTTAATTTAAATAAAATATTAACTAAAAAAATATCAGTATCAATATTATTATTTTTAATAAGAATAATATTATTATATGCATTTTTATAATCATTTAAGGCATAATAAGTTTTAGATTTTAATATTAAAATCTTATCATTTAATTGATCATAAGATATCTTTTTTAAATAATTTAAAGCTTTTATATATTTTTCTTGATTATAATATAAAACAGAAATATTATAGAGTGTATTTGTATCATTAGATTTTTTTGATAATATTTTTAAATAATAAGATTCTGCAGTATTATAATCCTTTTTTTCGCTATAAATAAAAGCAAGGTTTTGTAGTGTAAAAATATTTTCAGAGTTAATAGAATAAGCATCTAAAAAACTTTCAAGTGCAACTTGTATTTTATTTTGATTAAGAGCATTAATTCCCTTAACAATTGCATAATTTTCTTGTTTTTTATTGTTTTCTATTTGTTTTTTTTGTGAATTACTACATCCAAAATTAAAAATAAGTATAAAAATAATAAATAGTTTAAATAATTTATAATTCATCCTTTGTAATTTTCACCTCTTTATAAGTAGTAATTAATTCTTCAGGATATATTGCGCCTCCAGATATAATAAGTTTAAAAGCATCTTCAATTTTCATATTTAAAAAAATTACTTCTTCTACTTTAGTCATAATAAACATACCAGATGTAGGATTAGGAGATGTAGGAATAAAAACACTACATAATTCATTTTTATTTATATGTTCATTATCAAAAAAACCTTTATTATTAGTTAAGAATCCAATACTATATATACCTTTTCTAGGGTATTCAACTAAAACAACCTTTTTATAAGATTTAAAATCTTTAGAAAATAATATATTATTAAATTGTTTAAATGTAGAATAAATTGGTTTTACTAAAGGTAATTTTAAAAAAACATTTTCAAAATAATTAATTCTTTCATAATTTATAAAATGACTTACAAGTAAACCAATTATATAAATTATAAAAAAGACTAATGCAAGAGATAAAAAGTTGGATAAAAAGTATTTTATAAAATCAATATTTATTCCTATATCATTTTCTAAAAAAATATCAACTAAATATTGCATAGGAAGTATTTGTGTAACTGTATGAATAGTTAACTTAAAGATAAATGAAAGAATATAAATAGTTGCAAATAAAGGCAATGTAGCTATTATCCCCGCAATAAAGTATTTTTTTAAATTGTTTCTTATTTTGTTATTCACCTTTATCACCATTATTTTCTGTATTATTTATAATAATAAGAACTTTATCAATACGTCTTTCTTCAATTTTCATTACACGAATAGTTAGATTTTCATGAGTTATTGTGTCATTGATTACAGGAATACGCCCTAATACTGAATAAATAAATCCACCTAAAGTATCATAATCATCAGAAATAGGGATATTTATATTTAACTCATTATCTAAATCGTCAATTGAGATCATTGCATTAACAAGATATTTAAAATCGCTTAATTTTTTAATTAATTCACCATCGTCATCATCATCAAATTCATCACTTATTTCACCAATAATTTCTTCAATCAAGTCTTCTATTGTAACAAGACCATTAATTCCACCATATTCATCGACAACCATCGCAATATGAATATGTGCTTTTTTAAATTCTTTTAATAAAGCATCAAGTTCTTTTGTTTCTGGAACAAAATATGCTTCTCTGACAAAATTTTTAATAGGTAAATGAAGTTTATTTTCTTTTATTACAGTAAATAAATCTTTTACGTATATAATTCCTATAATATTATCTATTTTTTCTTCATAAACAGGTATTCTAGAAAATCCACTATCAATTATATCATCCCAAATATCTTTTACAAGTTGAGAACCTTCTAAAACAAACATAGTAGTTCTAGGAATCATTACTTCTTTTACAGTGGTATCACCAAATTCAAAAATAGAGTGTATCATTTCTTGCTCTTCTTCTTCTAAAACGCCTTCATCTTTTCCGACATTAACAAATGATTTAATGTCTTCTTCAGTAATTAAAAGTTTATTTTCGTTTAATTCAACACCAAAAAACTTACTGATAATTCTAGAAACAAAAATAAGTATTTTAGTAATAGGATAAAATATTATATTTAAAATATTTATAATTCTTATTACAGACATAGAAATTTTTGTAGGGTAATTTTTCGCTATAATTTTTGGAGTTATTTCACCAAAAATTAATATAATAATAGTCATTATTCCAGTAACCAAAAGTATTGTATTAGCATTATTACCAATTAAAGTAATTGCTAAGGTAGTAGCAATTGATGATGCTAGAATATTTACAATATTATTTCCAATTAATATTGCAGTAAGAAATTCATTTGGTTTTTTTAACCAAAGTTTTAAAAGTTTTGCAATGTTTTCATTTTCTTCTTCGACTTTTTTTAATTTTGTCATCTTAAATCCAGTAAGAGCAGTTTCGGATGACGAAAAAAATCCAGATAAAATTATTAAAAAAATTAACAATATAATCTGACTATACGTTTCCAAGTAAGTACACCTTCCTTAATTAAAAAATATTTTTTATTAAATCAGTTTCAGTAATTATACCTTCTAACGAATCATTATTAAAAATTAGAGCGTAAGTATAATTATCTTCAACTAGCTTAGTAACTAAATTTTCTAGGGTATCATTAATATCTATTTTTAAAAAATTTGTTTCCATAATTTCTTTTGCAAGATAACCAGTAAGTTTATTTAATCTTTCTTTAAAAGATTTACTATTTGGTAATTGTAAAATTAAATCATTTATAGCAATAACAGGTGGTAGTGGAGCAGATTCTTTTTTTATCAATAAAGATTTTCTTTCAACAACACCAATAACTTTGTTATTTTCAATAACAGGCAATTTACCTATATTTTTTTCTTTCATTATATGAATAATTTCTTTTATATTTGTATCTGAAGATATAGTAACTATATTTCTTGACATAATATTAGTAATTTTTTTCATTTTAACCACCTCAAATTTAAATTAATTTTAGCATAAATACAGTTAAATTACAAGAATATATACACTTTAAATTATTCTGTTTTAGGAAGCACATATATCCATGTTTCAGTAGCTAGAGAATAATTAATAATTTCTTCTTTTTTAAAAAATAAATTAATTTCACGAATTGCACTTTCTTTTGAATCAGAAGTATGGATAACATTTTTTCCAGTATCAAGAACATAATCTCCTCTAATAGTTCCCGGAAGGGCATCAGAAGGTCTTGTAGCTCCTGCCATGGTTCTAACTATATTAATAACATTTTCACCTTCTAAGACCATAGCAACTACAGGTCCAGCAGTAATTCCTTTTACCAATTCATCAAAAAATGGTTTTTCTGTATGTTCAGCATAATGTTGTTTTGCAAGTTCTTCACTCATTTGCATAAGTTTAAGTCCTACTAATTTTATTCCTTTTTTTTCAAATCTAGTTATTATTTCACCAATTAATTCTCTTTGTACTGCACCAGGTTTTACCATTGCAAAAGTTTGTTCCATATTTTTTCCTCCTTAAGATAATAATTTAAATTAGTTATAAAATTATTATTTGATAATGATAATTTTTATTTTATAACTTTTTAATAATAATTTACTTATTTCTATTTTCGATAAAAAATAAAATATCCTTTTTTATAATTAAGATAAATTTATATTATAAATAAAAAATATTGTGAAAATTGCAAGTTTAATTGCACACATCTACCCCTATGCTAATTTAACTAATTTTTCTTCATAAACTTCATTTGGACTTTTAAATCCAAACATTTTTCTTGGATAGTTATTCATCCATCTTTCTATTTCCTTTACTTCTTCTCTTATTAGGTCTTTAAAACTACTTCCCTTCTTTAGAAATCTTCTTATCAGTTTATTCTGATTTTCATTACTTCCTCTTTGCCAAGAACTATATGCATTTGCAAAATATTGTGTCGTCCTTTTTTTCTTACTTCCTGTATATGATTTCTCTATCCTTTCATAATCTAAAAACTCACTTCCATTATCTGTTGTTATTGTTTTAAATTCTTCTCTAAAGTTTTTTACTCCTATTTTTCTTTCTAATCTATCTAATGCTTTTATTACCGAGTTTTGTGTTTTATTAGCCAATAATTCTATTATTT
>NZ_SOBG01000008.1 GCF_004365575.1 Hypnocyclicus thermotrophus
TTCGTAAAATTTATTTATGGTGCCGCTTGCCGGAGTCGAACCAGCCACCTACTGATTACAAGTCAGTTGCTCTACCAGATGAGCTAAAGCGGCATTTTTGCACCAGTTAATTATATACTAATCAATATTTTTTGTCAATATTTTTTTTATAAAAAATTCCTCTATTTTCAATTACTTTTTTTATTTCTTTTTTATTTTCTAGATATTCTAAATATTTATTAAGTTCTGTATCCTCTATTTTCAATATTTCTTTCATATCTTCAAATGTTGAAGGTCTTCTATCTATTAATTCTAATATAAAATTTTCTATATTTTTTGTATATCCAAAAATATCCTCTTTAGTTTTATACTTTTTTATAATTTCTACATTTTTCAATTCTTTAGAAAAATACTTTTTTATTTCTTCTAGTCTATTCAATTTCATTGCTTTTACCCATTTTTCTGGCGCAGGTCTATCTAAACTATTTAATTGTATTCTATTAATTTTTATCTCTTTTAAATATTCTATAAATTTATCCAATTCTTCTTTTGTGTCATTTAGTCCTTCAATAAAAAATATTTCTAACCAAATCTTACCTTTATATTCTTCTGATAACTTTTTTATACCTTCTTTTATATCTAATAATTTTATTTTTGATGACGCTCTATCAATTTTTCTAAATACGTTTTCACTTATAGCATCTAATGATGGCATTATTATATCTGCTTGCATAATTTCTTCTCGAATATTTTTTTTATTTAATAAACTTGAATTTGTTATCACACATATTTTAGTATTAGTAATTTTTTTTATCTCTTTTATTAAATATCCTATTTCAGAGTGAAGAGTTGGTTCGCCATTTCCTGAAAATGTGATAAAATCTAAATAATTTCCTTTTTCTAAATAATCTTTTATTTCTGCCAAAACTTCATTAATTGGGGTATATTTTTTTCTCTCATTAAATAATTTGTCACTTGCACCACATTCACAATAAACACAATTAAAATTACAAATTTTTTCTTTTAATAAATCTACACCTAATGATATTTTTAATCTTCTCGATGGAACAGGACCAAAAATATATTTATATTTCATATTATCACCTACCAAGCTACTCTATATATTTCTTCTATCGTTGTTATTCCTTGCTTAACTTTTTCTTCACCATCTTTTTTTAAATCAACCCAACCATTTTTTAATAAATTTTCTCTAATTTCAAAATTACTTTTTTCGTTTAAAATATCTTTTTTCGTTTGATCATTTATTAAATAGAGTTCATGTATACTTGTTCGTCCTTTATATCCCGTATGAAAACAATATTCACATCCTTCTCCGTGCCAGTAAACCTCGCCGTTATCTAAAACTTTTTCTGTTTTACAATACGGACATATTCTTCTTACTAATCTTTGGGCTAAAACTCCTATAAGTGAAGATGTTATTAAATAAGGCTCTATCCCCATATCAATAAGCCTTGTTATCGAACTTATTGCATCATTTGTATGAAGTGTAGCAAATACTAAATGCCCTGTAAGAGAAGATCTTATTGCTATTTCTGCTGTTTCTTTATCTCTTATTTCACCTACCATTATTATATCTGGATCATGTCTAAGTACTGCTCTTAATCCTTCTGCAAAAGAAAAACCTATTTCTGACTTTACCTGTATTTGAGATACACCATCCATCTTATATTCTACTGGATCTTCTATAGTTATTATTTTTTTTTGCCCATCATTTAATTCTTTTATCGCAGAGAAAAGTGTCGTTGATTTTCCACTTCCTGTTGGTCCCGTCACTAATATTATTCCATTTGGTTTATGTACAAGCTTTCTAAATTCTTTTAAAACATCTTCTCTCATCCCAAGATATTCTAAATTCATTTCATTTTGTTGATTTGCAAGTATTCTTATAACTATACTTTCACCATTTACAGTAGGTATAACTGAAACTCTTAATTCCTGATTTTCTTTTCCTATTTTTATACCTATTCTTCCATCTTGTGGAAGTCTTTTTTCTGCTATATCCAGATCTGACATTATTTTTATTCTTGATACTACCGCTGCATAAACATTTTTTATTGAAGGAGGTACCGGTACATTATGAAGCATTCCATCAATTCGATATCTTAATAAAATATCATTTTTTATAGGTTCTATATGAATATCTGTTGCCCCTCTTTTATATGCATCTAATAATAATTTATTTACAAATTTTATTATTTCTGCATTTTCTTCATTATCAGAAATGTCAAATTCCTTTGTAAAGGTCACAACTTTATCTGTATTTGTAAACATTCCTGAACCTATTCCAAAATATTTAGTTGTCAATAAAAAAAATTCTTCTTCGCTAATCGCTACTGGTGTTACCATCTTTCTAAGCATAGATTTAATTTTCATCATTATTTTAATATCACTTGGATCAACCATTGCTAATATTAATTCTTTATCAGTTAATTTTATTGGAAATACTTTATTTTCATGTATTGTTTTTTCTTCTAATATTCTCAATGTTTTTCTATCTATTTCTATTTGCATTATCTCTTTACTTGTCAACATAACCACACCTCATAATTTAAAATTAAACCTCCTGTAATGGAGGTTTAATTATTTATTTAATTCTTCTAAAAGATATTTATTTTGAGTAAGCATAAGTTTAACTGTTATTTTTCTAAAAAATTGATACCATTTAAATTTCATATCTTCCATAGCTTTTACAGAATCTCTTATTGTTTTTTTTAAAAATTCTAACTCTTCAAAACTCATCATTACTGGATCGTTATTTTTCTTATTACATTCTGTTTGTAAATAGTTTAAATAATCAATAACTCCTTTTGTTTGAGGATTTGTTGCATATATTCCCATTTGTTTTTTCATTTCAACAATTAATCTAGCAAGATATTTTTTACTATTTTTATCTATATTAACCTTGTATTTTCTTTTCCCTTTTCCTATTTTTTGAATATTTCCTAACATACTCATTTGACTATAACTATTCATCATATCAGTATTTTTTAGTTTGTTTGTATTCATTCTGTTTTTCATACATACCCTCCATATATATTTTAATCAATATATTTATTTATTTTTTTATAAATCAATTCATATGAATTGTTTTCACAATTTGTTTTTTCTACATAAATAATATTATATTTTAATTTAATAACTTTATCAAGTATTAAAAATAAATTTTTTAAAATATCTTTTTCGTCTCCATTTTCAGAAAAATAAAAATAATTTTTATTATGTTTAAATTCTTCATATTTTCTCATTGTAATATATGCATTCTCTTGATTAAATTTTATATCTTCTTTTTTATTAAAAAATTTTATATTTATATTTATTTTTTTTGTTTTTCTCTCTTCTTTTATAACTTCTACTTTTCCTATTACTTCTTCAATTTCTTTTTTACTAATTATACCTTCTCTTATAATTAATGGTTTTTCTTTTGTCATATCTATTACTGTAGATTCTACTCTTTCTTTTGTAGCTCCTCCATCAATTAAATATTTTACTCTATTATCATTTTTAAAACTTTCAAATACCTGTTCTGCTAATACTGGACTTATCTCACCACTTTTATTAGCACTTGTTGTAGCTAAGCCTCCACCTACAAATTCAATTAAATCTATAGCTATTTTATTTAAAGGAATTCTAAAACCAATTGTTTTTTCTTTAGAAGAAATTATATCTGGAATATTTTTATTTTTATTTACAATAATACTAAGTGCTCCCGGCCAAAATTTATTAATTAATTTTTTTGTTTTTTCTGATATATTGTCTGTATATTTATAAAGCATATCTTTATTTGATAAAAGTACTATGATTGGTGAATTATAAGGTCTATTTTTTATATCATATAGCATTTTTAAACTATTTTCATTTTCAATAAAAGCACCTATCCCATATACAGTATCTGTTGGAAAACATACTATTTCACCTTTTTTTATTTTTTTTGAAATTTTTTCTAATTTAGCACTAGATATTTCTTTTACTACTTTTAACATTTTTCTCCTTTTAATATTTTATTCATCAAGCTTTATCTCTCTTAAAGTTTTAGCCGCATCTTCTGGAAGTACTGGATTAATATAAAATCCTGTCCCCCATTCAAATCCTGCAATTCTTGTAAGTTTTGGCATAATTTCTAAATGCCAATGAAAAACATCCTCTGTATTTTCATGAATATTTATTGGAGAAGTATGTACTACCATATTATAATCTACATCTCCTAATGCTCTTTTTATCCTAGTTATTACATTTTTTAAGATTTTCGCTAATGATCCAATCTGTTTTTTTGTTATTGTACTAAAAAAGGCACTATGCTTTTTAGGAACTATCCATGTTTCATATGGTACTTTCCCTGCAAAAAAATTAAAAGCAACAAACTCTTCATTTTCTTCAATAATACGCTCTTTATCTAATTGTTCTTGACTTAAAATATCACAATATACACATCTATCTCTAAATTTATAATAGTCTTTTGCTCCTTTAATTTCTGTTTCTACTCTCTTTGGAACAACTGGTGTAGCTATAAGTTGTGAATGAGAATGCTCTAATGAGGCACCCGCTCTTTCTCCGTAATTTTTAAAAATCAATATATGCTTTATCTCTTTTTCTTGTGATATATCTATATATCTATCTCTATATGCCCATATTATTTTTTCTACTTCAATATTTGTTAAATCTGAAATACATCTTTTATGATCCTCTGTTTCTACTATAATTTCATGTCTTCCAAGCCCATTCATCCTATCATAAATACCTACTCCTTTTTTTTCTAAATTTTGTTGAGGAGTAAGTGCTGGATACTTATTTTCTAATACTCTTATCCACCAATTTGGTGAATTTGGCTCTCTATTAGCTGTTTTAGGATAAGCTAATATTTCATCCCCTGATTTTTTTTCATTCCCTGAACAAAAAGGACAATATTTATCTTCTTCCTTTTCTTTTTTTTCTTTTTTTACTTTATAATCATTTGGTCTGTAGGCTCTTTCTGGTGAAAAAATAACCCATCTTTTACTTACAGGATCTTTTCTTAATTCAGACATCTTAAAACCTCCAAAAATTTTTAAAAAATGGTAGTGTTTACACTACCATTATACACAATTATTTTTGTTTTACAAATAAAGAACTTAATGATTCATTATTTATTACTCTTCTTATCCCTTCAGAGAACAATTTTGATACAGATAATATTGTCACTTTATCAATTCTTTTATCTTCTGAAAGTTGAATACTATCAGAAATCACTACTTCTTTTAATGGTGATTCTTGAAGTCTATCAATAGCAGGTCCTGAAAATACAGCATGTGTACAACAAGCGTATACTTCTTTTGCTCCTCTATCCATTACTGCTTGAGCCCCATTTGTAATTGTTCCTGCTGTATCAATCATATCATCTATAAAAATAGCTATTTTACCATCTATTTCTCCTATAATATTCATTACTTCTGATTCATTTGGTTTTGGCCTTCTTTTATCGATAATTGCTATTTTACAATCAAGCCAGCTCGCAAGTCCTCTTGCTCTTTTAACTCCGCCTACATCAGGTGATACTACTACTATATCATCGCCTGTAAATCCTTTATCTAAAAAATATTTTGCTAAAATCGGTAATGCTTTCATATGATCTACTGGTATATCAAAAAATCCTTGAATTTGTTGTGCATGTAAATCCATAGTTATTACTCTAGTTGCTCCAGCTGTAGTTAATAAATTTGCTACTAATTTTGCTGTAATTGGTTCTCTTGGACTAGCTTTTCTATCTTGTCTAGCATATCCATAGTAAGGCATAACAGCTATAATCTCTTTTGCAGATGCTCTCTTTAATGCATCAATAAATACAAGAAGCTCCATAAGATTTTCATTTACAGGTTCTGAGGTTGATTGAACTACTAAAACAGTATCCCCCCTTACAGTTTCATTTAGTTTAACATAAACTTCTCCATCCTTAAATCTGACTACTTTTGCATCACCAAGCTCAATCCCTAACTCATGTGCTATTTTAGTAGCTAATTCTTTGTTTGAGCTACCGGAAAAAACTTTAACATCATTAGTCCTCATTCTTTTTTCTCCACTCCTTTATATTTAATTGTTTTGCTCTTCCTAATCCTAATGAATATTCTGGAACATCTTTTGTTATTACAGATCCTGCTCCTGTTATAGCATTATCTCCAATTACTACCGGTGCTACAAATTTTGTATCACTTCCTATAAATACATTTTCCCCAATAATAGTTTTATGTTTATTTTTACCATCATAATTACATGTGATTGTTCCTGCTCCAAAATTTGTATTTTTTCCTACTTCTGAATCACCAATATAAGTTAAGTGTCCTGCTTTCACCCCTTTTTCTAATGTTGATTTTTTTACTTCAACAAAATTTCCAATATGTACATTTTCTTTTAAATATGCTTTTGATCTAAGGTGTGCAAAAGGCCCTATTGTTACACCACTTTTAATAATACTTTCTTCTATCACCGAGCTTTCTATTTTTACATCATTTTCTATAATACTATCTATTATTCTAGTATTTTGCATAATAATTGTATTTTCACCAATTTCTGTATTTCCTTCAATAATAACATTTGGATAAATAACAGTATCTTTTCCAATTTTTACACTTTCTTCAATATATGCAGTTTTAGGATCTATAAAAATAACTCCCTCATTCATTAATTCATTATTTTTTCTCTCTCTTAATACTTTACTTGCTTCAGCCAATTGTACTTTTGAATTTACTCCTAATATTTCTTGATTATCTTCTAAAAGATAAGACTCTACCAATTCATTATTATTAACTAATATTTTAATAACGTCTGTTAAATAATATTCACCTTTTTCATTATTATTATCTATTTTTTCAAGAGAAGAAAATAATTTTTTCGAATCAAAACAATATACTCCACTATTTATCTCGTTAATTTTTTTTATATCTTCACTAGCTTCTTTTTCCTCTATAATAGCAATTACTTTATCATTATTTTTTACTATTCTCCCATATCCAAAAGGATTTTCAACCTTTGCTGTAAGAATTGTAGCTGATGCATTTTTTTCATTATGAAATTTCACAAACTGTTCAATAGTTGTATTTCTAATTAAAGGAGTGTCTCCACAAGTTACAATAACTGTTCCTTCAAAATCTTTTAAACTATCTTTTGCTTGCATAATAGCATGTCCTGTTCCTAATTGTTCTTCTTGTGTTACATGTTCTATATTAATATTTCTATTTTTGAATTCTGAAATTATTAATTCTTTTTTATGTCCTAAAATAAGAATATTTTTATCTATACCAGCTTTTTTTAATTCATTATCTATCTTTATTACCATAGGTATTCCATTTACTTTATGTAGCACTTTTGGTAACTCTGACTTCATTCTTGTACCTTTTCCAGCAGCTAAAACTAAAGAAACTATGTTCATTATTTTCCTCCAAAATACATCTTATTTATAAATTTTTACAAAAAATTATAACATAATTATATAATATTTTCAAATGCTTTTAAAATCCCATTTTTTACTAAAAACATTTTTGTTTTAAAAATAAAAAGACATTTACTAAAATAGTACATTCGTTTATTAAATAATTTATTTTTGTGTATTTATAAATTTCAATGGCGAACAATTCATATAATTTTTAAAAACTTGTGCAAAATATTTATAATTATTAAAACCTAGCATATCTGCTATTTCATATACTTTATATTTCCCACTATTTAGTAATTCTATTGATTTTTGTATTTTATATTTATTAACAAAATTATTAAAAGTTATTCCCGTTTCTTCTCTAAACTTTCTACTCAAATAACCAGAGCTACAATCCAATTTATCAGCAATATCTTCTATTGATATTTTTTTATTATAATTTTCTTTTATATACTCTATCATTTTTAATATTCGTTTTGAAATCTGTTCATTTGAATACATATAATAATTTATATTTATAATTTCTAAATTTTCTTTTTTATTTTCTATTTTCTCCTTTATTTCATTATAAATTTTTTTATCTTTGATTTTTATTTTTACTTTTTCTATTATTTTTTTTAACTTTTCTTCATCAATAGGTTTTAATAAATAATCAAAAACTTCAAGATGTATAGCTTGTTTTGCATATTCAAATTCTGAATAACTCGAAATTATTATTGTTTCAAAATCAAATTTTTTTTTTGCTTTTTCTATCATTTCCAATCCATTTATTCTAGGCATTTTTATATCTGTAATTACAACATCAGGAAGTAGTTTATTTATTTTTTCTAACCCTTTTTCACCATTTTCTGCATCTCCAATTACTATACACCCCATTTCTAACCAATTAATTGTGTAAATTAAACCTTTCCTAATTATAGATTCATCTTCTACTATTAATATTTTAATCATTTATTTCATCTCCATAAACATATATTAATGGAAGTTTAATTTTCACTTCTACTCCCTCATTATTATCATTTTCTATTCTATTTCTAATAGTTATTCCATATTTTTTCCCATAAACCAATTTTATTCTTCTATGTACATTATATATCCCTATATGATCAGTTTTATTATCTACATTATTTAATATATTATTTATTTCTTTTAATTTTATTTCATCAATAAATTTTCCGTTATCTATTATCTTTATTATTAAATTATTATTTACTTTATAACTTAATAATTCTATTATCAAATTATCTTTATGTTCAAAGCCATATTTTATACTATTTTCTATAAAGGGTTGAATTATTAATTTAGGAATAATACTTCTTTCTGTATCTTTTTCTATATTTATACTATAGTCAAGTTTATTTTCAAATCTATATTTTTGTATAATTAAATAATCTTTAATATATGTTATATCCTCTATAAGAACTATTTTTTCTTGCTTATTATTAATACTATACCTAAGTAAACTTGATAAACTTACAATAACTTTTATAGCATTTTCAGGCGATATCTTCACCATATATTTTATTGTTTCCAATGTATTAAATAAAAAATGTGGATTGAATTGAGATTCTAATAATTTTATTTCTACCATTTTATTTCTATGGATTTGTTCCTTGTTTTCATTAATTAATTTATTTAATCTATCTAACATTTCATTAAAATAATCTGCTATTATCTCAAATTCATCATTAGTTTTTATATTTATATAAGTCTTCAAATCTCCGTTTTGGACTAATTTTATTCCATATAAAAGTTCATCCACTGTTTTACTTTGATTTATTGCAAGTTTTTTTGCTATCATTAAAAATATCATTATTAATAATATAAAAATCATACTCATAAAAATAATCCCAAATAAATAAAAACTTTTTAAATAACTCAAAGAAGTTAATGAATAAACATAAATATTATCATTAAAAATATTATTTTTATAATAAAAATATTCATTTTTACCTATTTTTACAATATTTTTTGTTTTACTAGTTAATTCTAATTTTCCTAAATTATTTATCAATTTATTATTTGTAGAAATAATATTATTATTAAATTTATCAGTGATAACTAATGCTTCAACTTTATCTGTATATATAATACTATTAATATCTTTTTCAATTAATGAAAATATTATATAAGCAACTATTTCATCTTTTTCTTTTATTCCTTTTCCTATTGAATAAACAGTGTTTAAATTTTTAGTTAATTGAGAATCATTTTTAATAAGAGTAATCTCACTTGAGTTTACTTTAATTTTATTAACAGTTTTATTTAATTTATATTTTTTATTATTATACTTTGATTCTTTCCAATCATTTGTAATCAGTATATTTTTATCTTTATCTAAAACATAAAATATACTTCGAATTTTTCTTGAATTTATAAATTTATATAAATCTGCAAAAATTTCTTCTTTATTTTGAGTTTTTTTGATTAATTTTCTTAATCTAACATCATTAGATAATTTATTTATTTTAGATTCATAACTTAAAAATTCATCTTGTAAAATATTAGATATATTTTTATTTTTATTTTTATTATTTACTTTTAATAATCTAAAATTATAATAAAAAAATACACTATAAAAAAACACTGAAAAAAATAAAGTTGGAAGTAATGCATAAAATATAAATTTTTTTTTAAGCTCTTCTTTAAAATATTTTCTCTTTTTTATATCCATATTTCTCCTAAGTGATTTTATCTATTTTCTAATAAAATTTTATTATACCGATTTAAAATATTTTGTTTATTCTTTAAAACTTCATCTAAATTATAAGATATAATTTTTATATTACTTTCACTCTTTAAATTAATGTTTTTTACATCTTTTCTTATACTACGTCTATTTAAATCTGTTGATATAAATTCTTGTATCTCTTTAGAAGTTAAAAAATCAATAAATTTTTTTGCTACTTCTATATTTTTACTATTTTTAATTATCGCTACTCCATCTGGAATTATTGCTGTTCCTTCTTTTGGATATACTATTTTTATAGGTGCTCCATTTTCTAAATATCTAGCTCCTATTTCTTCAAATGTACAACCAATTATATATTTTCCTTCTACTACTCCTTTGTATACATCTGATGATCTATTTAAAATTTCACCATTCATATTTTTAATTAATTTTCTTATATAATCCCATCCTTTATTATTATTTCCGCCCATAGCATATAATTGATTAATTAAATGTTCAAAAGATGATGATGAGGTTTCTGGATTTGCCATAGCTATTTTCCCTTTTAACTTGGGATTTAACAAGTCTTCAAATCCTTCTATTTTTATATTTCCTATTAAATTTTTATTTATCATTAATATACTTGGAATAGCTGTAAATCTAGTGATTTTACCATCTATATTTCTATATTTTTCTAAAATATATTCTTCATTTTTTGAAATATATTTCTTAAAATAATTTTTTCCCCCACTCAAAATTGATAAAGAACCACCCCACATTATATCCACTGAATTTTTATTTTCTTTAATTAATTTTAATAATTCTAAACTACCTTTTGATACAATTTTTACATTTACTTCTTCTTTTATTTCAAAACGATTAATTAGTGGTTCTATAAAAGATAATGGATGAGGTGAATATATAACCAAGTGATAATTTTTTTCTAATGTATTTTTTTGATTTCTTTTATTTCTAAAATTTTGATAAGAAATAAATACAGTTACTATTGTTAATAATATTAAAAATAATTTTTTCATAATAATTTTCTCCATTTACAATTTTAATTAATTATACTATATTTAATATAATAAAAAAAGAAAACATATTTATAATATAAATAGTTTTCTTAAAAAATTATTTCCCGTCTATTCTTACATTATTTATTTTTAATATCCCTTCTACTTTTGATAATTCATTTATTAAATTTTCTATATCAATAAATTTAGGCATCATTAAAGAAAATTCTGTTATCCTTTTTGTTATATCTCCATTATAACTTTCTCTAATATATTTTTTATCATATATTTTTATTCTTTTTATTTCTAAAAAATTTTTAATATTTTTTTCAATATCTTTATTTAATTTATATTCTATAATGATTTTTTTAGGTATTCTTTTTTCAATATGTCTAACTTCTATTCTTTTTAACAGCATAACAACTCCTGTTATTATTATCGCTGTCCCTAATGCTAATGTAAAATATCCTAATCCTACTGCAATACCTAAGCAAGCAGTTAGCCATAAAGTGGCTGCTGTTGTTATTCCTCTTACATTACCTTTATTTTGAATAATTGTTCCTGCTCCTAAAAATCCTACTCCACTTACTACTTGTGCTATCAATCTTCCTGTGTCTATTTTTATTCCTTGAGATAATTCAGGATAATTTATTAAAAAATTTACTGATTCATAACTAAGTTTTATCTGAATCATAGAAATAATGGCAGCACCCACACATAAAACTGTATGTGTAATAAATCCTGCAGGTTTATTTTTTATCTCCCTTTCAAGCCCTATTATAGCTCCAGTTATAATAGCAACTAAAATCCTTGCAAACATTTGATCAACTTCTAAATTATACATAATTTACTCTCCTAAAATATGTGTAATGCTTTAGTATCAAAAGAAAAAGAAAGCTTATCATCTACATCATGTATTTTTCTATTAATTGGATTATTATACGATATTTCTAATTTTTCACCAAAAAATTCTACTTCATATTCGTGATGTTGTCCCATAAATATTGATTTTGTTACTACCCCAGTAAAATCTTCTCCAAATATATCTATTGCCTCAGGTCTAATAACAATTCGTACTTTATCTCCTGATTTGTAGTTCTTATTACTTTTTATTTTATACTCTACACCATGAATATCAACTTCTAAGTATTCTTCTATTCTTTCTTTTACAATTCCATCTACTATATTTGCTTTTCCTATAAAATTTGCAACAAATTCATTTTTAGGTTTTTGATATATTTCAATAGGATTCCCCACTTGTTCAATATTTCCAGCATTCATTATAACTATTTTATCAGATAATCCCATAGCTTCTGATTGATCATGTGTTACATAAACAGACGTTATTCCAACTGTCTTTTGAATTCTTCTTATTTCATCTCTCATATGTATTCTTAATTTCGCATCTAGGTTTGATAATGGTTCATCAAAAAGAAGTATTCCTGATTCCATTACAAGTGCTCTTGCTAAAGATACTCTTTGTTGTTGCCCACCAGACATTTGAGAAGGTACTCTTGTTGCAAAATCTTCCATTTTCATAAGTTTTAATATTCTACTTACTCTTTCTTTTATTTCATTTTCTGGTAATTTTTGAAGTTTCAGTCCATATGCTATATTATCAAATACATTCATATGAGGAAAAAGAGCATAATTTTGAAATACCATTGCTGTATCTCTTTTATCTGGTGTTTTACTTGCTACATCTTCATCACCTATATAAATTTTCCCTTCTGTTGGCATTTCAAATCCTGCTATCATCCTAAGTGTAGTTGTCTTACCACATCCAGAAGGTCCTAATATTGTTACAAATTCACCTGGTTCTATATCTAAATTTATATTATTTACAGCTACTACTTTTTGATTTTTATTTGTTATAAAAGTTTTATTTAAATTTTCTATTTTTAATCTTTTAGCATTTTTCATATTATTTACCACCTTCTCCATTATTTATATTAACACCCATTCTTGACAATGTAAATTGCATAATAGATACTACTATCCCGACAATAATAATTAATATTGTTGAATATGCTGATGCAACTCCTATTTTACCTACATCAATTTGACTCATAATTGCAGCAGTTAATAAATTATAATTTGCTGATACAAGAAAAATTACTGTACTTACTAAAGTCATACTTCTAATAAAAGTATATGTTAATCCACTAAAAAATGCTGGCTTTATCATAGGAACTGTTACTGATGTAAATACTTTTTTACTATCTGCTCCTAATACATTTGCAGCTTCTTCTATTGATGGATCTATTTGTTGTAATGCAGCGATTCCTGAACGCACTCCTACTGGCATACTTCTCATTATAAACGCTATTATGAGGATAGTTGCTGTTCCTGTTAATACTAATGGCTTTGTATTATATGAAAGAACATATCCTAATCCTATTACCGTCCCAGGAATAGCTATTGCAAGCATTGTAGTCCCTTCTACAAATGTTTTTCCAATAAATTTTTTTCTAACTACTAAAAATGCTATTATCATTCCTAAAATTCCACTAATTGGTGTAGCAACTAAAGCTAACATTGTAGTATCTATAATAGGTTTCATTCCTAATCCAAATACATATTTATAATGATTTAACGAAAATGAATAATCTGCTCCCCATAATTTTATGAAAGAACCAATTGGAACTAATATATACAACAATCCTACAAAAATACTAATTGCAACTATTATATAATATACCGGCTTTACTATTTTTGGTGAATCTGTTAATTCTCTTTCTCGCGAAACCTTTCCAGTAACTGTAACATATGATTTTGTGCTTACATAATATTTTTGTATTGTAAATAAAATTATAGATATAATTAATAAAATAATTGCAAGTGCTGTTCCACCACCAATATCATAATTCCCTATACCTTGAAGATATATTTGAATTGCAAGAGTTGTATAATTTCCACCTATTACCATTGGATTACCAAAATCTGCTATCGATTGAATAAATACTAATAAAAAAGCATTTGCTAATCCAGGTACCATAAGTGGTAAAGTGATCGTCTTAAATACATTCCATCTCGATGCTCCTAAATCTCTAGCAGCTTCTTCTACTGAAGGATCTATACTTTTTAATAATCCTACAAGCATTAAATATGCGACAGGAAAAAATGTCAGTGTTTGTACAATTATTAAACCTTTTAATCCATATACATCAAAATCTCTTATTCCAAAAATTCCTCTTGTAATAAATCCATTTCTTCCAAATAATAAAATTGTAGACAGTGCTATTACAAATGGAGGAGAAATCATAGGTAAAATTGCTACTGCATTAAATATCCCTTTATTTTTTATTTTTAAATATGCTGATGCATATGCAAATAAAAATCCAATTAATGTAGAAATCGTACTCACTATAATTCCTAGAACTACTGTATTTTTTATTATTTCAAGTGTTGAATCGTTTTTGAAAATATTTTTATAATGCTCTAAAGATATTTTTCCATTATAAAATATACTTTCACTTAGAATTTTTATTAAAGGATATAAAATAAATAAAAAAACTAAAATCATTATTGAAATAATAGTTATCATCAATATTGGATCTCGCATATTTTTTTTGAAGTTTTCAACTTCATTTCTTATTAGTATATTAATTTTACTGTCCATTTATTACTCCTTTCATTTTGTTTCTTAAAAAAATCCATGTGTAAAACATGGATTCTTTTTAAGAAATTTTATTATTTAGTAGGTGCTTTAGTTTTTGTTGCTTTACTAAATTTTTCTACTAATTTCCCTCTATTTTTACCTGCCCAACTAAAATCATAATCAATTAATTTAGTATTTTTTAGTACCATTGCTTCTTTTGGTGGATTAGCATTTGGATTTGTTAAAAATTGATAAGATCCAACTTTTTGTCCTAATTCTTGTGCTTTTTTAGTTAAAGCCCAGTCAACAAATTTTTTTGCTGCTTCCATATCTGGTCCATTTTTTAATACCGCTACCGCTCCTATTTCATATCCAGTACCTTCAGCTGGTGCTGCTATTTCTATATTTTTAAATCCTTCTAATCTATATTTAATTGCATCATGTAAGAAAGTAATTCCAATAGGAATCTCTTTTAATCCAACCATTCTTCCAGGAGCTGTTCCTGATTTTGTATATTGACGAATTTGTCCATTTAATTTTTTCATATATTCTAAACCTTTTTCTTCTCCCATAAGTTGAATTACAGTAGAAAGCATAGTATACGCAGTTCCTGATGATCCCGGATGGGCTGTAACAATCTCACCTTTAAATTCTGGCTTTAATAAATCTTGCCATGATTTTGGATAATCATATCCTTTTTCTTCAAACCATTCTCTATCCATTACAAAACCTAAATATCCTATATATATACCTGTCCAGTATCCATCTTTATCTTTAAATTTATCTGGTATTATTTCTGCATTAGGTGATTTATAAGCTTCAAGTAACCCTTCTTGTTTTGCAGCTATAAATGCATCTGCAGGTCCACCATACCAAATACTAGCAGTCATATTATCTTTTTCTGCTCTTATTCTAGCTAACGTTTCACCGCTACTCATACGAACAAAATTTGTTTTTATTCCTGTTTCTTTTTCAAACTGTTTTACCGCTGCCATTGCATGATCTTCCATTAATCCTGCATATATTGTAAGAGTTTTTTTCTTTTTAAATAATCCCCCAGCAAATGACATAGTTGACATTAATGCTAATAATAATAACAATGTTAATCCTTTTTTCATTTTAAACCTCCTCTTTTTATTTTATTACTACTTCCTCTATTATATATACTTTATATTTTTTATAATTAAAATCCCAAAATTCTGTTTTTTTATCCAAAATTCTGAACTGATTGTTATAATTATATTCATTTTACTTTTTCTTTATCTCTATTTTAAAAAATCAAAAAAAATAAAAAGAACCTAAATAAATAGGTTCTTTTTTGTATAGTTAAAATATTTAATTATTTCACTACTACGTTTTCTGCTTGAGGTCCTTTTTGTCCTTGAACTACGTCAAATGACACTTCTTCTCCCTCTTCTAATGTTTTAAATCCATCTTTTTTAATTTGAGAAAAATGTACAAATACATCATTTCCTTCTTCTGATGTGATAAATCCAAATCCTTTTTCTCCGTTAAACCATTTTACTATTCCGTTTGCCATAGTAATACTACCTCCAAATTTTTTTAATTTAATTCTTCAAGAGCTTTTATTGATTTTGGAAATACTACTACTACATTCATAAATTTCCATAAATTCATTTTACTTCTTTCGAATCACTTAAATAAAGTATACCATACTTCCATATATATTACAACCTTTTTATTTTTTATTTTAATATTTTTTTACATTTGAAAAAATCTTTCTATTACTAAACTATAATTTTCCTTGTTTATTCTATATATTTTAACATGTTCTCCTTTTTGAAATATTTGTAAATAAATATTGTTTTTCTTTTTTAATTTTTTTAATTCTTCTTTTAAAATACTATATTTTGTAGTTTTATCTTCTAATGATTGCAAAATTAAAATTGGTACTTCTATTTTATTTAAAAGATAACCTAAATATAATTTTTTTAAATTATTTCCAATAACTATATTAAATAAAAAAGGTGCATATTTTATATAAAAATTAGATAATGGTAATTTTTTTACTCTATCAATAATTCTCTCTTTTGAATTACTTAGTGGACTATCTAAAATAAGAGCTTTTATTTCAATATCCTTTTGCTTTAATATATTATAATATTTTTCTATTGCATATGCACTTCCAAGAGCCCCCATAGAAAATCCATATAAAACAACTTTTGTTTTATTAAATCCATTTTTCATGTAATTGATTGCTGCAAAAATATCTTCTTTATAATAATATCCTAATGCAGTTAATCCCTTATCAGAATCTCCACTTCCTCTTAGATCCGGCATAAATATAGCATATTCTTTATTTAGTCCTTTTTCTCTTATAATATCTAAATATTCCAATACTACTAATCTATTTGATGTCCTTCCATGTAAAAAAATAATTACTTTATCTGATCTTTTTTCTTGTGAAGGAATATACCATCCTTTTAATCTTTTCTTATGTGAACAAAATACCACTTCTTTATAATCAAAACCATAATCTTGCGGAGTTTTTTTATCAAAGATCCCATAATCCTCTCTTAATATAGGATCAGAATAGACTTCTTCTAATCCTATGTAAACTGGCTTCATAATATTTTTTAATATCATTATACTACTTAGAATAATAAAAATAATAACACTTAAGATAAATAAAATAATAATAATCTTCATTTTACTATCACAGGATATTTTCTTTCCTCATAACTCTTTACAAGCTTATAAATATTGTCTGTTTTAAATTCAAAACTCATTCTTTCTCTCCTTTCTTTAGTAAAATTTTCTTTTAAATTTTTTATATTTGTAATAAAATCTAGTTTACAATTATTTTTTATATAATTCAAGTATTTTCTTCCATTTCCTGTAAATCCCAGTATTTTAATATAATCTAGTTGATATTCATCTTCATACATACCTATCAAAATAGATATAAGTATTCGTTTTATTCTACTTGTTGTATATCTTTTTGTTTTTATATTTTCTAAAAATTCTATAATATTTTCACTTTGTAAAGCTACATTATATATTCTATTTTCAAGCCCTTGTTCTATATCTTTTAATTTTTTTAATTTTTTATAATTATTTATAATTTCATATCTTATATAAGGATAAAAATCATCTAAAGTCACTATTTTATCTAGATTTTTTTTAATTAAATTATAACAATTTCCCGGTACAGTTTCTTTTATTTTTTCTATTTCATTGTTAATTATTAATTTTCTTATATTAGTAGCCGAAGTAATTTTTTCTCTTATTTCCTCCCCATAAAAATCCACTTTTTCTCTTTTTATAGTTTGAAAATTTATTTTACTCTTTATTTTTTCCCCTGCTTTTATATATTCTACTCCTAAAATGTTATTTGGTTTTAATTCTTTTAAAATTCCATATTCGTTTAACGCTTCATTAAAGGCATTTGGATACGAAACACCTGTTTTTAATCTATTTTTTATTAAATTTTGAAAATTTTCATTAAAGTGAAGATTTGCTATTTCTTTAAGTTCATTAATTTCTCCAGCTTCTGAACCAAATATAATAGTTTCTACATTTAAAGCATCTAATATCCTAACAGCTCCTTCTGCAAATCCTTCTGCACTTTTAATCGAATAAAAAACAGGTAACTCTACAACAATATCTACTCCATTTAATAGAGCCATCTCAGTTCTTACCCATTTATTTAAAACTGCTGGTTCTCCACGTTGTAAAAAATTTCCACTCATTACAGCAATAATAATATTTTTTCTATTCTTTTTTTTTGCTTTTTCTAAATGATATTTATGCCCATTATGAAAAGGATTATATTCAACAATTATTCCAGTAGCTTTCATTATTTTCACCCTATTTTAGATTTTATTATTACTAATTATTATATCATAATTATTTTAATAATAGAACAATCTCTATTTTTTTTTTTATTAAAATGATATAATTAATTATAATTTTTATATCAATTTATAAAAATTATTTAAAAAATTAAAATGCTATAATTAATAATTTTAATCAAAAATTAGGAGGAAAAATGTTAATTGGATTTGATATAGGAAATACACATATTGTAACAGGAATATATACTAAAAATGCTAAACAACTTACTTCATTTAGAATAGCGACTAACGCTAATTTAACTGAAGATCAATATTTTTCATATTTAAAAACATTATCTGATTTTAAACATATAGATTTAAAAAAAATAAATAGTGTTGTAATCTCATCTGTTGTACCTAATTTAACTAATATTTTTAAATTTTTAAGTATAAAATATTTTGATACAAAACCTCTAGTTATTAATTCTAAAATTAAATTACCTTTTACTTTTTCAAATAAAATAGAATCACCTAGTGCAATGGGTGCTGATAGAATTGTGGATATATCAGAAGCGATGTTTAAATATCCTGATAAAAACGAAATAATAATTATAGATTTTGGAACAGCTACAACTTTTGAAATTGTTAAAAACAATACTTATTTAGGTGGATGTATTTTACCTGGAGTAAATATGTCTATTGATGCTTTATTTTCAAAAACTTCAAAATTACCAAAAGTAAGATTTGAAAAACCTGAAACAGTACTCGGAAGAAATACAATAGAACATATTAATACTGGTATATATTATGGCGCTATTGGACAAATAAAAGAATTGATTACTCAATATAAAGCACATCTAGACTCTCCATATATAATAAGTACCGGTGGTGTTGGTAAAATTATTAGTCATGAAATAGATGAAATAGATGAATATATTGAAACTTTAGCAGTTGATGGTTTATATTCTCTATATCAATATAATAAAAAAATCTAGTGAAATACTAGATTTTTTTTATTTTGCAAGCTCTATTAATTTTTCTGTCATAAAACTATTTAATTCAAAATTTTTATTTATATAATAAATTAATTCTAATGCTGATTCCTTACTTTTATTATATCCTTGCATAAATTTATTTACATTTGATGAAATCCCTTGAAATTTTATATTTTCTTTTTCAATAATATTATAAGAAAGATGATTTTCTTCTAATATTATAGCTAATTCTAACAATCTATTTACTGCATAAATCTGAATAAAACTAAATGCTGGTATTTTATCACCTTTGTTATATTTTGCTAGCCCCAAGTATATATATGTTATTAATTCTCCTATTTCCCAATCAATATTTATATTATTGTTTTCTAAACGTTCTATTTGAAATTTATTAATGTCAAATTTATTTTTTATATATATAATTCTTCCTTCTGGTAAAATCATTTCTTCTATTTCATCTAAATTAAATATAATAAATTCTAAATATATTTTATCTTCATACATTACTTTATATCCATTTTTTCTATTTTTAAAAGCATATATCACTTTTGATTCACAATCTAGCCAAGATATATTTTTTAAAAATTCGTTTTCGTTTTCTTTTACAAAAATTATAAAATCAATTCCTGTATATTTATTAAATTCTTCTAATTCTAAACCTGTAGAATTCATCCATATAATCGCTTCGCATTCACTATACTTTTTTAAATTATTTTTTATTTCATCTAATCTTTTTGCTAATCTATCTTTAAACATTTTTATCCCCTCCAACTCTCTATTATAATTATCGTCATGTTTAAATAAAATAAAAGTTTTAACTTAGGTTTTATAATAATTATAAGTCTTTAAAAGTAAATAATAGTATTAAATATACAATACAAAATTCCTCTTTAATATAAATATATATAATTTAAAAGAATATTAAGAATATAATTGATATAATTAACAATTTTTTATTTTTAAAAAGGAAATTCTTTTATTTTTAGTAAACTTATATTAAGAAAAATTTTGGAGGTACCTTATGAAGAAAATAATATTATTTTTATTTATAGCTTATAATCTATTTGCAAATAATTACATAATAAATTTAAGAATTAATAACATCTATAAAAATAAAGGGAATATTTATCTTAAAATTTTTAATTCAAAAAAAAGTTATAAAAGAGATATTCCTTTAAAACAGTTTATTTTATCTTCTGATAATAATGAAATTTCCAAAAAAATAACTCTACCCAATAATTATTATTTATTTTCAGTCTTTCAAGATATTAACAATAATAAAAAATTGGATAAAAATTTTTTAGGAATTCCAAAAGAGCCTGTTGGACTTAGTAATTATAACGGTAAA
This sequence comes from Hypnocyclicus thermotrophus, assembly GCF_004365575.1. Classification (NCBI taxonomy): domain Bacteria; kingdom Fusobacteriati; phylum Fusobacteriota; class Fusobacteriia; order Fusobacteriales; family Fusobacteriaceae; genus Hypnocyclicus; species Hypnocyclicus thermotrophus. The sequence goes on from NZ_SOBG01000008.1 coordinate 20,828, forward strand.
GGTATTCCCGGAGGCTTTGATAAATTAAAAATATATATTGATAAAAACAGTACTATTGAAATAAAGCTCAAAAAAATATAAAGACTGCTAATTTAGCAGTCTTTATTTACTATATATAATAAATTTATATCTCAATTTTAAATGCAAATGTATGCATATTTACTTCTTGTGAACCTATATATGGTCCAACTTCTTTTGTAAAATAAGCATAATCAATTAAAAGCGTTCTGAATAATTGTGTTCCAAAACCATAAGTTGGATATCCTTGATTTAAACCTACTCTAAAATCAAAATCAAAAGCTTTATTATTAATTAACGCTATTTCCGCTCCTGCATGAAGTTTTTTCCAAAAATTAGTATCATCGTATCCATTTCCATCAAGGTCTTTATTTAATAAATTTTGTATCTCTACTGTCCAAAATATATTTTTTTCATACCAGTTCATTCCTCTTTCTTCTGGAGTAAATTTATTACTAATTGCTATAGAAAGATTTAATGGAAGTTTATCATCTTCTTCTATTTTTTCTTCATTTTCATATTTTGTTACTTTTACACTATTAATAAAATCTTTTAATGTAAATGCATAATTTAATTTCTTAGTTTGCCATACAGCACCTAAATTTGTACTAAATCCAGAGTATTCTGAATATCCTAATAATGAATTTTTTTTATCATCACTAATATTATCATCACTTAGTTCAAATAATCCTGATGAGCCTAATGAAGCCTCCATAGAAGTAGCTGATACCATTCTAAAAGATAGTCCCATAGAATATTGATTATTTTTACCTATCGATTTTGAAATTCCTAATGGCACATCTAAACTTGTGTTCATATCTAAAACTAACTCTGGAGAACTTGGTTTATTTACAAGAGCTATTTCATTTGCATTTACATTTCCAAATGCTCCTACTCCAAATCCTGCTCCAAAAATTCTACCTGTATACGAAGCAATAACTCCTGAGATATCTGCTCTTATTGCTTTATTATTTATCTCATTTCCATCATTATTTTTACCACTTGTATTTGTTCCATCTAAATAATCATTAAGAATTTTAGGTACATCATCTTCATTTGCATTTGATATAGCATCCATCATATTTTGAAGTGCTTTTGCTACTTCAAAAGTTTCATTTCCTGTTCCAATATTTCCACCTAAAAAGCTTAAATGCCATTTATCTATAAATTCTAACATTGCTGGATTATATATTAATGACATATCACTTTTTTCAGCCAAAATTGTAGTTCCCCCCATTGCATTTGATTTTACTGTTTTATATGATGCAGGGATTACTTCTGCAAATATCGATGTCGCTGATATAATAAATATAATTAAAAATAACTTTTTCATATTAATTGACCTCCCCTTTTTATTGTTCTGTTGCTACTCCAAGCTGATTTAATAATCCTTCATAGTTAGTTTGTTCTGTTGTATCATTTATGCTATCACTAAACGTAATTGAGCTTATTTTTTCTAATACATTATCAAACTCATCTACAACATCATAAAAATCATCATAATTATCTTTTAATAATTTTATGTTTACTACTTTACTTGGATCTTTAGCTGATAAATTACCATTTTGGTCTTCTGTCACTCCTAACAACATCATAAGTTTAGCTCTTAAATTTGTAAGTGTTATTATAACTTTTGGCTTGATTTTCATCCACGCTAATTTATCTTCATCTGTTAAGTTTGAATATTTTTTAAATATCCATTTATCTTGAGTTTTACTCTGATCTTTGTTTGCAAAAACATCTGTTATTTCTATAGCTAACCATACTCCTCCTGTTACCATTTCAGCAGTATATTTATCAGTATAATTAGGTATTATTTCTTTCATGTTTTTAAATTTTGTTATATCTTTTACCAGAGCTTTCATAAATTCATCTAACGCACCTTGTAAATATGCTTTTTTATAATTATGATTCACTTCAATTAAATCAGCTATTGAAAAATCATCATTACTAGATGTATTTGCCACTATATTCCCTGCTAAATTTGCATTCCCTGTAAAGCTATCTAAAACATCTGTAGTTTTTAAATTTCCTTGTCCCATTTTACTTTCTGCTATTGTTGTTTTAGCTTCTGTATACTCTTTTGCTTTTGATATATTTTTATTGATTAAATTTTCTAATGGTTTAGAAATATCTTCATATACTTTTTTAGCACCTTCAATTGCTACAGCTGAATTAGTAGTTGTAGCTATAGCTTTTACCATATCTTCTGTATTTAATGTAGTAATATCATTTATCGTTGCATTACTTATTTGTATTGCACTTAAGCTAGTTACATCAAATTTCACTTTTGAAGCTACTTCTTCACTTTCATTACTAGTTGCTCTCATATCACTATCGCCATTGATAGTTTCTTCAGCAATATTTACTGATTCTGCAAAATCTCCTTCTCTTAATGCTTGCTCTTGTTTAAAGGCTTTTACTTCCTCTGTATCTTTTGCTTTATCAATTGACTCAAACATATTACATGCTGTAATTAGCAAAGAAAAAGATACAATTATTAATAATTTTTTCATTTTAATTCCTCCTTTTTATATATTATAAAAGAATTTTTAATATCTCATCAATTAAGACCTGTTATTAATATTATACTACATTTATACAATGCTTTACTTTCTTTTTAAATGTTTTATTAAAATGAATTTTTAATAATTTTGTAAGGTAATTTTTCAAATATACAACTTACTGACTTTCTAAGATGTATCCTTTTTATAGTCTCGGCAAAAAGTGGTGCAACTGAAATAATTTTTATTTTATCATTATTTTTTATATATTCATTTTTTACACTATCTGTTGAAATTATTTTTTCAATAGGGCTATTTTCTATTTTTTCTAATCCTTCTTTAGTTAACAAAACATGTGATAATACTGCATAGATTTTTTTAGCACCTCTTTTTTTTAATTCATAAGCTAAATCTATTAAAGTCCCTCCTGAAATAGTAAAATCATCCGTAATTACTATATTTTTCCCTTCTACATTACCTACAATATCTAATATTTTTGCATTTTCTAAATGATCTCGTCTTGTTTTATCTGCTATTGCTATTGGCAAATCTAAATATTCAGAATACATTCTAGCTTCTTTTGCAAATCCTGAATCTGGAGAAACAATCATTAAATTATTTAAATTCATTGTTTTAATATATTCAGATAATAATGACATAGCGAAAAGATGATCCACTGGTTTTTTAAAAAAACCTTGTATTTGAGGGCTATGTAAATCCATTGTAACTACTCTATCTGCTCCCGATACTTCAATACATTCAGCACAAACTCTAGCTCTAATCGATACTCTTGGCTCATCTTTTTTATCACCTTTTGCATAACTAAAAAATGGAATAATCGCTGTTACCTGTTTTGCACTTGCTCTTTTAAATGCATCCATCCAAAATAATATTTCTGTAAATTCATCATTTGGATTCATTCCTATTGATTGAACTAAATATACATCTTTATCTCTTACCGTTTCTTGAATTTGTACAAAAATATTTCCTTCAGAAAATTTTTTTACACTTGATTTCCCTAGAGTAGAATTTAAATATTTACACATTTTTTCTGCAAACTCTTTTCCTGTACTACCTGCAAAGATTTTAATATCTTTTAATTCATTAATCAAAGATATTTCCCCCTTTTTATTTTAGTTAATTAAACTATTAATCTCAATAATTTAAATCATTATATTTTTTTATTAAGAAAATTCTTTCCTTTTTTTATACAGTATATAAAGAATTTATTAATTCCCTATATTTATTTAATATTTTCTATACCTCTATACTATTTTCCTCTAAAAAACAAAAAAAAGCAAATTGAATTATCAATTTGCTTTAAAATCATTATTTAGTTACTCTTTCTACATATTCTCCCGTTCTAGTATCTACTTTTATTATATCCCCAATATTTACAAATAAAGGTACTTGTAATTCATATCCTGTTTCTATTGTAGCTGGTTTCATTACTTTTCCTGTTGTATCTCCTCTAAGTCCAGGTTCTGTATAAGTTACTTCTCTTTCTACAGATGTAGGTAATTCTATTCCCACTGGTTTTCCTTCATAGAAAAGAACATCTATTACCATTTCTTCTACTAAATATTTTGGAGCATCTTCTAAATCTTCTTTTCTTAATGCAATTTGATCAAATGTTTCTTGATCCATAAAATTATAGTCTCCATCCATTTCATATAAAAATTGCATAGATTTTTTATCTAATCTAATATCATCAAATTTATCTCCAGCTTTAACAACTTCTTCTTTTATTTGTCCTGTTATAACATTTTTTAATTTAAATTTCATAACTGCAGCATTTCTTCCAGATTTATTAAATGTTGCTTTTAATATAAAAAATACATCATTCCCCATTTTTATAATATTTCCAGATGAAAATTCTTGAGCTGTTTTCATTAAAAATTCCTCCTAAATTATTTTAAATTTTGCTCAATAAAGAGCATCAAATTATCTATTAAATTATGTTTTTTAATACTATTACTAAATTTCAAAAAAATTTTTCTATCAATTTTAAAAAAATCATCAAAATATACATCATTTCTATCATAATTATTGATTTTTCTCAAGTTATAATTATACATTATTTTTTTATATATTTCAAATTCTTTTTGTGGAAAAAATTTTGAAATGATTTGTAAAAAACCGCTTATCTTATTTAAGTGTTCTAGTTCTTCTTGACAATATGCATGCCACAAAAAAGGTTTTCCTGCAAGAATTGCTCTTACAAAACTTTCTTCTCCTCTTACTAAATTATAGTCTGAAAAATAAAGAACTTTATCAAAATCCTCTTGAGATAAATAATTCATAAAAATTAAATCAATATTATCTATTTTTTTGTCTAATCCTCTAAAATATTTTTGCGTTTTTTCTCCAAATAGTAATAATGTATAATTTTGTTTTTGTTTTTTTAGATACTTCATTAAATTATCAAAATTAAATTCATAAGTAAATATTGTAATAATTTTATTTTCAATATTTATATCTAATTTTAATTCATTATTAAAAAAATATTTTTTTGAATAAATAGGGATTTCAAAATCAGATATAATTCCTCCTGTTCCTTCTTCTATTCCAGGCATAAAAAAATATTTTTTTATATTATTATATCCCGAATAAGACGGCATTAAATGATAATCTTTTGTCCACTCTTCTATATTTAAATATTCTAAATTTATTATCAGCTTTGTTTTATTATTATTTTCAAAATAACTTTCATCTATATCGCAACCAAATGCTTCTATAACTATTTCTGATTTCTCAATTTCAAAATAATCCACCTTATTTATATCTATATAAAGAATATTTCCTAATTTTTGTTGTGTTTTATTTATAGAAATATTCTTATTAATTTTATTAAAAGATTTTAAGTTATTTAAAAAAACTTTTATTTCTAATTTATCATTTCGTTTATGCAATTGTCTCGCTAATCTAAAGACAAATCCTATATCCCCATAATTATCTATTACATTACAAAATATTGCTACACTTTTCATCTTTCTCACCTTATTTTAGTATATCACAAACTCAAAAAAAATATAATTTATTTTATATAAAAAATATGTTATTATAATAATATATAAATTTTATAAAGGCGGTGGGTTATATGGTTTTATTAGGAAGTATTATTATTTTAAGTATCCTTATTTTATTTACAAAAGGGAATATTCTTTTAGGTAGTATTTTTATTATTATTCAATTAATTTTAATTACTTTTGCAACTAAAAAGTTGTTTCATTTACAAAAACTTTTAGAAAATATTTTTTCAAAACTAGAAAACAATGATATTGATTTTACTGAATATGAAGATAAATACCCTTCATTAAAAAGATTATTTGGATTTTTTAATAAAATTTCTCAGATAGTGTCTATAATCAACTATTCTTCAAAAAATTTAAAAGAACTCTCTAATCATTTAACTAAAGAAACTGAAGAAATTATTAAAGGCTCTAATGAAAACACTGATAATCTTTTAGCATTAGAGAATAAAACAAAAGATATACTCGATAGTGTAACTAATCAATACGCTTCAACAGAAGAAATATCAGCTACTATTAATAACTTATCTGAAAGTTTTAAAATAGTTGCTGAAAATGCAGAGCAAACTATGATTTTATCAAATGATACTGCAAAAGCAGCTAAAAAAGGTGGAAAAAGTGTTACAAAAACACTTAATGAAATGAGAAAAATTGAAACACTTATGCAAATAATTGAGACTAAAACCAATGAATTAGCTTCTTCTTCAGAAAAAATTGTAAATATAGTAAATATGATAAATCAAATATCTGAACAAACAAATTTACTTGCATTAAATGCAGCAATTGAAGCAGCTAGAGCTGGAGAAGCTGGTAAAGGTTTTGCAGTAGTTGCTGAAGAAGTAAGAAAACTAGCTGATGATTCTGGAAAAGCTACAAAAGAAATAGAGGATTTAATTAAAATAATACAAAATGAAACAAATGAAGTTATTAATGCTGTACAAGAAAGTTATAATGAAGTAAAAGTAGGTATAAAACTTTCTGAAGATACCATAAAAGAAATAGATAATATCGTTGAACAAACTGAAAGTACTAATAAAGAAGTTACTAATATTTCTAATGCTATTAATCAGCAATCAACAGCAATAGAAGAGATTCAAGTTGCAACTGAAACTGTAGCTTTTAACGGTGAAACAATTACAAACATCAGTCAAGAACAAACATATATTTTTGAAATTATAAGTAATAAATTAAATGAATTTTTAGAAGAAATTTCTAGACTTAATGAAATTTCTCATAGCTTAACTGGAAGTATAAATGGAATAGCTATTTTAGATAATAATAATCAAATTCAAGATTTAATTAAATGGGACAATAAATATAGTGTTAATAATGAAAAAATAGATAATCAGCATAAAAAACTTGTAACTTTAGTAAATACATTAAATGCTGCTATGCTACTTGGACAAAGTAAAAGTATAATTAATGAAATTATAGCAGAGTTAGCTGATTATACTGTTACACATTTTAAAGATGAAGAAGAATATATGGAAAGCATTGGATATGATGATTTAGAAAATCATAAAAAAATTCATAAAACATTTGTAGAACAAGTAGTTAAAGTACAAAATGATATAAAATCTGGAAAATCAAGTGTATCTAATGAACTTATTGATTTCTTAAAAAAATGGTTAATAGAACACATTATGAAAACAGATAAAAAATATGTAAAATAATTTTTAATAACAATTTAGGGGGAAATATGTTATCTAGGGTATTAAGTAGTGGTTATATAGGACTTGAAACATTTATTATAGAGGTGGAAGTTGACATTAATAATGGACTTCCATCTTTTTCCATAGTAGGATTAGCTGATACTGCTATATCAGAAAGTCGAGAAAGAGTTCGCGCTGCTATGAAAAATAGCGGTTATCAAATTCAACCAAAAAAAATAGTAGTAAATCTATCTCCCGCTGATATAAAAAAAGAGGGCGCTTCTTATGATTTACCAATAGCTATTGGAATTTTATCTTGCTATGATATTGTAAATAAAGATAAATTTAATAACTATTTATTAATCGGAGAACTTTCTTTAAGCGGTGAAATTAAAAAGGTAAACGGTATTATTAATTCTGTAATACTCGCAAAAGAAAAAAAATTTAAAGGAATTATTTTACCTGCTGAAAATTATTATGAAGCTTCATTAATTAAAGATATTGATATAATTCCAGTAAAAACTTTAAATGATGTTATTGAATTTATTAATAATAATAAAAGAATAAAAATAAAAAATAAAATTGAATTTATAGATCAAAATTTTGAAATAGATTTTAAAGAGGTAAAAGGACAAACTAAAGCTAAGAGAGCTCTTGAAATAGCTGCTGCTGGTGGTCATAATATATTTATGATAGGACCTCCTGGAAGTGGAAAATCTATGCTTGCAAAGCGATTAAATACTATTTTACCACCTATGAATGAAAATGAAATTATTGAAACAACTAAAATTTATAGTATTGCAGGCATGCTTAATAAGGACGAACCTTTTATAAAAACTAGACCATTTAGAGCTCCTCATCATACCTCTTCTGATGTTGCATTAATTGGTGGAGGTAGAAATCCTAAGCCAGGTGAAATATCATTAGCACATAATGGAGTTCTTTTCTTAGATGAGATGGCTGAATTTCCTAAAAAAGTTCTTGAAACAATGAGGCAACCTCTAGAAGATAAAGTTGTTAATATTAGTCGTTCTTTATATAGAGTGTCTTTTCCTAGTAATTTTATGTTAATATCTGCTAGTAATCCCTGTCCTTGTGGACATTATGGTAGTGATACTGGAGAATTTTGTAAATGTACTGAAAGAGATAGAATACGGTATATGAATAAAATATCTGGTCCTATTCTTGATAGAATGGATTTATATGTAGAAGTACGAAGATTATCTCAAGATGAACTTTTTAAATATTCTGAAGGTGAATCTTCTCAAGAGATATACACTAGAGTTATAAAAGCTAGGAAAATTCAAAATAAACGATATAAAAATAAATATATAAATGCAAATATGACAAGTAGTGATATCAAAAAATACTGTGAATTAGATAATCAAAGTAAAGATATAATTAAAAATGCTTCTAAAAGCATGAATATCTCTGCAAGAAGTTTTGATAGAATACTTAAAGTAAGTAGAACTATTGCGGATTTAGAAGGTAGTGAAAATATAACATATTTTCATATACTTGAAGCATTAAATTTTAGAAAAAAAGAAAATTAGAAAGGCTTAATATGTATACTTGGTTAGAAATTGATTTAAATAAATTAGAAAAAAATTATAATTACATAAAAAAATATACAAATAAAAATATTATTCCAATAGTAAAAGCAAATGCTTATGGTATGGGAGCTATTGAAATATCAAGATTTTTACAAAATAAATTTAATATAGAGATATTTGCAGTGGCTAATTATAAAGAAGCTATTGAGCTTTATAATAATGGTATCACCTCTAATATTCTTATTTTTAATGAAATAGAGTCTGAATATTTAAAAAAAAGTATTGATAAAAATTTTATTTTTACTATTTTCAATCTATTTTATTTAAAAAAATGGATTTTTTATTTAAAAAATGATATTTCAAAAATTAAATTTCATATAAAATTTAATACTGGTTTAAATAGACTTGGTTTAGAAAAAGAAGATATTCCTGAATTAATAGAATTAGTACACAAATACAATATAAATATAGCTGGAATCTATACACATTTTGCGACTGCTGATAGTAATATTAAATTTATGAAAAATCAAATTGATAGTTTTAATGACATTATTTCTATACTAAAAAAATATAATCTTAATTATAGTATTATTCACTTATCAAATAGTCCTGCTTCATTTAATGAAGTAATTATTAAAGAAAATTACGCTAGAATTGGTATGGCTCTCTATGGCCTTCAACCTATTGAAAATAAAAACATTAATATTACCCCTATTTTTAAATGGAAAGCTAAAATTATTGATATAAGGTATATAAAAAAAGGTGAAGGTGTATCTTATAGTCAAACTATTTTAAATAAAGATAGTAAAATAGGCGTCGTTCCTGTTGGCTATGCTGACGGATATATGCGACAATTATCTAATAAAGCTTATGTTTTATATAATAATAATAAATGTAAAATAATAGGAAATATATGTATGGAAAAAATAATAATTGATTTTACTGATACTAATGCTAAAATCGATGATGAAGTTATTATATTAGGTAATAATATTGATATTGAAGAATTTGCTAAAAATTCTAATACAATAGCCGATGATATCATTTCTAAATTTAGCAAAACAATAACAAGGAGATATATTTATGAAGAATAATCACCAAAATGGATTTACCATAATAGAATTGCTTATAGCTATATCTATTATTACTATATTAAGTACAATCGGTTATGCTACTGTATCTAAACAAATGGAAACAAATGCTATACTTAAAATGAGAAATCAGATACCTACTTTTATAAAAGGAATTTCAGAATTATCCTATGAAACTGGAGAAAAATACGATATAAGCATTGATTTCAATAATTATATTATTACAGCTAAAAAAAATGGCTCTACAACTATTTATAGAAAATTAAATTTAGAGAAAAATTTACAATATTGTTTTATTGATAATAATAATAAAATACAAAATACACTGTCTAGAAATACTACTAGCACTGGAAATATTAATATAGGATTTAGTATTTATATTTTCAATAAAAAAAATAAAGCTAAATCTAAAATATCTTTCGTAAGTACTACAAAAGTTGTAAAATTTTTAGTAATTAATAGATATACTCCTAAAAAAGATATGTATTTAAATAACTTTACTCAAAATAGAGTAATTACAGGAAGTGAATTAGAATTGAAAGATTCTAATAATTGGGAAAAGGTGAATTAAATGAAAAATTATAATACTCTTGAAAATTATATAAATAGTTTGCCTAATGATAGAAAAATCATTATTAATAAATTTAAGAAAAATTATCATTAATAATATTCCTGAAGGATTTGTAGAAGAATTAAATTATAATATAATTGGATATGTTGTTCCTCTTTCTATTTATCCATAAGGATATAAAAATGGATTACCTCTTCCGTTTATTAATTTAGCTTCACAAAAAAATTATATTTCTTTTTATCATTTAGGATTGTATAGTAATAAAGATTTATTAAATTGGTTTAAAGAAGAATATTCAAAAAAATGTAACCATAAGTTAGATATGGGTAAAAGGTGTATTCCATTTAAAAAATTCAACGACATCCCTTATGATTTAATTGCTGATCTTATAACTAAAATAGACGTTAAAACTTGGATTTCTATTTATGAATCTTCAAAAAAATAATCCTTACTCTCAAAATACCTATATAATTTATAGGTGTTTTTTTTATAAATTTTTTTTCAGAAATAAACAATTTCTTGATTTTGTATATACATTATGCTAAAATTTTTCTATTGTTAATTTAAGGAAAAATAAAAAATATAAAAGCGCCAGATCTTTAAATTATTTAAAGAAGACGAGGACTAGAGTTATCGAATTTTCGGCGGATGCTCTAGAGGTGGTCACAACCTAAAAAACATACAAAATCTAAAAGTGATTTTAGGTACAAATATGTTTTAGTGACTATTTTTCCTTAAAAAATTTTATATTTTTGAGGAGGACAACTATGTGCGGAATAGTAGGTTATATTGGTGAAAGGAAAGAAGTCAAATCTATACTTTTCAATGGTTTATCAAAACTAGAATACAGAGGATATGATTCAGCTGGAATATCTATACTAAAAAATGGAAATATTATTACAAAAAAGGCTGTTGGTAAATTAGTTAATCTTGAAAAAGAGATTATAAATACAGATATGAAAGGTTTTCTTGGAATTGGACATACAAGGTGGGCAACTCATGGAAAACCAAGTGTAGAAAATTCTCATCCTCATTTGTCTACCAATAATGATATTACACTGGTACATAATGGTATTATTGAAAATTATGATATATTAAAAGCTGCTCTTATCAAAAAAGGACACAAATTTTTAAGTCAAACTGATACAGAGGTTATAGTTCATTTAATTGAAGATGCATATGAAGGTGATATATTTGAAGCTGTTAAAAAAATTCTACCACTATTAGATGGAGCTTATGCAATTGGAGTTTTTACAAAAAATGAACCTAATAAGCTAATTGCTGCTAGAAAAGGCTCTCCTTTAGTTATCGGAGTAGGAAAAAATGAAAATTTTATTGCTTCAGATATACCCGCAATATTAGAACATACAAAAGATGCTATTTTCTTAAATGACGGTGAAATAGCAATTTTAACTAAAAATTCTGTTGAAATATTTGACCTTAATGGTGATAAAACAGAAAAAAATATAAAACACATAGAATGGTCTCTAGAAGCTGCAGAAAAAGGTGGTTATGACCATTTTATGATAAAAGAAATTCATGAACAAGATAGAGTGATTAATGATACTCTTAGAGGAAAAGTATTTGAAGATAATGTAAAAATCGATGAAATAACTATGAGCGATGAAGAACTTCAAAATATTCATAAAATACATATTGTCGCTTGTGGAACTTCTTGGCATGCAGGACTTGTAGGAAAATATATACTAGAACAAGAATTAAGAATACCTGTTGAGGTTGAAGTAGCTTCCGAATTTAGATATAAAAATCCTATTATTTCAAATAAAGATCTTGTTATTTTAATAAGTCAATCTGGAGAAACTGCTGATACTTTAGCAGGACTTAGAGAAGCTAAAAGTAAAGGTGCTAAAACTTTAGGAATTTTAAATGTAGTAGGAAGTACTATAAGTCGAGAAGCTGATGGTACTATTTATACAAATGCAGGCCCTGAAATAGGTGTTGCTTCAACAAAAGCCTTTGTTTCTCAATTAATAGCTCTTTATATTTTAATGTTATTTTTAGGAGAAAAGAAAAATATTTTATCAAAAGAGAGAAGAAAATACATTATATCAGAATTAAAATTATTATCTAAAAAAGTCAAAACAATTTTAAATAATGAGAAAAATATAGAAAAAATAGCTAAACTTTTTGAAAATGTAAATAGCACAATGTTTATAGGTAGAAATATAAATGCTCCTATTGCTCTTGAGGGTGCTTTAAAGTTAAAGGAAATATCGTATATTCATGCTGAAGGCTATCCATCTGGTGAATTAAAACATGGTCCTATTGCTCTAATACATGAAAATTTCCCAACTGTAGCAATAGCTACAAAGTCTCATACATATGAAAAAGTTAAAAATAATGTAGAAGAAATAAAAGCAAGAAGTGGAACAATAATAACTATAGCAAGTGAAGGTGATGAAAAAATTCAAGATATTTCTGATGCTGTATTATATGTACCTGATACAGAGGAATTATTTTCTCCTGTTATAAATGTTATTCCTTTACAAATACTATCTTATTATGTAGCAAAATCTAGAGGTTTAGATGTAGATAAACCTAGAAATTTGGCAAAATCAGTAACTGTAGAATAAATTAAAATCTCCCTAAGTAAGGGAGATTTTTCATTTTATTCTATCCTCTAATATATAACTATCATCAATAATATCTATTGTATTTAAATAATCTGCAACTATAAGCTCTGTTTTATAAGGTATTTCTGAAAATATTTTATCTTTTAATTTAAAATATACACCATTTCCATTTTTTATATATTCATTTACTGTTAAACTATATAATTTGTATTTATCCAATGGTTCACCATTTATAGTAATAACTATATTATTTTTTAATGTTTCCCATATTAAGTTCGCTGTATTTGGAAATTCTCTATGTCCTTTTGGCAATTTAGATATATTATTAAAAAGTTCTATTATTTCATATCCGTAAAGATTTAAAGTATATAATTTATGATCTGTTAAAATATTTTTAATATTTTCATAATATATATTACCTATATCAATCTTATTTTGAAATAATCCAGCATTTACTAATACAAAATCAGTTTTTGTATACTCTTTTATACTATCTGTTACTATTTGAGAAATTAATACATCTTTTTCTGCCACTTTAGCTGTATTTAAAGGTTTTAAAGTTTGAGCTAATAATATTTTTTTATCTTTTGAAAGTATTAATTTTAAACTATCTAGTGATTTTAAAATTTTAGTTTTATTTTTTTCTGTTACTGTTAATTTTTCTAAAATTCTTTTAGATATTATTTCCTCTGTTACATCAACTATACTTCCATCATCTTTATACTCTAAAAATTGAAGTAATTTCCCATTTCCATCTCTTTTTTCTTCAATAAATTTATTCTCAAACGTATAAAAAAAGCTTACTTCATTTATATTTCCTTTTAAATCTCTTTCTACTGCAAATAATTTTTTATTATTATTATATATTATATTTAATTCTGCTACCTTTTTTACCCTTTTTCCTCTCGAAATTACATCTAAAATAGTTGCTCTATCATTTTCATATTCTTTATAAAGATATTCTTTTATAATATCTCCTTTTAGATTTATTATTTTTTCACCTATTACTTTGTTATCTCTTATTATTTTCTCTATTTTATATTCATCATTTGAAAACAATAATTGAAAAAATATAACTTGAATTATTATTATATAAAAAAATTTATTTTTTATTATAGACATATATTTCCTCCTAAATTTTTATTAAATATTTTATATTTTAATATACTCTCTATTTCCTTTATATTTATAATTAATTATCGTCATTTTATAAAAATTATTTAAAATATTCTTTATCTAGTAGAGAGTATGGAGTAAAACATTTTTTATTAAAAAATATTATTATTAAAATAGAAGATATAAATTTTGCATTAAGTATAGCGAGCATGATAGCTATTTGATATTTTATAGCAGTTGTGGGTATACTTCCAGCTAATATTTGTCCTGTCATCATTCCTGGTAAAGATACTATTCCTATTGCTGACATAGATGCTATTGTTGGGGTAATCGATGATAAAATAGATATTTTTATACTTTCTTGTAAAGCCTCTAATTTATTAGCACCTATTGTTAATAAAAATAAATATTTTTCCTCTTTTTTACTTACTTCATTATATAAACTATTTAATGTAATAATCGTTCCTGAAATTTCATTTCCCAAAAGCATTCCGCCTACAGCTATTATATATTTCGCATCAAATATATTTGATAAATTAATAATAAATTTATTAAATATAAAAAGTGTTAATACTTGAGAAAATGCAATTGAAATAAAGATATAAAATATAAATTTTTTTAATTTTAAATTACTATTATTAGCAACATTAAGTGTTGCAATTATTATCATAATTAATAAATACAATAAATTAATAAATCTATTATTTAGTGTAAAAATATAATTTAAATAAAGGGATACTAAAAAAAGTTGTATACACATTTTAAATATCGAAAAAAAAGTTTTTTTTATAATATCCAATTTTAAAAATATAGAAGTTATTATTAAAGGTATTATAAATAATATTAATAATCCTAATGAATATATAGATATATCTTTTGTCATTTAATCACCAACTTATTATTTTTATACTTTCATATTCTAACCATTCTTTATCATGTGATACAATAATCATTGTTTTATCTAATTTTAAAATGTTTTCTATTACTTTTTTTTTAGTTTCTGAATCAATTGCTGAAGTGGGTTCATCTAACAACCAAATATCTTTATCTAATAAAATTGTAATTATTAACATCAATCTCTGTTTTTCTCCACCAGATAATTTATTTGTGAAATTATTTAGAATATCTTTATCCAATTGAAATATTTCTAAATATTTTTCTAACTTCAAAATATCTAATTCTTTTTTTCTATATTGTTTTAAAGAAAATATATATTCAATAAATTCTATTACTTTCATAGTTTGAAAAAAAATATTTTGAGGTATATAAGATATATTTTCTCTTATTTTTTCTATATTTTTGCTATTTAACTTATTATTGTTTATATACACATCACTATCTATATAAAAAAATCCAAATATTATATTTAGTAATGTTGTTTTACCACTTCCTGATTTAGAATTTAATAATATTTTTTCATTTTTATTTAGACTAAGATTAAAATTTTTAAATATCCATTTATTATTTAAAGTTAAATTCAAATTTTCTATTTTAATAATATTTTCCATATCATCACCAATTTTATTATACAATAAAAAAAGATGATTTCATAGAGAAACCATCTTTAAAATTTATTATTATATTCTTTGTTTTTCATGCTATTCAATAATCGGTTTTTTTACTACTCCAATGATTGTCGCTGTTACTAATGAACCAACAGTATATCTATATTTTTTCTATTTCTATTTCTTTATATAATTTTTCTGTTAATTTTTTTGTAGCTAACCCTCTTGAATAAGCAGTAGCAGTACCTGTAGCAACCGCATATTTAAATGATTCTAATAAATCTGACGTTTCTATATATTTTGCTGTAAATCCAGCTATCATAGAATCACCAGCACCTACTGAATCAATTAACTCACCTTTAGGTGGAATAGCTTTATATATACCATTTTTAGTAATAAATATAGCACCTTTCTCTCCTAGTGATACAATTACATTTTGAGGACCTATATCTTTTAATTGTTTTCCATATTTTATAACTTCTTCTAAACTTTCTAATTTAATATTAAATATTTCTTCTAATTCATCTTTATTTGGCTTTACTAAAAATGGCTTATATTTACTAGTATTTTTTAATATCTTAGTACGCGTATCTAGTATAAACTTTGTATTTTTATTTAATGATTTTATAATTTTAATATATGTATCGCTTGGCAAACTTTTAGGTACACTTCCAGCTAAAATAACAATATCCTCTTTTGAAATTTCTTTAATTTTTTTTATAAGTTTTTCAACTTTTTCAATTGATATATATGGTGAATTTCCATTTATTTCTGTTTCACTATTTTTACTTTTCATTTTAATATTTATTCTAGTATCTCCATTATCTAATTTTATAAAATCAGTTAAGATTCCATTTTCTTTAAGCTTTTTCTCTATAAATTCTCCTGTAAAACCCGCTAAATATCCCATTGCTATAGATTTTACATTTAAATTTTGTAGTACTTGACTTACATTTATTCCTTTTCCACCAGCTGTTTTATATTCTTCTTTACTCAAATTCAATCTATTTTCTTTAAATTCATCAACTATTACAGTATAATCAAGAGATGGATTAAGTGTTAAGGTATAAATCATTACTTACACTCCTTTACTATTGTTTTTTCTTTAAATCGTTTATCAATTAATTTATCTGTTATAATTATAGCTTCTTCTAATTTCCCAAATTTACAAAATGAATTTTTCCCAAATTTTGAATTATCTGCAAGAATATATGATTTTTTAGATAAATTTATAACCGTCTTTTTTATAAGTGCTTCTTCTGTATCTGGAGTTGAATATCCCCTTTCATAACTAAGACTATTTACTCCTAAAAAAGCTCTACTAAAATTATGTTTTAAAATCTGTTCATATGCTTCTATTCCTATAAGTGCTCTTGTAGTTTCTTTTATTTCTCCGCCTATTACATATGAACTAATATTATATTTTACTAATTCTAAAATATGATCAATACCATTTGTTACAACTTTTATTTTCTTTTTGGATAAATATTTAATCATTTGAAATGTAGTACTACCAGCATCTAAAAATATATATTCACCATCATTTACAATAGAGGCTGCAAATTTTGCGATAATTTCTTTTTCTTCTCTATTAATAGATGTTTTACTTGCCATTGAAAGTTCTATATTATCATCAATAACAGTAGCTCCTCCATGTACTCTTTTTAAAAGAGCTTTTTTTTCTAATTCAATAAGATCTCTACGAATAGTTGCTTCAGAACTTTTCGTAACACCCGTCAATTCTTTCACGCTTACTGTTTCTTTTTCTTTCAAATATTTTAAAATCAAATCATATCTTTCGTTTATTAACATATTTTCCTCCTCTACAATACTATACTACCTCTTCAATCAAAAATCAATCATTTCCAATCAAAAATAATCAAAAAAATTTTTTTATAATCATATTTAATTATTTTACATAAAAAAAAAGACCTAAAAGGTCTCTTTTTTATGTAAATTATAAATATTTTAATATAGCTTCTCCCATTTCTTTTGTCCCCAAAGAAACTTTTCCTTCACTATAAATATCTCCTGTTCTAAATCCTTCTTTTAATACTTTATTTACTGCATTTTCTATATCATCAGCAGCTTCATTCATTCCAAAACTATATCTAAGCATCATAGCTCCTGATAATACTTGTGCTATTGGATTTGCTTTATTTTGATTTGCTATGTCTGGAGCTGAACCATGGATAGGTTCATACATTCCAAAATTATCATCTCTTAAACTTGCTGATGCAAGCATTCCAATTGAACCTGTTATAATAGATGCCTCATCCGATAATATATCTCCAAACATATTTCCTGTAACAATTACATCAAATTGTTCTGGTGCTCTCACAAGTTGCATTGCAGCATTATCTACATACATATGATTAAGTTCAACTTCTGGATATTCTGGTGCTATTTCTAATATTGCTTCTCTCCATACTCTCGATACCTCTAATACATTTGCTTTTTCTACAGACGTTAATTTCTTATTTCTTTTCATAGCTGCTTCAAATGCTACTTTCGCTATTCTTTTTACTTCTTTTTTAGAATACTGCATTACATCATATCCTACTAAATCTTCCCCTTCGCCTTTTCTTCCTTTTTCTCCAAAATAAATTCCCCCTGTAAGCTCTCTTACTACTAATATATCTATTCCTTTATCAACAATAGAATTTTTTAATGGTGATGCATCTTTTAATTCCTCAAATACTTTAGCCGGTCTTAAGTTACAGAATAAATCTAATCCTTGTCTAAGTCCTAAAAGAGCTTTTTCAGGTCTTTTATTCCCAGGTAAAGTGTCCCACTTCCATCCACCAACAGCTCCTAAAAATACTGCATCTGATTTTTTACACTCTTCTAATGTCTTAGCTGGTAAAGGTTCACCAAATTTATCAATAGCACATCCACCTGCATCCATTTCTACCCAATTTATTTTTGTATCATATTTTTCTACTGCTTTATTTATAACTTCTATTCCAACTTTTGTTATTTCTGGTCCTATACCATCTCCTGGTATTGCTACTACCCTATATTCTTTTTTCAAATTAAATCCTCCTCATTTTTTTAATTTTTTATATTATCTAACATTTTATTTATTGCATTTAAATATGCATTTATACTTGCTTGAATTATATCTTCATCTATTGCTTTCCCTGTAGTATTATTATTTTCATAAGCTAATCTTACTGTTACTTCTCCAAGTGCATCTTTTCCACCTGTCACTGATTTTATAGAATAATCTTTTAATTCAACTTTTAAATTTGTTACCCTTTCTATTGCTTTAAATAATGCATCTATAGATCCTTCTCCAATAGCTACTTCTTTAATAATTTCTTCACCTTTTATTAATTCTATCATTCCGGTACAAGTCATATTATTTCCGCTATTTAATTGAAACGATTTTAATTTATATACTTCCTTAAAATATGTTTTATTATTAACTATTGCTTCAACGTCTCTTGTAGTCACATGTTTTTTCTTATCCGCTAAATCTTTAAATTTTTTAAATGCCTCTAATAATTCTTCTGATTCTAATTCTATCCCCATTTCTTTTAATGAATTTTCAAAAGCATGTTTTCCTGAATGTTTACCAAGGACTAAATTCAACTCTTTTTTTAATCCAATATCTTCTGGTGAAATTATTTCATATGTTGACTTTTCTTTTAGTACACCATCTTGATGTATTCCTGATTCATGTGCAAAAGCATTTGCACCAACTATTGCTTTATTTGCTTGTATATTCATACCTGTAAGACTACTAACTAATGTACTTATTCTATGTATATGAGTAGTATCTATATTAGTTTCTACACTTAATACATCTTTTTTTAATTTTAAAGTCATTACAAGTTCTTCCATAGCAGCATTTCCTGCTCTTTCACCTATTCCATTAACTGTACATTCTACCTGTGTTGCTCCTGCTCTTATTGCAGCTAAGCTATTAGCGACTGCTAAACCAAGGTCATTGTGACAATGTACACTTACATCTACATTTTCTATCCCTTTTGTATTATCTATAATATATTTTATAAATCTTCCAAAATCTTCTGGCAATGCATATCCTACTGTATCTGGTATATTTAAAGTCGTTGCTCCTGCTTCTATTACTTTTGCATATATTTCACATAAAAAATCAGGATCACTTCTATACGCATCTTCTGCAGAAAACTCAATATCATCAAAATATGATTTTGCATATTTTACCATTTCATATGCTTGATTTAATACTTCCTCTTTACTCATTTTTAATTTATATTTCATATGAATATCAGACGTAGCAATAAATGTATGAATTCTAGGCTTTTTGGCATATTTAAGTGCCTCATATGCTCTATCTATATCTTCTTTTCTTGCTCTTGCAAGTCCTGCTACTGTTGATTTTTTTATAACTTTAGCTATCTCTCTTACTGATTCAAAATCTCCATTTGATGCAATTGGAAATCCAGCTTCTATTATATCTACTCCCATTGCTTCTAATTGTTTTGCTATTAAAATTTTTTCTTTTAAATTTAAATTTACTCCAGCCGCTTGTTCTCCATCTCTAAGTGTTGTGTCAAATATTTTTATTTTCTTCATACAGACTCCCCTTTTCATTATAAAAGATAATATTTTTTACTGACAATTTTACAAAATTCCTGCTATCTGTATGATAGATAGAGGCGATTTAAAAAAAACTAACTTCGCCAAAGTTAACATAAAAAAAGCTAACTTTAATCTAAAAGTTAGCTTTGATATACTATATAATATTATTGTTTTACACAACTATTAGCTAACTTACTATGAAAATCATTTCGTTTTGATAAGAGTAATAAAGCTAACAGTAATAACAAAATTTTCATAATAAGAGCCTCCTTTTTTTAAAATATTGTACATATTTCTACATACAATTTATTGAATAAATGATATCAATATATTTTTTATTTGTCAAGATAATTTTAAAATTTTCTTACTTTAAAATCTTAATTATATATCTTTATATTTTAATGGAAAAATTAAAACTTGCCTCATTTTTCCATTATCGTCTACTTGCTCTTCTGTAAAAACCTCTTTTACTAAACTCATCTCCCCTTTATAAATATATTTATTTTCTTCATAAAGCTCAAAACAATGAATAGAATAACCTTCTTTTTCCGCATTATACAAAGATTTATTTTGTCTTATTAATTGCTGATCACCTTTTTTACCTATTCCTACAAAATATAGTATATCTCCTGCTTTTTTATGCACATATGAACAATCTAAAAATTTTGCTATTATTACTACAGTTTTTGTTTTATTACTTTTTCTTATTCCACCCTGATTACTACATTGAAATATTTCTGCTATCTCTTTATTTGTTACTTCTTGATTTAATTCTAAAAACATTTTTCCCTCCTTATTTTTTATCTATATTAAATGCTTAATTTTCATATATAATATTTTTTTATTTTATTTTTTACTCTTTTTCTTTCTCCACTTCATCTATTTCTGCTATATCTATCAATTTTTTATAATATATCCATTTATCTTTATATTCTAATAATATAGGATAAATTTCTACCCCTTTTTCTTTTGCTAAATAAAAAAGTTTAGCAAACTCTTTATCTGTTTCATATTTTGGTCTAAATTTAATAGAATTTCTTAGAATTAAAAACATAATAGCTGTTCTATCACCAGTTTTTTTCAATTCTATAAGTTCTTTTAAATGTTTTTGCCCTCTTTTTGTTGGAGCATCTGGAAATTTTGCTATTTTATCTTGTGATAATGATACACCTTTTACTTCTACCCAAATTTTTTTATTACCTTTTTCCAATAAATAATCAATTCTACTATTTTTATATTTTACCTCAGCTTTTATACTATCAATTTTTCCAAAAGGACTTATTTCAAAATCATTTAAAATTTTTTCTGATATATATCTATGAAATTTTGAATTTATCAAAATTTTTTCTCCATCTCCACTATCAGCTGCTATTACATCCCATTTCGTTTTTCTATTTGGATTAATAGCTTTTTGTAAATAAACTTTATTATTTTCAAATAATAACTCTTTTAATCGCCCTGGATCATGTACATGTGCCTCTATAATTTCATTATCTATCTTTACTTTTGATAAATATCTATTAGGTCTTTCTAAAAAAATCCCTTTTTTATCTATTGGAATATTTAAAATTTTTTTCATAAAATAATTCTCCTTTTTATTTTTAATAATATTTGATATTATAACAAATTTTAAACTATTTTAAACTATTTTATTTAGAAATATTGTTTATCTATTTTTTATTTTATGCTATAATAAAATTATCTAAAATCCGTACCATTAAAGGAGTTTACGAGCATAATGTTTAAGAATTTTTATTTTTTTATTTTTTTATTTTTTCTAGGTTGTTCCAATGTATCTGAATATAAAAATATTGTTTATAAAGATTATAAGACAAAAAATAATTTTAAAATAAAAAATGACGATATTAATACATACTATAAAAGCAAAAAAAATCTAAACAATTTTTTTATATTACATAAAACAAAAGATAATATTATCCCTATTTTACATATTACATCTAAAGAAAAAAATTGGGTATATCCTAATAAACTTGAGTTTATTTCAGAAGATATTTTTTCAACTTATTTTATTGATATTTCTGAAAATAAATATGATAATGTATTATTATTTAGTAAAACTACTCTAGATTTAAAAACTATTGAAAAATTAGCAATTCCATTATCAGATAGTGAATTTAATACTATTGTAAAATATATTAAATCTATTGATTGTAAAATAAAATTATATAGTGAATATGACAATAGAACTAGTTATATCATCTTATCTGATACCGAAAAAAAAGAAATGATTAAAACTTTTACATTATATAACAAACTAAAAAAAGGAGAGATAACTAATGTCAACTAAATTAAAATATTTTATAGCTGGAGAAGCTGGCGGATTAAACAAACAAACTGGAAGAATAGATATGCATGGAATTTTTGATGTTCTTACATCCCCTATATTTCCTATTGTTATTCCTAATATGGCTATATTAATTGGAATAGAAGCAAATGGAAAAGAACAAACTTTAGAATTAAGATTAAACAGTCCAAAAGACGAATTATTAGGAAAAATACAAGTAACTTTTCCTCCTACATATCCTGGACTTACAGCTAAACAAACTTTAAAACTTGAAAAATTACCTGTTATTTTAAAAGGAAAATACACTGTTGATATATTAGAAGTAAAAGCAAAAGGTGGATATCAATTTATTGCTACAGAAGATTTATTTACGGCTGTATTTCCACCAAAAAGAGAATTTAAAGAAGGAGAAATTGAAGAAATTTTAAAAAGAGATGACGTTATTAAAACTGTTATCACTGATTATAAAGTACCAGACAATGAAAAAGTATTTAAATTCCAATTAAGTCTTGATCCAAATGAAAAATTACCAGAAGGAGTTCAACCATTTCCTCAAGATGATAAGCTTGTTGTAGATGGAAAAGAATATGATTTAACTGGTATCAGAAGAAATGTTGAATGGATGTTTGGTAGAAAGAAACAGCAACCTCAATCAGAAGAAAATGTTGAAACTGAAAATAGTAATAAAAATATAAATTAATATATTCCCTAGTTGAAATTTTCTTTTCAACTAGGGAATTTTTACCTTTTATCAAGTCTTTAAAATCTTGATATTTAAGCATATTTATGATATAATTTATAGACAAATTTAAAGAAATTAAGGTGATTTAATGAATGAAAAAAAAGTGAAAAATGTTGGTGGCCAAGCTGTAATTGAAGGTGTTATGATGAAAAGTCCTGATAGAATAGCTACCGCTGTAAGAAGGTCTAATGGTGAAATAGTATATAAAGTTAAAGAGTTAAGTAAAAATAATAAATTTTTATCTAAAATACCTTTTATAAGAGGTGGTTTTATTTTAATTGAAAGCTTATTTGTCGGTATAAAAGAACTTACTTTTTCTGCAAATCAATTTGAAGAAGAAGAAGAAGATTTATCTGATTTTCAGCTTGCTTTAACTGTTTTTGTTTCAATGAGTTTAGGTGTAGGTTTATTTATTCTTTTACCTTCATTTATTAGTAATTTCATTTTTCAAAATAGTTTATCCTCTGCAAATATTTTAGAGGCAATTTTAAGAATGATATTTTTTATTGTATATATAAAATTAATATCTTTTTCAAAAGATATTAAAAGAGTGTTTCAATATCATGGTGCAGAACATAAATCTATTTATACTTTTGAAAATAATGAAAAATTAACAAAAGAAAATGCAAAAAAATATACAACTTTACATCCTAGATGTGGAACATCATTTTTATTAATAGTAATGATAATAAGTATTATTATATATTCGCTCGTAGATATATTTTTACCTACTCCGGATACACTACTTATGAAACAAGTAATGAAATTATCTACTAGAATATTACTTTTACCTTTTGTAGCTGGAGCTTCTTATGAATTTCAAAAATATACAAGTAGACATTTAAAAAATCCAATTATACGATTACTTGCTGCTCCAGGATTAAAATTACAAAATATTACTACAAAAGAACCTGATTTTGACCAACTAGAAGTTGGTGTCGTTGCTTTAAGAGCAGCTCTTGGGGAAACTATTGAAAATGCTAAAGATATAACAGAGGAGGAACTACAATAATGTTTAATAAACTAGAAGAAGTTGTAAAAAGAAGCGAAGAGCTTACTGCATTATTAGGAACGCAAGAAGTAGCTAGTGATCCAAAAAAAATGATGGAATATAACAAGGCTCTTTCAAGTATGAGTGAAATTGTAGAAAAATATAAAGAATATAAAAAAATAAAATCTGATTATGAAAGTCTTAAAAATGATCTTCATTCTGAAAAAGATCCTGATATGAAAGAAATGATACATGAAGAAGTAAAAGAATTAGAAGCTAAAATCCCAGAATTAGAACAACAATTAAAAATCTTATTACTTCCAAAAGATCCTAATGATGATAAAAATGTTATCATTGAAATAAGAGGTGGAGCTGGTGGAGATGAAGCAGCTTTATTTGCAGCAGATTTATTTAGAATGTTTACAAGATATGCTGAAAGACAAAAATGGAAAGTTGAAATAATAGATAAAAGCGAAATTGGTGTTGGTGGATTAAAAGAAATCATATTCTCTATAAATGGTAAAGGTGCTTACTCAAAATTAAAATTCGAATCTGGAGTTCACAGAGTGCAAAGAGTTCCAGAAACTGAATCTCAGGGTAGAGTACATACCTCTACAGTTACAGTAGCAGTTTTACCAGAAGTAGAAGATGTTGGAGAAGTTGAAATAAATCAAAGTGACCTTAAAATAGATACATATAGAGCAAGTGGTGCTGGAGGACAACATGTAAATATGACAGATTCAGCTGTTAGAATTACACATCTTCCTACTGGAATTGTAGTATCATGTCAAGATGGTAGATCACAATTAAAAAATAGAGAACAAGCTATGAAAGTACTTGCTACAAAACTTTATGAAATAGAACTTGAAAAACAAAGAAGTGCTGTTGATAGTGCTAGAAAACTACAAGTTGGTACAGGTGCTAGATCAGAAAAAATAAGAACATATAATTTTCCACAGGGTAGAGTTACTGATCATAGAATAAAATTAACTCTTCACAAATTAGATGCTATTCTTGACGGTGATTTAAACGAATTAATAGATGCATTAATTACTTATGATCAATCTGAGCAATTACAAAATTTAGGTGAAGAATAAACCACAGGTATTTCCTGTGGTTTGTTATTTGAAAACTGAGGTAAAATAATGAATAAACTTATCGATATATTAAATTTTTCTACAGAATATTTAACTAAAAAAAATATTTCAAATCCTAGACTAAATGCCGAAAAAATTATTTCTGAAGTTTTAGGATTAGATAGAATTATGCTATATGTACATTTTGAAAGACCTATAAATACTCAAGAAAAAGAAAAAATAAAATCTTTTTTAAAAAAAATTAGTATGGATAATCATTCTAAAAATTTAGAAAAAAAAGAAACTTTAAACTCTGAAATCTTTTTAAACACTCAATCTAATAAAAAATTTAAAGAACAAAACAGCTTTATTTTTAATGAAAGTATTGAATATCTAAAAAAATATGATATTAAAAATGCTAAACTAGAAGTTGAACTTATTTTTTCTCATATTCTAAAAATAAACAGAATGTTATTATCTTTAAATTTTAATAAAAAAATTTCTAAAGAAAATTTAGACAAAATAAAAATTTTATTAAAAAAACGTGCTAAAGAAAAAATTCCAATACAATATTTATTAGGATTTGAAGAATTTTATGGCTATAAATTCATTGTAAATAAAAATGTTTTAATTCCTAGGCCAGAAACTGAATTATTAGTAGAAGAATGTATTAATCTTTTAAAAGATATAACAGAACCTAAAATTCTTGATATTGGATGTGGTAGTGGTGCTATATCTATTACTCTTGCAAAAGAATTACCAAACTCTAAAGTGATTGGTATTGATATTAGTAAAGAAGCATTAATAGTAGCTGAAGAAAATTGTATATTAAATAATTGTGAAAATTTAAAATTTATAAAATCCAATATTTTTGAAAATATTAAATATAAAAGTTTTGATTTAATAGTTTCAAATCCTCCTTATATCCCTAATTATGAGTATAAAGAATTGCAACCCGAGGTGAAATTACATGAACCAAAACTAGCTCTTGTTGCTGAAAATAATGGATATTATTTTTATGATAAAATATCTAGTGAAGCAAGAACTCATCTAAAAAATGGTGGTCTTTTAGCATTTGAAATGGGGTATAATCAAAGTGAGAAAATAAAATCTTTTTTAAAAAGAGATAAATATAAAAATATTAAAATAAAAAATGATTATAATAATATACCTAGAATGATATTTGCAAAAAAAGGAGAAATTTAATGAATATAAAAGATTTTGACTATCATCTACCAGAAGAATTAATAGCGCAAAAGCCTATTAATCCAAGAGATAATTCAAAGCTTATGATAGTAGATAAAAGAAATAAATTGATTGAACATAAAATTTTTAAAGATATTATTGATTATCTTAATCCAGGGGACGTATTAGTTAGAAATTCTACAAAAGTTATCCCTGCTAGACTCATTGGAAAAAAAGAAACTGGTGGTGTTTTAGAACTTTTTTTATTAAAAAGAATTGATTTAAATAAATGGGAAGTTCTTTTAAAACCTGCTAAAAAACTAAAACTTGGACAGAAATTATATATTGGTAAATTAAATGAATTAGTAGCTACTTTACTTGAAATAAAAGAAGACGGTAATAGGATAGTAGAATTTAAATATAATGGAATATTTGAAGAAATTTTAGATAAATTAGGTGAAATGCCTCTTCCACCTTATATAAAAGAAAAATTAGAAGAGCAGGATAGATACCAAACTGTTTATGCTCAAAAAGGAGAATCAGTAGCTGCTCCAACAGCTGGTCTTCATTTTACAGAAGAATTATTAAAAAAAATAGAGGATAAAGGAATTGAAGTAGTAGATATATATTTAGAGGTAGGTTTAGGAACTTTTAGACCCGTACAAACTGATAATATATTAGAACATAAAATGCATAGTGAATTTTTCGAAATTCCAGAAAAATCCGCTAATATTATAAATAAAGCTAAATCTGAAGGTAGACGAATTATTGCTGTTGGTACAACAAGTGTACGAACTTTAGAATCTTCTGTAGATGAAAATGGTAAAATTATTTCTCAAAAAAATAATACAGAAATCTTTATTTATCCAGGATACAAATTTAAAATAGTAGATGCTTTAATTACAAATTTTCATTTACCAAAATCTACTCTTCTTATGCTAGTATCAGCTTTTTCAAATAAAGATTTTATGATGAGAACTTATAAAAACGCTGTTGAAAATAAATATCGTTTTTTTAGCTTTGGAGATGCTATGTTTATTAAATAGGGAGTGATAAAAATGCCTAGTAAAGAAACTATTAAAATTATCAAAGAAATGAGAAATCTTTATAAAAAACTTATTGAAATACAAAAAGAAATCATCACAAAACTAAAACTTGGAAATCTTAAAAATAGTGAACATATGAAATTAGAATATGAATTAGAACAAAATAAAGAAACTATGGAAAATATTCGAAAATATTTTGCTAAAATTCAATATATTGAAGAAATCAATAAAAGAATGAAAGAAAATTAAATATAATAAAGGCTTTTAATATAAAAACTTTTCAAATAGATAGAAAAGTAAAAAAGGAGGAACAAACTATGAAAAAAATAATTATTATTGGAATAATAATTTTATCATCACTAACATATGCAATGAATTTAGATGTTGAGGCTCTTCTTTATAAAAATACTGAATTTAAATTAGCTTCTGATTTAATAAATTTATCATCAAGTGATAGTATCAATTTTAGTTTAGGAGCTGGCTATTTATCTAGCTCATCTACAGGATTTGCTACATTAAATATGCTTACTGATTATAATACTTTTATAAATGGTCAAATTGCTCTTAGAATTGGTTCTACTTTTACATCATCTCTTTATCTAGCTACTGATATATCTTTATCTCAAGGAAACTTTGCTCCAATAATTTCTTATAATTTTAATGGTGATGTAATCGGACTTGGGCTTAGACTAAATTTTTAATACAAAAGGAGTTACACTATGAGAATTGTTGCAGGAATTGCTAAAAATAGAAAATTAAAAACTAGAAAAGGTCATGATACAAGACCTACTCTCGAAAAAATAAAAGAATCTTTGTTTTCTATAATATTTCCATATGTGGAAAACAGTAATTTTTTAGATTTATATAGCGGTACAGGAAATATAGCTTTAGAAGCAATAAGTCGAGGTGCTAAAAGAGCTATAATGATAGAAAAAGACCCTGAAGCATTAAAAATAATTATTGAAAATGTAAATAATTTAGGCTTTGAAAACAAATGTAGAGCATATAAAAATGATGTTTTTAGAGCTATTGATATATTGGGTAAAAAAAATGAAAAATTTGATATAATATTTATGGACCCTCCTTATCATGATGAAATATGTGAAAAAGTAATAAAAAGAGTTTTAAAAAATGAACTTTTAAAAGAAGATGGCATAATAATTGCTGAACATTTTATTGCTGAAAAAATGCCAGATTCTATTGGTGAATTGAATAAAATTGATGAAAGAAATTATTCTAAAAAAGTATTAACTTTTTATAGTAGATAATATATACTTAAAAAAATATCTTTATTATAAGGATTTGGAATCCTCATAAAGGATAAATAAACAATCTGAAAAACAATATATTGATTTAAGATTAAAATTTTTGAATAAACTAATAGCAATTAATAAAAAAATAAAAGATTTCAAATCAAAGAGACAGGAGTGTTTTTATATTGGCACGTGGTAAAAGTTTTGAAGATAACTTAAAAGAAATAGACAATCTAATAAATGAAATTGAAAACAATGAAAATCTTTCTCTAGATGAATCAATTAAAAAATATGAAAAAGCTATGAAGTTAATACAAAACTGTAGCCAAATACTAGAAAAATCAGAAGGAAAAGTCCTAAAAATTAAAGAAGAGAACGGAAAATTGATTTTTAGTGAATTTAAAAAGGGGGAATAATGTCTACTAATCTTAAAACTAAATTTGAATATTATAAAAATTTAACTAATACTAATCTTGAAAATTTTTTTAATGAATTAAATTATCCACAAATTATTTCATCAGGAATGAAATATTCTGTATTGAATGGTGGAAAAAGACTTAGACCTTTTTTACTTTTAGCTACTCTTGAAATGTTAAATATTGATATAAAAAAAGGTATTCCTAGTGCTTGTGCAATAGAGCTTATACATTCATATTCTTTAGTTCATGATGATTTACCTGCACTAGATAATGATGATCTTAGAAGAGGAAAACTGACTACTCATAAAAAATACGGAGAAGCAAATGGAATTTTAATTGGTGATGCTCTTCTTACCCATGCTTTTTATCTTTTATCTGAAAAGAATTTAAATATTTTGTCAGCAGATAAAATTGTAAAAATAATCTCATTAACTTCAAAATATGCTGGAATTAACGGTATGATAGGTGGCCAAACCATTGATATCGAATCAGAAAACAAACAAATAGATCTTCCTACTTTGCAATATATTCATACACATAAAACAGGAAAAATGATATTATTGCCTATTGAAATAGCTATAATTATTGCTAATTTAGATGATGTAAAATCTAATGTATTAAAAGAATATGCTGAAATAATAGGCTTAACTTTTCAAATAAAAGATGATATTTTAGATATTGAAGGAGAAATTGATAAAATAGGAAAACCTATCGGTAGTGATTTAGAGCTAAATAAATCTACTTATCCGTCTATTTTTGGACTTGAGAAAACTAAAGAAATTTTACAAGAAAAAACTAAAGAAGCTAAAGAGCTTTTATTAAATACTTTTGGAGAAACTTCTAAAATTTTAATTGAATTAGCTGATTTTATTGCAAATCGTGATAACTAGAAAGAGAGGAAATTATGTCAAATCTAAACAAAACTCCTACGGCGAATAGATTGCATATAGCAATATTTGGTAAAAGAAATATGGGAAAATCTACTCTTATTAATGCTCTTACTAATCAAAATATCGCTATTGTATCTGATTTTGCTGGGACAACTACGGATCCTGTTTCTAAAGCAATGGAAATATTACCTATTGGTCCTTGTGTTATTATAGATACTGCTGGTATTGATGATGTAGGAGAACTCGGAAATCTTAGAATACAAAAGTCTATCGATGTAATTAAAAAAACAGATATAGCGTTGTTAGTAATAGATTATAATGGCTTTAATAATTTTGATTATAAAATAATGGAACTTTTAAAAGAGAATAATACAAAATTTATTGTAGTTGTAAATAAAACAGATATTCAATCTATAAGTAATGAATTTAAAACCGATTTAAATAATTATAAATATATCGAATTATCTGCAAAAAATAAAACTAAAATTAATGAACTAAAAGAACTTATTATAAAACACTCACCTAAAAGTTTTGAACAACCTTCAATTTTAGGAGATCTTATTTCTCCTGGTGATGATATTATTCTTGTGATTCCTATTGATACAGGTATGCCTAAAGGTAGGCTTATTTTACCTCAAGTTCAAACAATAAGAGATATTTTAGATAATGATGGGATAATTCATATAAGTAAAGAACGTGAGCTTCGTTGGACTTTAGAAAATCTTAAAAAAAAGCCAAAATTAGTAATAACCGACTCACAAGAATTTGCTAAAGTTAGTGCGGATACTCCTGACGATATATTACTTACTTCATTTTCTATACTTTTCGCTAGGTACAAAGGAGATCTTTTTGAATTAGTAAAAGGAGCTAAAGTACTTAAAAATCTTAAACCAAATGATAAAGTTCTTATTGCAGAAGCTTGTACTCACCATGCTCAACCTGATGACATTGGAAAAGTTAAAATTCCTCGTTGGATAAAACAAAATATAGAGCCTGAAATAGAATTTGATTTTTGTTCTGGAAGAGATTATCCAAATAATTTAACAAACTATAAATTAGTTATTCATTGTGGTGGGTGTACTTTAAATAGAAAAGAGATGCTTAATAGAATAGAAGCTTCTACAAAAAATGGAGTTCCTATAATAAATTATGGTCTATGCATTGCTACTATTCATGGAATACTTGATAGAGCATTAAAACCATTTGAAGAAGTTTATCTTGAATGGCTTGATTCAGAATAATTATAAAAGGGGAAATTTATGTACGAATATTTATTTGGTAAAATAGTTAAAAAAAAAGTAGATTCAGTAATTTTAGATATAAATAATATTGGCTATAGAATTTATATATCATTAAATACATATGAAAAAATAAGTAATGAAAAAGTAAAATTATATATTTATTCTCATATAAGAGAAGATGCTTATGTTTTATATGGATTTTATAGTGAAACTGAAAGAAATTTTTTTGAAAAATTAGTAAATATAAGTGGTGTTGGTCCCAAACTTGCAATTGCTATTTTATCAACATTTACAGTTAAAGATTTAAAAACAATAATACTCAATAATGATATAAATTTATTAAAAAAAGTTCCTGGACTTGGGCCTAAAAAAGCTCAAAAATTAATTTTTGAAATACAAGATAAAATTGATTATAAATTTAACCTAGAGGAAAATTTTGAAACAAAAGATAGTATCCATATTGAAAATTTAAAAGATGATATTTATTTAGCAATGGAATCTCTTGGATATAATAAAAAAGATATAGACAAATTTATTGATTCTGAAAAAATAAATAATTACAATTCTATCGAAGAAGCAATAAAAGATATTTTAAAAACTATTCAAAGTAAAAAAAGATAGGGGGTACAATGAATATAACTGATAGGAGTAAGGAAGCTAATAGAATTACTATTATTGGTTCTATAGAAAATTTATTCCTTACAATATTTAAACTTTTTGCTGGAGTTATTGGAAATAGTAGTGCTATGTTAGCTGATGGAATACATTCTCTTTCAGATTTTAGTACGGATTTTATAGTTATTCTTAGTTTTATATTTTCAAAAAAACCAGAAGATAAAGACCATAATTATGGTCATGGTAAGATAGAAACACTTTCTACTGCAATTATAAGCATCATATTAATATATGTAGGACTTATGCTTATGAAAACTGGTAGCTTAAAAGTTTATTCTATTTTAAATGGTACTAATTTATCTCCACCAAAAAGTATCGCTGTTTGGGCTGCTTTTTTATCTATTGTAATCAAAGAAATAATGTATCGACAAACTTTATATGTTGCCAAAAAAATAGATAGTTCTATATTAAAAGCCAATGCATGGCATCACAGATCGGATGCTTTTTCATCTTTTGGTACTTTTATTGGGATTGGGATTGCTTTTTTATTTGGTCATAAATGGATAATTTTTGACCCT
This sequence comes from Hypnocyclicus thermotrophus, assembly GCF_004365575.1. Taxonomy (NCBI): domain Bacteria; kingdom Fusobacteriati; phylum Fusobacteriota; class Fusobacteriia; order Fusobacteriales; family Fusobacteriaceae; genus Hypnocyclicus; species Hypnocyclicus thermotrophus. Next base: position 53,377 of record NZ_SOBG01000008.1, read on the forward strand.
ATTGCTTCTATAATAGTTAGTTTATTTGTTATAAAAGTAGGATTATCTATACTTTATACTACTGTAAATGAATTAATTGAAGGGGCTTTAGATGAAGAAGAGACTAAAAAAATAGAAAATATAATTTCAAGTTGTAATGAAATTATTAATTATCATGATCTTAAAACAAGAAGAATAGGAAATAGTATAGCAATAGAATTTCATATATTAGTTAATAGAAATTATTCTTTTGTAAAAGTACATGATATTACAGAATCAATAGAAAATAATCTGAAAAAAGCCTTTAGTAATCAACATCTATATATATCGATACATATGGAGCCTAGTGAAAAATAATTTTATATAAATAAGGACTTGAAAATTCAAGTCCTTATTTTAATATTTCATCTAAATTAATATCTTTTATCTTATTATATACAAAATCTGCTTTTTTAAAATCCTCTTTTTTACCTATTGCTACACCTAACATTCCAGCACTTTTAGCAGCCTCTATTCCTGCTAGCGCATCCTCTACTACAACACATTTTCCAGGAGAAATATTCAAATTTTTAGCTACATATAAAAATAGATCTGGAGCTGGTTTACTTTTATCTACACTATATCCATCGCCTATAAAATCAAATATTTCTTCAATTCCAAGATTTTTTATAACTGCTTTTGCATTTTTACTTGCAGAACCAAGGGCTATTTTTATATTTTTATTTTTTAATCTATTAAATATCTCTGTAATCCCTTCTATTAAGTCATTTGGAGTAACTTTTTGAATAAGCTGTTTATATCTTTCATTTTTTTCCGTTGCCCATTCTATTAGTTCAATTTCTGATACATCATCTTTTTTATTATATTCCATTATTATTTTTATCGAATCCAGTCTTGAGACTCCTCTAAGTTTTTCATTAACCTCTCTATTAAACAAAAGTCCTTTATCATCACAAAGCTCTTTCCAAGCTAAATAATGATATTCTGCTGTGTCTGTAATAACTCCATCTAAATCAAAAATAAATAGTTCAATATCTCTCATTTTTTCACCTCTATTCTATAGTCGTTTTATTATTGTCTATATATACATCTATTTTATCTCCTGATATTAGTTTTATATCTAACTTTTCTTTATTTAAAATAATCTCTAATTCTCTATGTTTAAAATTAATTTTAAATTTTATTTTATTTATATTATCTGGAAGTAGAGGATTAAAATGCAAATTATTATTTTTTATACGCATTCCTACAAATCCAAATACGACTCCCATCCAGCTACCACCCATAGCTGCTGTATGTATTCCATTTTTAGTATTGTGATGTAAATCGTCAAGATCAAGTCTAGCATTGTTTATAAAATAATCATAAGCTTTTTCTTTTAATCTAAGTCTACTGGCCATAATGCTAAATATACAAGTTGATAGCGATGAATCATGAGTTGTTATTTTTTCATAATATTCGAAATCATTTTTTATAATATCAAGTGTTGTTTCCTCTTCTCTTAAAAAATGAGCTAATATAGTATCTGCTTGTTTACATACTTGATATCTATACAATGTAAGAGGATGATAATGTAAAAGTAATGGATAATTTTCTTTTGGTGTATTTTTAAAATCCCATACTTTTTTATTTAAAAAACTATCATCTTGAGGATGAATATGCAATTTTTCATCAAATGGTAAATACATATTCTCTTTAGCTCTTTCAAATTCTTTTATTTCTTCTTCATTAATTTCTATTTTATTTTTTAATTTTTTAAATTGTTCTTTATTTTCTTTTAGTATTTCCCATGCTAATTTAGTATTTTCAAATAAATATTTTGCCATTATATTGGTATAGTAATTGTTATTTACAATACAAGTATATTCATCTGGTCCAGTTACATCATTTATTACAAATTTTCCTTCTCTATTAAAATGTCCTATATCAAACATAACTCTAGCCGTTTCAAATAAAACTTCAGCTCCATAATTTTGCATAAATTCTTTATCTTCTGTAATTAAATAATATTGAATAAATGAATATGCAATATCTGTATTTATATGATATTGTGCTGTTCCTGCTGGAAAAAATGCTGAACATTCATCTCCATTTATAGTTCTCCATGGATATAATGCTCCTTTTTTATGTCCCATCATTTTTGCTCTATTTCTTGCTTTTTCTAAAGTATTATATCTATACATTAATAAATTTTTAGCTAAGAAACTATTTGTAAACATAAAAAATGGTAAAATATAAATATCTGTGTCCCAAAAATAATGTCCTTCATATCCTTCACCCGATATTCCTTTTGCAGCAATATTTGTATACATATCTTTTCCTACTGATTGTAAAAGTTGATATAAATTATATCTAAGTCCTTCTTGTAGTTTTTCATCTCCATCAATTATAATATCAGATGTTTTCCAAAATTCATTTAAATATACTTTTTGTGCTTCAATATAAAATTCTTTTCCGTTTTTTATTACTTCATTTAATATTTTCAAATTTTCTGTATAATTATTTTCATATCTTAAACTATCAGTAAATACACTATATTTAACAAATTCTACTTTTTCATTCTCTTTTACTTCCAAAGAAAATTTAAAATTGATTTTATCATGTTCTTTTTCAATGTTTAATTGATTTTTTTTATTTACTTCATGTATACAAGAAGTAATTACACTCATATTTGAATGTTTTGTCTTATTCTCTATTATCCCAATATTTTCTTTTACTTCACATTTAACTACATCTAAATGTTTTGCATTTGCTGTCCCTATTCTTGGATCATCACTAGCTGTAATATTTGATACATTACCATCAATTAGTGAAGTGATTTCTATTTCCCCGCTAAAATTTAAAGGAGTTATATTATATTGTATTATAAATAATTCTTCTCTTGTAAATGAAACTATTCTTTTTATATCTATTTTTAATTCTTTTCCACTATTTGATTTCCATAAAATCTCTCTTTTTACATATCCTTCTTTTAAATTCAATTCATTTTTAAATTTTTTGATTTTTCCTTGCAATATTGAAAATTCTTCACCATCAATATTTAATAAAATTGTTTGCACATCTGTGATATTTAATATACTCTGAGAATATTCTGCATAACCATATAGTTTTTCACCATATTGAATATCTTCAGTTTCATAAAAACCATTTATATATATCCCTCTTACTGTTTTTAATTTCCCTCTAAAATCCTCTTCAAATGAATCTCTAACTCCTAAATATCCATTTGCTAAATGAAAAAGCGTCTCATTTAACATAAAATTTTCTTTATCAAAATTTTCTTTCACAATACTCCAATTTAACATTTTTCCTCCTACTTTTATATCTAAAGTTTTCTTAATTATAATTTATTTAAACAAAGATAAGGAATAATAATTTTTTTAATCTTTAAACATATTATTTTATATTTACTAATCATTATAGTTAAATAATTTTTTTAGTTTCTTATAATTCTAAAGCTTTCTTATATTTTTAATTTTATATTCTTTTTTATATAAAATTCTATTTTTTTCTAAATCTTTTAATTAATAAAAAACTTAGAAAAAAATACCTAAGAGAAACTGAATTCTCTTCAGTCTCTCAGAGGTATTCAATTTATTAATTATTTTATTGGATACCCAGTCATATCTTCTAAGTCATATGCTAAGTTTTCTAAAGCTTCCTCTGCTGTAGTTTGGTTATTTAATACTGAATATACAGCTTGATAGAATTTTTGAGATACTTGTGCATAATTTGGTGCAGTAGCTGTAGAAGGTCTAGGAGTTGCATTTGTAAATACATCATATAACGAACCAAAGAATGGAGCTGCCGCTAACACATCTTTATCTTGATATAATGATTTTATAGTTGGATTAAATGATCCTTCTATTGCTCTCATTTTTTGAACTTTTTCTGATGCCATAAATAAAGCTACATCTGCTGCTATTTCTGGATGAGCACTATATTTACTTACAGCTAATTGCCATCCTCCAAGAGCTGCTGCATGTTTCCCACCTTTATCCATTGGAAGTGGAGCTACTCCAAATTTACCTTTAATTACAGAATTATCAGTATTTCCTAATGAATATGCATATGGCCAGTTTCTCATAAATGCTGCATTTCCACCTTGCCAAATAGCTCTTGCATCTTCTTCTTTCATTGATATAACTCCATCTGGAGAAATTGTTCCTATCCATGATTTAGCTCTTTTTAGTGCTTTTATTGCTTTTGGATTATTTACTGTTATTTCTTTTTCTGGACTAATTATTGTACCTGCTCCATGCGAATCTAACCATTCGATTGCATCACAAGTAAGTCCTTCATATGCATCTCCTTGCCATACATATCCCCAAAAATCTTGATTTCCAGCTTTTCTTTCTCCTTCTTGTATAATTTTTGCTTCTCTTTCTAATTCATCCCATGTAGTAGGAACTTCTAAATTATATTTATCTAATAAATCGCTTCTATAATATAATAATCCTGCATCTGTAAACCAAGGAATAGCTACTAATTTACCATCAACTGTATTATTTTGAATGATTGGTTCAAAATGTTTTTTGGCTGCTTCTTTTCCTCCATATTGATTTAAATCTAATAAATGGTCAGCCATATCTCCTGGCCAAATTACATCAATTTGATAAATATCTACTTTTTTTGATTTTGCTTCTAAAAATTGTAAATATAACCCTAATCTATCTGAAGATGAATCTGGGGTATCCCAAAGTTGAATTTCTACATTTGGATGTTCTTTCATGTACATTTCTGCTGCTTTTTTATTAATTTCTAACTCTTGTCCTACTGCACCTGATGCTAAAGTAATTACTACTTTTTCATCTTTCATTTTTGGTTCTTCTGTTTTCTTTTTAAAAAATAATCCTGCTTCTGCCGAAGTTGCCATTGTCCCTAATAATGCCGCTGTCATTAAACCTGTCATTAATTTTTTGTTCATAATGTCCTCCTTATATTTTTTTGTTTATATCAGTTTTCTTTTAGAAAATTATGTTTATTTAACAAATTATCCTTTCACTGCACCTGCTGTAAGTCCCGCAACAATTCTCTTTTGGAAATAAAGAACTAAAATAATTATTGGTATCGTAACGATAACTGCTGCTGCCATTATTTCTCCAAATGGTTCTTGTCTCGAAACTGCACCTGTAAATAATGCTATCGCTACTGGTATTGTTCTTGCGCTTGGCTCTATTGAAGTAAATGTTAATGCAAATAAATATTCATTCCATGCAGCAATAAACGCTAAAAGTCCTGTTGTTACAAGTGCCGGCGCTGTCAACGGTAATAAAATATATTTAAAACTTTGAAATGGTGTAGCTCCATCTACTTGTGCAGATTGCATAAGTTCTACTGGTAATTCTTTAAAAAATGATGTGAGTACCCATGTTGTAAATGGCAATGTAAATAACATATAAGATAGTATCATACTTGCCATTGCTGGTAATCTAAGTGCATTAATTACTGCATATAATCCTGTAAGTACTGTTACTTGCGGAAACATTGTCATAGCTAATATTATGTAAAGAGATGCATTTTTCCCTTTAAATCTAAGCTTTCCTAGTGCAAATGCTGAAAATGAACCAACTGCTAAAGCAAGTAATGTAACCGAAGTTGCAACTATTGTACTATTTAATAATCCTCTTAAAAATGTCCCATCATTAAATATAGATCTATAATTCTTTAAATCAAAGAATATTTTATTTGTCACTGGATCTCTTGGTAAAAATGTTGCTGGTACCATTTGTAATTGAGCTTCATTTTTAAAAGATGAAACTACTGCCCACCAAAATGGAAATAACATATAAAATGCAATAAATATAACTAATATATAAAGTAATAGTTTATTTAAAAATTTTTTTGTTTCTTTATTAATCATTTGCATCAACCCCTAAAAACTTGATATATCCTATTGCAAATCCAAAGATAATAATAAATATAATCACTCCAATAGCTGATGCCATTCCCATATTTTTATATTTTATAAGTTGTGTATAGTTATAACTTGCCATCGAATACCTTCTATCAGCTAATAATACTTGGAATACATCAAATGCTCTAAGTGCATCTAAAGTTCTAAATATAAGCGCCACTGCAATAGTTGGCTTCAATAAAGGCAGTGTTATTGAAAAAAACTGTCTAATCGGACCTGCTCCATCAACTCTAGCTGCTTCATATAATGATGTAGGTATAGTTTGTAATCCTGCTAATAATAACAATGCCATAAATGGTGCTGTTTTCCATACATCAACTGCAATGATTGCTGGAAGTTGTAATGCTTGATCTGTTAAAAATGATGCTTGCCCATCTCCTAAACCCAAATTTGATATAACTGTATTAAATAATCCCGTTCTATTTGCTTTAAACATCCATTCCCAAATTCTAGCACTTACTACTGTTATTACTGCCCACGGTACAAGCATTATGGCTCTCATTGGACCTTTCCCTTTAAAATTTGAGTTTACAACAAGTGCTATAATTAATCCTATTATTAATTCTAATAATACAGACCAAAGAGTAAAATAAATTGTATTTCCTACTGATATTAAAAAGTCAGGATCTGATGCTCCTATTACATAATGAGTATTACCAATATTAAACCTTTTTAACTCTTTATATCTTATTGGTTTTTTTGGAAGAACTTCTCTAGAACTTTGATTCTCGTTTTCTAATTTTTTTATAGTAACTGAAAGTAATTTTTGATAATTTTTTAATCCTATTACTTTTGTTTTTACTGTAGAAGCAAAACGTTTATTTGTAAAACTTGTATAAAAAACATTAAATAGTGGATATGCTGCAATTAAAAGCATTATTAAAAAACTAGGAAAAAGAAGCTTATATGCTAATATTTGTTCTCTTTCAGCTAGAGTTTTCTTAAACTTTCCCATTTGACTCCTCCTTAAATATTTTTTGTGCACACGTTAGCACAACTCTTACATTAGTAACTATACCCCAAAAAAATTATAAAGTCAATATTTTTTTGTTTTTTGTTTTGTTTTTTTACATTTTTTTCTTTTTACGCTTATTTTTTAATTATTTTTTAATTATAAACTTTTATTTTGATTGTTTTTTTTAAAAAAATATAGTATAATTTATTTGTGTGCACAAGTGTGCATAAATATGGAGGTGAAAAATGGCTATAACAATTAAAGATATTGCTAAAATTGCTGGAGTTAGTCATTCTACAGTTTCTCGTAGTTTAAATGACAATCCTAGAATTTCAAAAGCAACAAAAGACAGAATTAAAAAAATTGCTAATGAACTTGGCTTTGAATACAATTCAAATGCAAGAGGCCTTAGCTCTTCAAATATAACAAATACTATAGGAGTTATTTTCCCTAAAACCTTTGATGATGTTGTTTCTGGACTTTTCTTAAATTCAATGGTTAAAAGAGTACAATATAACATTGAAAAAAATAATTTCGATACTATTATTGAATTTGCTGAAAATAGATTTAATAGAAAAAGCAATATTCAGAGATTAATTGATAGAAAAAAAATTGACGGTCTCGTACTTACTACCCCTGAAATTACTCATGATGATTATAAATATATTTTATCCCATAATATTCCTCATATATTTTTACATAATAAACCAAAATATTTTTCTCAAAAATCAACTATAGTTTTTACAGATCATAAAGAAGGTGGTTATCTCGCTACAAACCATCTTATAAAAAATAATCATAAAAATATTCTTACTATTACAGAAAAAGCTCAAGAAATAGAATTCCAAGAAAGATGTCAAGGATATGAAAAAGCATTAAAAGAAAACAATATTAAAATTGATAAAAATCTTATGCTTTATTGTGATATTACTTTTTATGACGGGTATAATATTATTATGGAAAACAAAGATTTATTAAAAAATATTTCGGCAATTTTCTTCCAATCTGATATAATAGCATTAGGAGGTATAAAAGCTCTTAAAGAGTTAGGATATTCTATTCCAGAAGATATTTCTGTAATTGGGTATGATAACTTAGAATTAGGTACTTATTATCATCCTTATCTTACTACTGTGCATCAACCTAAAAATGAGATTGTTGATATTGCTATAGAAAAACTTTTTCATTTTATTAATACAAAAGAAAAAATAAAAAATGAAGAGATTATAGCTGAACCTACTTTAGTTATAAGAGAATCTGTAAAAAAAATATAGTGAGGTTATTTTATGAATATAGATATAGTAGATATTCAAAAAAAATATGAAAAAAATTTCAATGATTATGAAAAATTTGCAAATTTTTTAAAAGAACGGTTAAATTATCTTTTTTTAATTAATAATTTTACACCTGCTAAATTTGAAACTCGAGTAAAATCTATAAAAAGTTTTATCAAAAAAGTTGAAAAAAAATATCCTAAATATAAAGATCCTTTTCATGATATCACTGATATTATCGGACTTAGAATAATAACTTATTATAATACTGAAATTGATGATGTTATTAAAATATTAAAAGATAATTTTGAAATAGACTATGAAAACTCTTCTGATAAAGAAAATCTTTTAGATTATGATAAAATGGGATATATCTCTGTTCACTATGTATGTAAATTTTGTGACAATAATAATAGTTTCCCTTATAAATTTGAAGTCCAAATAAGAAGTTTACTACAACATGTTTGGGCATCTATTGATCATAAACTTCGTTATAAAACATATATAGAAATCCCGAAACAAATAAAAAGAAAACTTTTTAGACTTAGTGCTCTATTAGAAGTAGCTGATAGCGAGTTTACAAGTATAAAAGAAGAAATAGAAATGCTTGAAAAATTTTATGAAAACAAATTTGATAATAAAAAATATAATTTAAGAATTGATATTTCTTCTATTAATTATTATTTGAAATATAATAACGACAGGATTAAAAATATTGCAAAAAATTTTAATATAGAAAGATTCAAATCTTTTGAATCTGCTAAATTAGATAATTTAGAAAGAAAACTTTTACACTTTTTATTAAAAACAAATAGACATTTTATTTATGATTTAGATGATTTTTTAAATATCATTGAATCAAATCAATCATTAATAGCTGATTTATTAGATAACGAAATTATAAAAAAATTAAGTATCATGATTAATTCTAGTTGTTCTTTTTTAATTGCTTTTATTATTTTAATTGATTTAGAGATAGATCGAGTTAAAAAAATATTAAATCTTACAGAGACACAACTATTAAAAATATTAAAGCTAAGAGAAACTCTTAACTCTTTAAAATGTAGAGATATTGTTATAAAAAAATGAGGTGTTAATATGGATAAAAAAAATATATATGAAAATATTTTAGTTTTTATAGAAGGTATAATTGCTGATGAGAAAAATTATATTGCTAATCTTGCTAATATATCTGCTATACTTTTTGAAAATCTTCCTAATTTAAACTGGGCTGGATTTTATTTATATGATGGAAAAGAATTAGTTCTTGGTCCTTTTCAAGGAAAATACGCTTGTATTAGAATTCCTATTGGAAAAGGAGTATGTGGTAATAGTGCAAAAGATAAAAAAACTTATATTATCGACAATGTACATGAATTTAAAGGCCATATCGCTTGTGATTCTGCTTCGAATTCTGAAATAGTTGTCCCTATTATTAAAGATGATAATTTAATTGGTGTTCTTGATATTGATAGTTATAAATTTTCAAATTTCGATAAAATAGATAAATTATACTTAAAAAAAGTTATTGAAATATTTTTAAAATATAGTGAGATTTAAAAAATAAAAAGGCTTCTTAAATTAAGAAGCCTTTTTATTATTGTTTGAATCTATGAAGCATATTATCTAAATGATTTGATGTTTCTGTAAGTTCTGTTGCTCCTTCTCCTAAGGTATTTATTACTTCCGATGTTGACATAACAGCATCATCAATTTCTTTTACTCTTGTATTAATTTCTTCAAATGAGTTTGTTATTTCATTTGAATTGTTAAGTAATTGTCTTAAATCTTCTGTTTGATTAGATATTCCTAAATGAATATCATTTAAATCATTTATTAGTGTCTCAAATGAAGAAACTATTTTTTCTATTGTAGATGATACACTATTTACTTCTTCATTTGTTTCTGATAATTTTTCTACATTTTGATTGGATATGTTTACTGTTTCATCAATTTTTTCAGTTATATGGTTTATTTTCCCTTCTATGTCTTCTGCTGTTTCTCTTGAAGTATTAGCTAATTTTCTAATTTCTTCTGCCACCACTGCAAATCCTTTTCCAGCTTCTCCCGCTCTAGATGCTTCTATTGCAGCATTTAATGCAAGCATATTTGTTTGCTCTGTTACTTTATAAATTTTATTTATAAATACATGTATTTCTGATGATAATTCTTTTAAAATATTTATCTCTTTAGCGCTATTTTTAATATCTTCTCCAATTAATGATATTTTTTCTAATGTTTTTAATAAATTTTTCTTTTCACTTAAAGTTTCTTCTAATACTAAACTATTGTTTGTACTTATATTATCTACTAAACTAAGCATCCCTTGTGCATTTTCTGATATAGCTTTTACTTTATTATCTACTTCGTGTAAATTATTAAATGATACAGATACTGAATCTGATATATTATTTATTGTAGCAGATAATTCTTCTGTTGTAGCAGCTGTTTTTAGTGCTGAATCTGATATATTTCCTGATTGATGTTTTACATTTTTTGATACTTCTTTTATTTCAGCTATAGTTTCTTTTAATGTATCAACCATTGTTTTAAATGATAAAGTTAAAACTCCTGTTTCATTTTTCTCTATTTTTTTAGGAAATACTACTGTTAGATCTAAATCAGATAATTTTTTACCTACAGTTGTTAAATTTTTAAGTGGTTTTGCTATACTTCTAACTAGTATTATAAATACTAGAATAGAAAATAATACTATTACAATTATATATACTCTATTTCTTATTGCTACTGATTTTATTAGCTCAACATTTCCTTCTGAAATACTTTTTACATTATCTATCGTCCAACTATTCTCTTTATTTTTCTTATCTACATATGGAGCTAAAGAATTATATACTGAATCCATACTTATAGCTACTTTTCCCAAATACGTATACTTTTCTTCTCCTAATATTTTCATAAACTCTTTATTTTTTTCTTCTAAAATATTTATTAACTCTTTTGATTTATTTATATTCCCATCATTTATAACTTTTTTCAATTCTTCATTTAAAAGAAAAATTTCATTTCTTATTTCTAATTCTTTTTCTTTTTTTTCTATTAATACGTCTACATTTTTTCTAAGTGATTTTATAACTAAATCTAATGTCCCTTTTAATCCTAAACTATCTGATACTTTATACACATTATCTATATTTTTTTTAAGTTTTTTTATCAACCTATTTTTTTCTTCTTTATTTTCAATATAGATAAATTCATTAGCTGATGCAAACAATTTTATCAATGAATCTTGAATTTTTTTTACTTCTATACTTTCATTTGATATTTGTTTCAATGTTTCTACATTTTGATTTATTTCATCACCTTTTTCTGCAAATAACTTTGTATTTACTGAAAGATTGTACGAAATCCCAGCTAATCCTAAAAAAATAAATAAGAACCCTATAAATAACTTTGTACTAATTTTCATATCATACCTCCTAAATAATATAGCACTCTATATCTATTATATTCTATTTTATCTGCTATTTCAAATTATATATTTTTTTTTATCAAATATTAATTTTTTGTAAATAAAAAAGAGTAAAACTCTTAATTAAGTTTTTACTCTTTTTTATTTAAGATTATTACTTATAAGTATATCAATAAGTTCCGAATATGCTATACCTTCTTTATTCCAAAGTTTTGGATACATGCTTATTTTTGTAAAGCCTGGTAAAGTATTTATTTCATTAACATAAATATCCCCATTTTTACATAAAAAACTATCTATTCTAGCTATATCTTTGCATTCAAGGATTTTAAAAACTTCTTTTGCTATCTCTTGCACTTTATTTACTATTTTTTTTTCTAATTTTGCTGGTATTTCTAAATTTGCACCATTTTCATCTATATATTTAGCTTCATAAGAATAAAATTCATGTTTATCTAAATTTGGAACAATTTCTCCTATTCCACTGGCTAACACTTCTCCATTTTTTTCTAAGATAGCACATTCTATTTCTCTACCTTTTATAAATTCTTCTATAATTATTTTATTATCATATTTAAATGCTTTTTCTATAGATTCCTCTAATTCTTTTTTGTTTTTTGCCTTACTTATTCCTACGGATGAACCCATATTTGCTGGTTTTACAAACATTGGGTATCCTAGCGTCTCTTCCAATTTATTATAGTCAATAAGTTCATATTTTCGTATTGTTATATATTTTGAGGTTTTTATTCCTGCATTTACTAATAATCTTTTCATTATCTCTTTATCCATACCTACAGCAGATCCTAATATCCCTGCTCCTATAAAAGGTATATTTAAAATTCTTAGCATTCCTTGAAGTGCTCCATCTTCTCCTATTGTTCCATGAATTATCGAAAAAACTATATCTATATTTATCTCTTTATAAGTTCTTAAATCTATTAATTTACTATTTTTACCTTTTAAAGAAAATCCTAATTCTATTCCTGTATTTTTTAATTTTATATTTTTAGGATTATTCTCATTTTCTAAAAAATTTTTATTAAATAAAAACCAATTCCCTTTTTTATCTACACCTATAAGTTTTACATCATATTTATTTTTATCTATCGCATCATAAATATTTTTTGCTGATTGAAGTGAAACTTCATGCTCTTGTGATTCCCCACCAAAAATAAGTCCTAATGATATTTTTGACATATCTCCCTCCTAGTAAATTTTATTTTAAAAAATTTGCTACTCCTACTAAAATCATTTGTGCTGACATAGCTGATAAAATAAGTCCTGTAAGTTTTATTAATATATTTAATCCTTTTTGCTTTAATAACTTCTCTATTATATTACTTATATATAATAATATTCCTAATGATACAATTGATAAAATCAATGATATAAATAATAATATTTTTTCACTATATTTTGTAATTTCTGCTCCCATTACAAGTAAAGTTCCTACAGTAGCAGGCCCTACTGCTACTGGAATAGCTAACGGTACTACTGCTATATCTTCTGTTTCTGTATTTGGAGTTTCTATATTTCCCTTTACTAAATTAATTGAAGATAATAAAAGAAGTATTCCAGCTCCTACTCTAAATGAATCTACTGTTATTCCAAATAATTTAAATATTGCATTTCCTGCAATTAATAAAATAACTGTAGTTATAGTTATTGCTATTGTTACTTTTACTGCTAATGCTTTTCTATCATGTTTAGTCCATTTACTTGTTAGTGATAAAAAAGTTGATAAAATAAAAAAAGGTGTTAATATAAAAAACAATTTTAAGTAATTTTCAATTATAATTCTAAACACTTTTCCTCCTTAAATATAAATATTCATATTTTATAAAAATATCTCTTGTTGTCGTAATTACTTAATTTCATTTGATTTTACAAAAAAATAAGAGGCTTATTTTGCCTCAATTAAAAATAGCTTATCTCCTTTTTTTACTGCTTGTCCATCTTCTATAAGAATTTTTACTATTTTTCCTGATATATTTGATTTTACTTCATTCATTAGTTTCATGGCTTCAACAATACAAAGTGTATCGCCTTCTTTTACTATATCCCCCTCTTTTACAAATGGTGCTGCTCCTGGAGAAGGTGCTTTATAAAAAGTTCCTACCATTGGAGATATTATTTCATCATAATTTTCATTATCTTGATCAAGTATTTCTTCTGTTTCTAGGTCATAATTTGTGACTTCTTCTACATATTCAACTTTCTGTGGTACAACTGTCTTTACTACCTCAGAACTACCTCTTTTTAATATTACTTTTGCTTCCTCTGTTTCTAGAATAAATTCAGAAATATTATTTTTTTCCACACTTTTAGCTAGTTCTTTTAAATTTTCAACAGTAATTTTCATAAAAATCCTCCGTTTTAGTTATTTCCAATTATCCTTAAATCTTTCACTCCTTTTATACCTCTTATTTCTTCAAGAGTTATTTCAATATCACGAAGTTTTTCCTCTCTTGCTTGTAGAGATATAGTGGCAGCTGCTAGATTGTCTATTGGTATATTTTGAATAATTGTTAAAATATTCAAATTTGATTCTGCTATTGCATCAAGTATTTTTGATAAAATACCTGGATGATCATCCATAAGTAAATAAAGATTAAAAACTGTATCTCTTCCACTTTCAAAAAATGGTCTAATATAATCTTTATATTTATAATACGTACTTCTACTTATACCAACTCTTTGAATAGCTTCATATTTAGATATTCTTTCACTTTGAATAAGATCATTTACTTCTATAACTTTTTGAATAGAAGTAGGAAGTATCTCTCTATCTACAATAAAATATTCTTTTTTATTTTTCATCATATCACCCTATAGTATTATTTTTTAATACAATACTATCATTTTTTTAATATTTTTTCAAGCTTTTATACATTAAATAAAAATTCCATTAAATCTCCATCTTGTACAATGTATTCTTTTCCTTCTATTCTAAGAACTCCTGCTTCTTGAGCTCCTTTCCAACCTTTATTTTTTATAAAATCATCATATGCTACTACTTTTGCCCTAATAAAACCTTTTTCAAAATCTGTATGTATTTCTGAAGCCGCTTTTGGAGCTGTTGCACCTATTTTTATAGTCCATGCTCTCACTTCTTTTACTCCTGCTGTAAAATATGTTTGAAGTCCTAAAAGTTTATATCCTGCTTTTATTAGTCTATTAAGTCCTGCTTCTTCTACTCCTAATTCTTCTAAAAACATTTGTTTATCTTCTTCTTCCATTTCTGCTAATTCTGCTTCTACTTTTGCAGATACTATAACTACCTCTGAATTCAGAGCTTTTGCATATTCTTTTACTTTATCTACATATTTATTTCCAGTAGCTAAGTCATCTTCTGATACATTGGCAGCAAACATCATTGGCTTTAAAGTTAAAAATTGATATACTTTTATTAAATTATATTCTTCTTCTGTTAATTCAAGTGTTTTTAATAACTGAAAATTTTCTAAATGATTTTTACATTTTTCTAATATTGGCATTATTTGAAGTGCTTCTTTATTTTTAGCTCTTACTAATTTACCATATTTAGTAATTGCTCTTTCTACAGCCTCTAAATCAGATAATATCAATTCTGTGTTTATTACTTCTATATCTCTAATAGGATCTACACTTCCATCTACATGTACTACATTTCCATCATCAAAACATCTTACAACTTGACAAATTGCAGCAGTATTTCTTATATTACTTAAAAACTGATTTCCTAGTCCTTCTCCTTTTGATGCACCTTTTACAAGTCCTGCTATATCTACAAACTCAACTGTTGCATTTACTACTCTTTGTGGATTTATAATTTTAGCTAATTCTTCCATTCTTTCATCAGGTACAGTTACCATTCCTACATTGGGCTCTATTGTACAAAATGGATAATTTGCAGCTTCTGCTGCTCCAGCTTTTGTTATTGCGTTAAAAAGTGTTGATTTTCCTACATTGGGCAATCCAACTATTCCAATACCTATCATTACTTATTTTTCCTCCTAATTTTTTAAAATTACACTAAATATTATCATAAAACACTCTTTTTTGCAATTAATTAAAAAAGTTATATCTAATTATTAGATATAACTTTATTTCTTTTTAAATTTATTAAACAGTCCTGATAATCCTGATATTTCTTTTGGTGTTTCTGCTGCTTTTCTATTTTCTGCTTGAATTTCCTCATAAACTTCTGCTCTGTGTACACTTACACTTCTTGGAGCTTTTATACCTAATTTTACTTGATCTCCCTTTATATCTACTACAATTACTTCTATATCGTCACCTATAATTATACTCTCATTTTTTTTCCTTGATAATACTAACATATCTCCTCCTACCCTAAATATTTCTGCATTTCTTCTAAAATATAGTGCTTCAACTTATGTTTTGGATTAGTTGAAATCACTTGTTTACCTATTTTTTTCTTAGTATTTATAACTATAGGTCCTTGAAGATTTGCAGTCATTTTTGAAGGATCCTCTGGCACTACTACAATAGCAAATATATCAGAATCTTCTGGCGCTTCTAAATCTAACTCTTCTGCATCTTTATCAGCTAGATTTAAACTGTAATTAGGATTAAATTCAAAAGGTCTAATTATAACAAAAGCAAGTTCTGGATCATCTATAGCTAAGAGCCACATTAATGGATTATTTTCTTCTATATTTAATATAGTAAATCTTTTTATATTTTCAAATCCGAAAATTCCATCTTTAAAAATTACTATATCATCTTCTAATATTTCTATTTCTCCAAATCTTGAAGTATTTAGCTTCATATATTCCTCCTATATTTTTGTATCAATTTTATTATCATATGTAGTTATTTCAACTTTTGGATATCTATCTACTCCAATATTTAATGTTCCTTTTTTACTATTAATATTTAAATTTTTTTTAACATTCAAATCAATTTTATAAGGTTTATAATTTATATTTACATATCCTTTTTTTACTCTAATTCGAATAGGTTCTTTTGGAAAATATCCTACATTTATCTCTTTTTTACCATTTCTATAAAGTTTTTCAAGAGATATATTTGCAATAGCATTTTTTTCGTTATTTTCTATTTTCATCATTCTATCGCCATCTTGAACATATTCACTAATTGCTTGATTTCCTTTTTGAAGGCTATAGTTTGATATATCTTTTTGTAAATCTACTGGATTTTTTCTATATAGTTGCTTATCTGCTGGATAATTATGTATTTCTACTGTATCTGATTTAGTTTTTATATTAAATTTAGCTTTAGTTTTTCTAAGATTCATAGTAGCATCTTGACCTCTTATTTTCATTTGTGGTCTTGTACTACTAATTCTTATATTACTATTTATAGTATTTATTTGTATCATTTTTGACATAATTATCACAACCTATTATTACAATGTTAAAATTATTTTACAAAATCTACTAAAGTTGGTTGAATAACTTTTGCTCCAACAGAAAGTGACATTCTCTGTACATTTTCTTGTGTTTTTAAATCCATTATAGATTTAGTTATATCTGTATCTTGTGTTCTTGACAATAAGTCACTCATACTTATTTTGTTATCTTCAAGTCTCGCCTCTACTTGCTCTATTCTTCTCATTTTTGCTCCAACTTGAGATCTATATTTCATTATCATATTAAAAATTCTATCTAATTCACCTATCTGTGATTCTATTGTATGTCCATCATTATCTTTATCGCTATTTACATCACCTTTATATATACTATCTCTTAAATATAATAGTTCCTTAAAAAGGTCTCCTTCTTTATTTTTAAAAATTTTATCACCTGTAACATTATACTCTAATGTTACTCCTTTGTCTACTTCTGTCATCATCATTCCTTGATCACCAGTATAATCTATTTTAACTGGAACATCTTTTAATATGTTTTTTCTAAGGTTACCTTCTACGTCTGTTAAATCAAGTGTCGCTTCTTCTCCTTCTTTTAATAAATCATTCCCTGTGAATATTTTAAAAGGCTTTTCTTGGGTATTATATCCCGCAAAAATATATCTTCCCCCTATACTTGAATTTCCTACGACAACTAATTGCTCTATTAATTCATTTATTTCTGATGCTACTGCGTCTCTAGCAGTTTGCTCAAAACTATCATTTGCTGATTGTACCGCTAATTCTCTTATTCTTTGAAGTATTTCACTTACTTGAGTTAATGATACATCTGTTGAGTTAAGATAAGTTTTTGCATTATCCACATTTTCTAAATATTTTTCTATTTCTGTCAATGCTGTTTGATAAGACATAACTTTTACAGCACCAATTGGATTATCTTGAGGAAGATTAATTTTAGTTCCTTTTGACAATCTATCATTAGTAATATCCATTTTTTCCATATTATTTTGTATATTACTAATTGCATTTGTTGACATCATTTTTCCCGTTACTCTCATTTTTTACACCTCTATAGTTTATTAATAAGTGTATCCATCATCTCATTAACAGTAGTTATATATTTTGCTGCAGCATCATATCCATGTTGATATTTTATCATATTAGCCATCTCTTCATCTAATGATACACCTACAACTGCTTCTCTTCTTTTTTCTAAATTATCTATCATTACCTTTTGATTTTTCATAAACTTTTTAGCTTCTTGTGAACTAACTCCAAGATCTGAAATAACTGATTTAAAAAATTCTGCATATGTAAAATCACCAATTGATTTTTTATCTTTTAAAGAAGCTATTCTAAGTGCATTTCTCCCATCACCCTCATTTCCTGGTGAATCCGGTATTCCGTCTCCATCACTATCTACTCCTATAGATGCTGCTATTTCATCTACATTTTCAATAGCAAATCTCATCCTAAAAGCAGCTCCTTCTCGCGGCTGTCCTGTTATTTCCTGACTCAAACTACTTATACTATCCGCTTTTCTAAAATCAAAATCTGCATTTTCTGTTGAAAGAATTCCTAATTTATTTAACAATGTTCCTGATTTTTGATTTAATGTTTTTATATAATAATCTTCATCTTTTAAAGCTCTTAATTTTAATTTACCATTTGGCCCAGCTGATGCTACTACTCCTGCTTTTGATTTATTTATTTCTTCAATAATATCTGTTAAACTATCTTGTGATGTATTATAACTTATTCTGACACCATTTATTTCAAAAAAACCTTCTTCTTCAAATGGCGCATTAGTTGTTACTGTATTACCATTTGCATCTGTTGTCTGAGTTTCTATTTTCAAAACTTCAGAAAGAGGCTTTTTTAATTCTGCAATCTCTTTTGTCCCAGATAATTTATATACTAAAGCTTCATTTCCACCATCATTATTTATATCTCTTATCAAAGGATATGTTGAAAAATCTTCAAAAAAATCTTGTCCTTTTCTACCTTTTAAATCAAATCCTGCTCTATTCATTTCATTTGTAGTATCTATTATTCCTATTGCTAATTCATCTAAATACTTCATGTATTTTACGCTTTCTTTATCTCTAAGGTCTATTAACCCTTTTAAATTACCATTTTCTACTCTTACCGGTTCTTCCAAATCTGCCCACAATAATTGCGCCATACCATTATTTATTTTTGAATCTCTTTTTACTGTTATCTCTTTATATTGATCTTTTTGAACAACTACTCTTCCACCTAAAGAAACAACATTCTCTCCATCTTTTCTTATTACTTTTATACTTACTATTTTCGAAAGTTCTTCTGTTAACAAATCAAATTCATCTCTTAAATCATTAGCATTTTGCCCTCCGGCTTCTGCTCTTTGTATTTGTGAGTTTATTTCTGCTAATCTTTTTAAATAGGAATTTATAGAAGTCACCGTTGATTCTATATCACCATCAAAACTTGTTTGAAGAGCTTGAAATCTTTCATAAGATGTAGAAATTGCTGTCGCCAATTCTTCTGCTCTCTCTTTTACGTTTGCTCTAATAGCCATATCTTCTGGATTTTTACTAAGCTCTTGCATAGCTCCCCAATATTCATCCAAAGTATTTCTTATACTTTGTTCAGAAGGTTCATTTATTATGTATTCCATATGCTTTAAATTCAATTCTTTTGTTTCCCATTTACCACTTTCTGATTTTTCTTTCATTATTCTATCATCAATAAAGCTATCTCTTACTCTTTTTATTGTTTCTACTTCTGAACCTATTCCTACTCTACCATATCTTGGATCTTGCATGCTTACAGTTTCCATATCTACCATTTGTCTACTATATCCTTCTTTATTCGCATTTGATATATTATGACCAGTAGTATCCATGGCTAACTTATGACTAACTAAACTTCTTTTCCCTATTTCTAAACTATTAAACATTCACGTTCACCTCTATTAAAAAAGCAGCTCAATTAGCTGCTATATTTTAGTGTTTAATAAATTGTTACTTGATACATTTTCTTTTTTCTTATATTTGTTATATCCTATTTCTTTTTTTCCCGATAATTCTTTTAATACTTTTTCTAACATCTCATTAGAAATCTCTATTATATTTTTACAGTCATTATTTTTTTGAACAATATCTTCAATAATAGATTTTAATTCAGTTCTTATATTTAATAACTTTTTTTTAATTTCTTCATCAGCTAAATCATTAATATAATCTATTAATTTAATATGTTTTTTATCTTCAAAAAGTTCTAATCTCTGGTTTTCAAGGTTTTCTATATTTTTTGTAAGTTCACGCTCTTCTAATATAGTTTTATTTAACTTTTTTATATCATTTTTTTCTATTGCATCAAATCTATCACAAGCTAATTTATATTCTTTTTTGTGAAATTCTAATTGTTTTTGCAATATCTCAACTAATTTATCCAAAAATTATCCCCTCTTTGAATTTAAAATTGCATCGGCTAATTTATCTAATGAAACATTATAAGTACCAGCTTCAATTCTAGATTTAATATCTGCTATCTTATCTGATCTTTCACCAGAAGCATTTAATTTTGCTTTTAGATAATTTACTTCTGCTTTGTCTACTGTAGTTTTTTTAGCATTAAAAGAAATATCAACTTTATCTTGAATAACTTTTTTATTATTGTTTATTACATTAGCTTTTTTAGTCGATGTCACATCTTTTGTATATTTCCCATAAATGCTATTGATATTTCCTACAATTTTCATCATAATTCACCTCTCCTTCTAAAAAAGCCTATATATCCTCCTACTAAATATATCGACAATTCACTTTAAAACATTAGTATTTTATTTTCTTTTTTCAGCTATATGCATTGATAGTCTTTTAGCTTTATTTTCTTGTGTTGAAGACCCGCCTAAACCACTTTTCATTTCCTCTTGACATCTTTTACATATTCTTCCTGCAAGTATTGATCTACCACATATTTCACATTTAGATGCTGGGGTTACATCTGATTTTTCTATTCTTCCTTCTTCATACCATTTAAGTATAAGTTGTTCACCTACCCCTGTTTCTCTTGCTATTTCTTTTGCAGTAGCTCCTGGATAATCATATAAATAATCTTTTACTATTCTAAAATTAGCTTCTGCATCTTTCATACAATCTGGACATAAATCAAGATTTTTTCTCACTTGTAAAAAAGTTTTCCCACAACTAATGCATTTTGTATGTTTGTGTAACATTCTAATCTCTCCCATCATTTAATATTTTTTTTGCTGTCTTTGTTAATGATAGCGTAAAAATATAGACCTCTTTAATCATATATTTTTTATTAATTGTTTTTATTAATTCATTTACTGTTGTTCCTGTGGTAATTACATCATCAAATATTAAAATAATTTTATTTTCTAAATCACCTTCTATTTTAAAAGCATTTTTTATATTTTTTTCTCTCTCTTTTTTGTTTAAAATTCTACTCATTTTTTTAGTAGCTTTTATTCTTTTAGCTTTTAAATATTTAATATTTAATTTTTTTAAAATTTCCTCTGTTTGATTAAATCCACGTTCTCTAATTCTATTATTATTTATCGGCACAGGTATTATTATTTCTATATTTTTTTTATTTAAAATTTCAAAAAAATCATGTTTTATTAATTTAACAATAATATTTTCTAGATTTTTTATACGATTTAATTTATAATTTTTTAATAATTTACTAAATATAGTCTCATAATCCCATATATAATATATATTTTTTATGCTTCTTAGTTTAGCTATTGATTTTAATTGTTTAAAACAATTATAACATATATACATATTATTGTCAGTAGATTTTTGACATAAAATACATCGGTCATAAAAAAATCCTCTAAAAATTTTATTATAAAAATTTTGGTGTAAGTTGTTTATTATCATCAATAATTTTTGCATTATATACCTCTGTAAAACCACATTGAATACAAGTTTTAAAATAATATTTACCTAATTCTAGTTTTATTCCCGGTTCCTTTTCAGGTAAAAAAACTGTTTTTACAATATATTTTTCTGAGCCACATTTAATACATTTATAATCCAATATCATCACCCCAAAATGCATCTTTTATCCAATTTATTTTATTATTATTAATTGCTATTATATCAAATCTAATATAATTATTTTGTAGATTATTTTTTATTAAATAATTCATGGCTCCCTTTAATATTCTTTTTTGTTTTCTATAATCTACACTTTCTTCTGCATAACCAAATTTTTTATTTTTTCTATATTTCACTTCAAAAAAAATAATTTTATCATCTTTTTTTCCTATTATATCTATTTCAAATCCTTTTCCATAATAATTAGTATCCATTATTTTTATTCCATTATTTTTAAGATAATCTAAAGATAATTTTTCATACTTTTTCCCTACTTCTCTTTTATTCATTATATTTCATTTACCTCAAACTCTTCATCTTCATCCAACTCTTTTAAGAATTCTATCATTTCTGAAATTATTTTAAATATGTCTTCTTCCATAACTTACCCCTTTAAGTTCAGATTATCTATCTTTTGTATACTATCTATTTTTATAAAAATATCTTTTACAATTAAATTATACCCTATTTTTTTTAATTTCTCCTTAGTTATTTCTATTTTTTTTAATATTTCTGATTTTGATAACATTTTTTCAAATTCAAAATTTATATAAATATTTTTATTTTTAATTACAAGTTCTAATTTTATTTTTCCTAATTTTTCAAATTCTATTATAATTATAAACTCTTTATTTACTTCTTTCTCCTCTTTATTTTTTAGATTTATTTTTTCTTTTATTATTATAGGTTTATTTATTGTTTTTAATCCAAACATATATACTAAATAATTATACTTTTGACTATATTCATTATAACTTTTACAAGCTTTATACAATTCTTCATTATTTATTTTAAAATTACTATACTCTTTTTTTAAATTTTCAAATAATTTTTTATTTATATCTATTTTTTTTATTTCTAACTTTCCATTTTCATATAAAAAATATTTTCTTAATAATTCGATTTTATCATTATTGTTTAATTCATTTAATTCATTTGCTATTATAAGTGATTTTTGTAAATAAATATCCTGCTTTTCTTTACTAAATAATCCATATTTTTTTACTAATTTTTTTATTTCATCTGATTTTAAAAAAATTTTCTCTTTTACCAAAATAGTCATAAATTCTTTTTGAATATCTATATCTGTTTTAATTTTATTAATAAATTCTACATTATTTTCATCTATTATTTTTACAAATATCTCATTATTTTTTATATCTACTATTTTTAATTTTACCACACTATTTATTTTTATATTTTTATTACTTTTGGCTTCGATTTTTATCCCATTCATATATAAAATCACACTATTTTTGTTATTGTTTAATACTCTAGCATTTACTATCATTCCAGGCTTTAGATGTGTTATATCTTGTTTGTCAATTATTTTATTAGCTATTTGTTCTATAAATTTAAACATCTTACTCACCCTTCAAATGCAATATTATAATTTTTTTTAATATGAATGTTTTGAATTGATATATAAATAATTCGACTTAATTATTAAAAAAGTTTAAGATTTTCTTCTCCTTTATTTTTATTTTTCTCTAAAATTTTATTTAAAAAACTTTTCCTATGAATTGGAGATTTTCCATATTTCAATAATAACTCTCTATGTTCTTTCGTCCCATAACCTTTATGTTTTTCAAATTTATATATAGGATATTTTTTTGCTTCTTCTATCATTATTTTATCTCGTGTTACTTTTGCAATAATAGAAGCAGCTGCTATAGCTAAACTTTTACTATCACCTTTTACTATTGTTTTTTGATTATAATTACAGTTCTTTATTTTTTTATTTCCATCAACAAGAATAATAGAATTTTTTATCTCGATATGTGAAAGTGCTATATTCATTGCTAAAAATGTAGCATTTAATATATTTATTTCATCTATCTTTTTTTCATCTACTATTCCTATCCCTACTTCACAATTGGCTAATATTGTGTCAAAAAGTTCTTCTCTTTTTTTTTCTGTAAGTTTTTTTGAATCATTTATTAGCTCAAACTCTTCTATATAATTATTTATTCTAACACATGCAGCAACAACTGGACCCGCTAAAGGCCCTCTTCCCGCTTCATCTACTCCTATTGGATAATTATAATTATTGTCAAATTCATAAAGTTTATTCATCTATATCAGCTCTCATTTCTAATTTATTCAAAATTTCTTTGAAATCATTTGGTAACTTTGCTATAAAAGATATTTTTTCATTTGTAATTGGATGATTCATTTCTAATTTATAAGCGTGCAACATTTGTCTAGTAACTAAATTACTTTTTTTACCATATACTTCATCACCTAAAATTGGATGATTTAAATATTTCATGTGTACTCTTATTTGATGAGTTCTTCCTGTTTCAATATTTACTTTAATTAAAGTAAAGTCTCCTTTTTCATCTAATACTTTATAATTACTGATAGCTAATTTCCCATTTTTAGTTACTACTGTCATTTTTTTTCTATTTTTTGTATCTCTACCTATTAAATTTTCTATTCTTCCTTCTTTTTCTTTTAATCTTCCTTTTACAATGCATAAATAAGTTTTATTCATTTTTTTATTTGAAAATTTTTCTATTAACCTATCATATGCTATATTATTTTTAGCTATAACTATAACTCCACTTGTATCTTTATCAAGTCTATGAACAATACCTGGTCTTCTTTCACCTTTAACTTTTAATATTTCAGGATAATAGCTTATAACTGCATTTACTAAAGTTCCCGTCTCGTTGCCAGCTCCTGGATGTACTACTAAATCTGGTTGCTTATTTATTACTAATATATCCTTATCTTCATATATTATATCTAAATCTATATCTTCTCCTAATAATTCTTGTTCTACTTTTTCTGGTATCTTTATTATTATTTTTTCTATTCCTTTTAATTTATAACTAGCTTTTATTTTTTTATTTGTACCAATTACTTCTATATTATTATTCTTAATAAGTTCTTGTATTTCTCTTCTACTTATTTCTGAAATATTTATACTAATATACCTATCTAGTCTAATATTTTTTTCATTTTCTGTTACAATAAACTCTTTAATTTCTTTATACATTAAACTCCCTCATTCTAAATAAATGAGGCAGATAGAAAAGTGCCTTATATCATTAGACTATTCTATCTGCCATTTTTTATCTTCCACAACAATTTTTATATTTTTTACCACTTCCACAAGGACAAGGCTCATTTCTTCCTATTTTTTCACTTTTTCTAGGTTGCTGACGTTCTACTTCTCCTGTTTCATTTTGATGAATATAATTTATATTTTCAGCATTTCTATTATGTCTTAGTTCTATATCTTCTTCTTTCTTTATTCTAATTTTAAATAAGAATGAAGTTACTTCTTCTTTTATTGTTCCTATCATTTCAGCATAAATTTGTGATGATAATAATTGATAATGAACTAATGGATCACTTTGTCCATATGCTCTCAAGTGTATACCTTCTTTTAATTGATCAAGTGTTTTTAAGTTTTCTCTCCATCTAGAATCTGTTACTTCAAGTAATATATATTTTTCAAGTTTCCTAAAGATTTCATCGCCAAACTCTTTTTCTTTTAGCTCATATATTGCTAATAAATCATTGTATACTAATTCTTTTATTTCTGATATTGTTAATTTTAAAATTTTATCTATATCTAAATTATACTCATATAATTCATAAAGTCTATCATATAACTCTTTTGTTTTCCAATCTTCTGTTACATCTCCACTAAGTTTAGCAGATACTTCAGCATTTATTACATCTTTTAGCATATTAAGAACAGTATCTTTTAAATCATCTTTCATTATAGCTGCATTTCTACTTGCATATACCGCTTCTCTTTGTTTGTTCATTACATCATCATATTGAAGTAATGATTTTCTTATCCCAAAGTTTCTAGCTTCTACTTTCTTTTGTGCATTTCCCACCGCTCTTGAAATAAGAGGATGTGTAATAGGTTCATCTTCTGGTATATTTAATCTTTCCATTACACTTGCTACTCTATCAGAACCAAAAAGTCTCATCAAATCATCTTCTAACGAAAGATAAAATTCCGATGCTCCAGGATCTCCTTGTCTCCCAGAACGTCCTCTAAGCTGATTATCTATCCGTCTACTTTCATGTCTTTCAGTACCTAGTATAAATAATCCACCTGCTTTTAAAACTTTTTCTTTTTCGGCTTCGCATTGAGCTTTATATTTTTCAAATACTTCCTTATAATTTTCATGGTCTCTACTTCCTAATTCCCCTAAAGCCATGTATTCTGGATTACCTCCAAGCATGATATCTGTACCCCTACCAGCCATATTTGTAGCAATAGTAACAGCTCCTAATCTTCCTGCTTGAGCTACTATTTCTGCTTCTCTTGCATGATATTTAGCATTTAATACATTATGAGGAATTTTTCTTCTTTTTAACGCTTCAGATAACATTTCAGAATTTGATATTGATATAGTTCCCACAAGTACTGGTTGCCCTTTTTTATGTAATTCTTCTATTTTATTAACAATAGCTCTTACTTTTGCAGCATGATTTTTATAAATTATATCTTCTCTATCTTCTCTTATTACTGGTTTATTTGTAGGAATAACTATTACTCCTAATTTATATGTATGCATAAATTCTGCCGCTTCTGTTTCTGCTGTCCCTGTCATACCTGACAGTTTTTTATACATTCTAAAGTAATTTTGTAATGTTATAGATGCTAAAGTTTGATTTTCACCAGCAATATTTACATTCTCTTTTGCTTCGATCGCTTGATGAAGTCCCTCAGAATATCTTCTTCCTTCTAATGCTCTTCCTGTAAATTCATCTATTATTATTACTTCACCATCTTTTACAAGATAATCTTTATCTCTTTTAAATAACTCTTTTGCTCTTAATGCTTGATTTAAGTAATGTGTAAGTTCTACATTTTCTGGTGAATATAAGTTATCTATTTTTAATATTTTTTCTACTTTTTTTACTCCTTTTTCAGTAAGTACTATTGTATGTCCTTTTTCATCTACTTCATAGTCACCCCATTTTTCATCAGGAATATTCATCTCTTTTTTTAATTTTGGATCTGTAATTTTTTCTGTTTCATAACTTCTTACAAGTTGTTTTGCCACTTCATTAAATATAGTATACCATTTTGTAGTTTGTTCACTAGGTCCTGATATAATAAGTGGTGTTCTAGCCTCATCTATTAATATAGAATCCACCTCATCAATAATAGCATAATTAAGTTCTCTTTGTACTTTTTGTTCAATTGAAGTAACCATATTATCTCTTAGATAATCAAATCCAAATTCACTATTTGTTCCATATAATACATCACATGCATACATTGCTTTTCTTTCTTCTATTGGTAGTCCATTAGTAACAACTCCTACTGTTAGTCCTAAAAACTTATATATTCTACCCATCATATCACTATCACGTGTAGCAAGATAATCATTTACAGTTATTACGTGTACCCCTTTACCTGGTAATGCATTTAAATATACTGCAAGAGTTGCAACAAGAGTTTTTCCTTCTCCAGTTTTCATTTCTGCTATTTTACCTTCATGTAGTACAACTCCACCTATTAATTGTACGTCATAATGTCTCATGCCAAGTACTCTAACAGAAGTTTCTCTAACTACTGCAAATGCTTCTGGTAAAATTTGGTCTAATGTCTCACCTTTATTTAATCTTTCTCTAAATTCTACTGTTTTTTGTTTTAAGTCTTCATCACTTAATTTTTGCATTTCTGGTTCTAATTTGTTAATTTCGTTAACAATTTTTCTTATTCTTTTAATTTCTCTATCATTTTTTGTCCCAAAAATTTTAGTTATTGTTTTAAGCATTGTTTCTCTCCTATCTACATAAAATATAATACTCCAAAAATATACTATCATAACTAAGACCTTTAGTCAATTTGAAATATTTTATTTTTAATTCGATTCTACTACTCCATTTAAATTCTATTTTCTATATTAATAAACTTATGAAATTTTCTTTTAGAATTATTGACAATTATAATAAATTAAAGCTATACTTTTATTACATAGGTTATCATAGAAAGAGGTAGATATTATGTATGATATTATAATTATAGGAGCTGGTGTAATAGGAAGTCTTATCGCTAGAGAATTATCAAAATACAATATAAAAATTGCTTTATTAGAAAAAAATGATGATGTAAGTTGTGGAGCTAGTAAAGCAAACTCTGGTATTATTCATGGTGGATACGATGCAAAACATGGTACTTTAAAATCTAAACTTTCATATAAAGGGAACCAAATGTATGATAAATTAAATTCTGAATTAAATTTTGGTTTTGAAAGAATAGGAAGTTTAGTTGTTGGATATAATGAAGAAGATTTAAAATCGCTTAAAAAACTTATAGAAAATGGTGTTAAAAATGGTGTTAAAAATCTAAAATTATTAACAAAAGAAAAAATAAAAGAAATTGAGCCAAACATAAATGATAATGTTCAATATGCTGTATATTGTAGTGATGTAGGAATTGTTTCTCCTTACGAAGTAACTATTGCTGCTGCTGAAAACGCCATTAAGAATGGAGTTAAATTATTTTTGAATAGTGAGGTTATTTCTATAAAAAAAGATGAATTTTTTATAGTTGAAACTCAAAAAAAAATATTTAAAACAAGATATATAATAAATTGCGCTGGTTTATATAGTGATAAAATAGCTAATATGGTTGGAATTGATGATTTTTATATTATTCCACGAAAAGGTGAATACATGTTATTTGAAAAATATTATGGCGATATTGTAAATCATGTAATATTTCAAGTTCCTACAGTTCATGGAAAAGGGGTATTAGTTACAAAAACTTATCATAATAATTTAATGATTGGTCCAAATGCACAAGAAATTAATACAAAAGATGATAAATCTACATCATTAGAAAATTTAAAATCTATATATATAAAATCTAAAAATTCTATACCTAATATTGACTATAAAAAGATAATTCGTTCCTTTGCAGGTATAAGAGCTACTAGTAATAAACATGATTTTATTATAGAAGAAAGTAAAATTAAAAATTTTATAAATGTAGCGGGTATAGAATCTCCAGGTCTTACAAGCGCTCCTGCTATTGCACAAATGGTTGAAAATATTTTATTAAATAAAGAATCTTTTAAAAAAAATAAAAAATATAATCCATATAGAAAATTTATTGTAAAGAAAAAAACAAAAGATGAATTACTTTCAAACACTGAATTAAAACCTTTATTAGATAATGAAACATATATATGTAGATGTGAGCAAGTAAGTAAAGAAATTATTTTAGACGCCCTTTCTAGAGGAATAGAGGTAAAATCAGTAGATGGTATAAAAAGACGTACTCGTGCAGGGATGGGAATATGTCAAGGAAATTTCTGTAGTTCTCGTGTAAAAAAAATAATCAGTAAATATTATAACATACCAATTGAAACAGTAAAAGATAGAGAAGAGGCAAGTGGTATTATAAATGAAAGAGTAAATAGAATAGAGATTTTAAAAAATTTCAAATAAAATTTAATTTTTTATTTTTTAGTAAAAAAAGCCAGAATTAAAATCTGGCTTTTTATCTTTTTCTTTAAAAATTTTTCTTTAAAAATTTTTGTTCGAATTCTTCATAACCTTTTTTTCTAAGTACACATGAAGGACATTCTCCACATCCATCACCTTTTATTCCATTATAACAAGTGAGTGTATCATTTTTTATAATATCTAGTACTCCTAGCTCATAAGCCATATTCCATGTTTCTGCTTTATCAAGCCACATAAGAGGTGTTTCTACAACAAATTGATAATCCATGGCAAGATTTAATGTAGTATTTAACGATTTTATAAAGTGATCTCTACAATCTGGATATCCACTAAAATCACTTTGTGATACTCCTGTAATTATAATATTTATATCTCTTTGTTTTGCAAATACTGCTGCAAAAGTAAGAAAAATCATATTTCTACCATCAACAAATGTATTTGGAATTCCTTCTACTTCACCTTTCGGTACATTTACATCTACTCTAGTAAGTGCATTTGGAGCTAGTTGATTTAATAAACTCATATCTAATATATGATGCTCTATTCCATGTTTTTTAGTTATTTCTTGTGCACATTCAAGTTCTAATTTATGTTTTTGACCATAATCAAAAGACAATGCTATAACTTCTTTATACTCT
This sequence comes from Hypnocyclicus thermotrophus, assembly GCF_004365575.1. NCBI lineage: Bacteria > Fusobacteriati > Fusobacteriota > Fusobacteriia > Fusobacteriales > Fusobacteriaceae > Hypnocyclicus > Hypnocyclicus thermotrophus. The sequence goes on from NZ_SOBG01000008.1 coordinate 83,483, forward strand.
TTTTTCGCTTTAAATAAAAGTGTTGTACTATCTTGACCACCACTAAATACAACTACTGCTCTATTTTTGTTAATTCTTTCTTTCACTTTTTTCCTCCCTAAATTTCTTTTGAATTTTTTATAACATTCCAAGTAGATTATTTAATAACTCTTTATCTTCTTTAAATTTTCCTCTAAGAGTTGTTGTCATGGTTTTAGTTCCTGGCTTTTTTATCCCTCTTGTTGTCATACAAGCGTGCTCACCTGTTATAATTACTGCTACATCTTCTGTTTCGGTAATTTTTTGCATGATTTCAGCTATATCCTTACCTATTCTTTCTTGTAATTGAGGTCTTCTTCCTACCATATCAGCAATTCTTACTACTTTACTTAATCCAATGATTTTTTCTTTTGGAATATATGCTACTGCAACCTTCATATTATACATAAGAGCCAAATGATGCTCACACATAGAAAAAATTTCTATATCTTTTAATAAAACCATATCTTTATTGTTTTCTATATAACAATCCTCTTCATCAAATGTTACTCCAAACATTTTTACTATTTCATCATTTGTATATTTTAACCCTTCAAAAATTTCCTCATACATTCTAGCTACTCTCATAGGTGTCCCTTGTAATCCTTCTCTCTCAGGATTTTCACCTATTAATTTTAATATTTCTTTTACATGATAAGCTATTTTTTCTTTATTCATCGTATCTTTATACCCCTCTTTCATCAGGATTCCATATAATTTTGTGCATTTGTAACTGCAATCTCACATCAGTTAATTTATGTTCTTTCATAAACTCTACTATATATTTTGGCTCTATCTCTTTAAATACAGGGCTAAAATATACTTTACCCTCTTTTATATAATTTTTTATTATATTTTTAGCTCTAATAAGATCATAGTTACTTCCTATAACAAATTTTATAGTATCTTTATGAGTTAGTTTATCAAAATTCTCAATTTTCATCAACCCTTCCATTTTACTTGTAGGTAATTTATAATCCATAGTAATATATACTCTTTCTCTATTTATCTTTTCTAATTTTGATAAATCTATACTTCCATTTGTCTCTATTTCAATATTTATTTTATTATTAATAGATAATATTTCTTGTATAACCACACTAATATCATCTTGTAAAAGAGGTTCTCCACCTGTTAAAGTAATATTTTTAATATTATACATATTTATATCATTTTTTATATCTTCTATTGTTATATAAATAGTATTTACATTTTTTTCATTCGCCCACATTGTATCACAATAAGTACATTTTAGATTACAACTCGGAAATCGAATAAATAAACTAATTTCTCCTGCTCTTTGTCCTTCACCATTTATACTAATAAATTTTTCTACTATTTTATATTGTTTCATCTCTGCTCCTCATAAATAGCACTATTATTTGGTGTTTCATATACTATTACTCTTTTTACATCAAATTTTTTATTAAATTCATCATAAAAATATTTTGAAAAATTTTCTGCAGTAGGTCTAAACTCTACTTCAATCAATCTAAAATTTTCTCCTTGAAGCATATTAAAAAGCTCTTTTGATAAACTGTTTTTTTCTACAATTAAAGCATGATCATGAAAATCTACAAATTCTTTTACAACTTTTTTTAAATCACCAAAATCTACTACCATTCCTCTAAGATGGCCATTTTCTACTAATGCATCTGATTTTATTTCCACTACTACTCTCCATCTATGGCCATGAATATTAGCACACTTCCCTTTATATCCTTTTAAAAAATGTGCACTATCAAAACTATGTTCTGTCTGTAAAATATACATATTTTTTACTCCTTTTCTATAAAATTCATTCCATAATAGCAACAACCAATAGCTCCATTAAATTGTGGTTCATCTAATATTAAAATGTCATTATAATCATTTTGTAAATATTCTTTTATTGCCTTATTTTTCGCTACGCCACCACTTATTATCAATTCATCAGATAAAAATTTTGTAAGCATAGGTCGAAGTCTTTTATACATAGAATAATTTACTCCTGCACAAAGAACTTCTACACTATTTCCTTCAGCAATTTTTCCAATTAGCTCTGATTCTGAAAATACTGCACAAGTTGAATTAAGTTCAACAGGATTTATGTAATGATTTGATAATTCATCTAAAGATATTTCAAGTACATTGCTCATATTTTCAAGATATCTTCCGCATGAAGCAGCACATTTATCATTTAAATCAAGATCTGTTATTATTCCTTTTTCTACTTTTATTATTTTTACATCTTGACCACCCACATCAAGTAAGATAAAATCTTTTTTCTCTGTTTGGTACATAGCTCCATATGCATGAGCTTTTATTTCATTTATAGGCATAAACATTTTTAAATCTGTATTATTTCTACCATAACCTGTAGATATTCCTATATCTATATTTTTTATTCCTAGCTTTTCTAAATCAACTGTTATTTTTTCATTATAATTACAATAATTTTTATAAAATTTAACTGTACTCATTTTAAATTTTTCAATAATTTTATTGTTTTCCATAAGAACAATTTTTACTTCTCTACTACCTAAATCTATACCTAAGATTCTCATCTATTACTCCTTTTTTTTAAATCTAATAACATATCTAAAAATGCTTCTATTCTTAATTTTGTTCTAGCATCTAGTCTATCATCCTTATCTCCTTCAATATTTAATACAGGAATATTTAATCTATTTTTTATAATAATATCTTCCATCGCTCTATGACAAAAACTTTGAGTATAATGTATTATTCCGTCTATTTTTCTTTCGTTTATCTGTTTTTCTAGTTCTTTTATTCTATAATCTATATCATATGGATAAGTATAATCATAGTATTGTTCATAAATATTGTCATATTTAAACGCTCTCGGAAATGCAAACTCTCTTGGAACTTCATTATAAACTATTTTTGAATCAAATTTTTCTACAAATTCATGTAAATCACTAAACATTGTAGGTACTCCAATTAATCCTAAATTTAATTTCTTAATATCTGGAGTTCTTTTAATTATTTCTTTTAATTTCTCATCTAAAAATTTTGAATAATTATCTAAATCACCATCAAAATCGCTTAAACAAAGTTGTAAAATATGATTTTCAAATCCGCTTACTTTTCCTTGTAATGTTAATTCATCTATTTTTCGAGCTTTTTCTCTAATATTGTTTATTTCCCATCTTATATTTTCTACTTCTTCCAATGTAACATTAAAAAGACTCATAAATTTATCTATCTCTTTTTTTATATCTTCAAGGTTATGCGAATGCGGATAAGAAAATGGATAAAGCTTTATTCCTTTTTCTTTAAAAAGTTCTAATAATACTTTTGTATTTGAACAATCTCCTTCCAACACTGCTACTACCTCTTTTATTCCTTCACTTATACAAGCACTATAAATGCCTTTTATCCATGCACACATACTTTTAGGAAAACCATATTTTTCTGCATCATGTATATATTCTCTATAGTCATCAGATACTATAAAAACATTATTTAAATCAACTACTTTATATCCAGCAGCTAACAACACTTCAATTGGAACTGTTGTTGTTATTCCTATTTTCTTCATCTTCTTTACTCCTTAAATTTCTTCAAAAATCAAAAAAAAGATAGACTTTGCCTATCTTAACAAAGCCCTAGTTTTATTTATAGACAGGATGGTGCAACTGAACTGTCTTATTTAATTTGAGAAAAAAATTATATCATATTTTTAATAATTTGTAAAAATTTTTTTGAAATTTTATAAAAATTATATAATTAAATACATAAAAAAATATTTAATAAAACTTATACTAAGAATATAAATAATTAATAATAAATTAGCTAGTATTTTATAGATTATAAAAAGGTTAAAGCAGAGCTTTAACCTTTTTATAATCTTATTTTAGATATATTTAATTTAAAATTATACTATTAAATGCTAATTAATCATTTTTAACTGCAATTGATAAACAAACTCCAAATCCACCCCATAAAACTATCATACTAAATACTGCCATAACTATAGAACTATTACTCATAATTTATCTCTCCTTTCACTTCTCTAATCAGATAATTTATCAAATATTTTTGCCAATACAACAGTCGCTAATACAAAACCAGCACCATATAAACCTATTGCACTTAAAGAATATCCTTCATAAGGATTTTTAATATCTTGAATTATATTTAATATTGTCATAATCCCTAAAATTGCAGGTGTTAAATATTTTATTGTAAAATTCCACCAATTTCCAATTTTAAAATCTGATAACGGATTTACATATTCCCTTACTGACTCTAAATTGTAAAACCAAGCAAGTATTATTATTTCTATAAGTCCTGATAATGCTACACCATAATTATTTATATAATGATCAGCTATATCAAGTATATAAAGTCCTGCACCTGTTGCAAATATTAACGATACAAGTCCACCAATTAATACAACATAGTTTATCGCTTTTTTTCTTGTTATATTAAAATTATCTATAATAGCTGCTACTACTGTCTCTATTATTGATATACTTGATGATAATCCTGCAAATAATAAAGATGAGAAAAAAATTACACCAAATAAAACATTCATTCCAGGAAGAGCATTTATTGCTTTAGGAAATACAATAAATGCTAATCCTACTCCTGCACTAGCTACATCTTTTACATCTACACCTTGCGATTGTGCCATATATCCTAATATAGCAAATACAGCTATTCCAGAAAGCAAACTAAAACTAGAGTTTCCAAGCCCTGTAATAAACGCATTATTAACTATATCTGAATCTTTTGGTAAATAACTAGAATAAGCTAACATAATACCAAATGCTATACTTAAAGAATAAAATATTTGTCCATAAGCTGCTACCCATACTCTTGCATCTAATAATTTTACAAAATCTGGTTTAAAGAAATATTCTAATCCTTTTGCTGCACCAGGTAATGTTAATCCTCTAACTACCATAATTAACAAAGATATTATAAGAAGTGGCATAAAAATTTTACTAGCTTTTTCTATACCATCTTTTATTCCAAATGATAAAACTATATAATTAATCCCCCAAACAATAACTAATGGAATTAATACTGTAAAATTTAATCCACCAATATGTAATGGAGAACTACTTAATTTTAAATAATCTCCAAATAAAAACGCTTTTGGATCATTTCCCCATGCTAAAGTAAATGAATTAATCAAATACCCAAATGCCCATGCTATAACCATAATATAGTATACTGTAATTGCAAAAGCTATTGCAGTTTGCCACCAACCTAATATTTTCCATTTTTTGTTTAGTTTACCAAATACTCCTGGCGCACTACTTCTAATTTTATGACCTAATCCAAATTCTAAAATCAAAATAGGAATTCCCGCTGTTAATAAAGCAATTAAATAAGGAATTAAAAATGCTCCTCCTCCATTACTTGCTACAGTATAAGGAAATCTCCATATATTTCCTAATCCTATTGCTGACCCTATTGCAGCCATAATAAATCCTATTCTCGAGCTCCATTCACCACGATTGTTATTACTCATTGTACCTTCCTTTCATCTCTACCTTAATTTTCTAATTTTTCTAAAAAGACTTTTAGTGTCTTTTTTATATAAAATATATAATTTATATAAAATTGTACTAAAATATAGGTATAATATTACACTTTTTTTAATATTTTGTCAATATTTTTTTGTTTAATTATAACTATTAATTCTTCTAATTTTTAATATCTTATTTTAATATATATTACAACATATTAAATATATGTATTTATTTTTACATAGAATTTGTCTTAAAAAAATAAAAGCTTTTTTAACTTGATAACGTTTCCAAAAAATATGTTGATTTTTGGAAATTTATGTTGTATATTTATATTGTATGTATTAAAATTAAATTAAGGAGTGATTATGATTATGAAAAGTAATTCTAAAAAATTAGTTTTTTCTCTAATTTTTTCTTCTTTATTAATAGCTGGTTGTTCTTCTAATCAAGAAAATAACCCTGTAGAAAAAGTTTCTACTGCATCTATTTCTAAAGATTTTTCCAATCTTACTGTTCATTACCAAAGAGGAAATAGTGATTATGATAATTTTACTATTTGGGCTTGGGATGATGTAGATTTTACTGGTGATTGGCCTCATGGTATAAAATATAGTGGAATCGATAATTATGGTGCTGTTTATTCACTTCCATTAAAACCTAATCCAAAAAAAGCTAGTTTTCTTTTTGTTGATGAAACAGATGGCGATAATGGAAAAGATGGTAGTGATAAAATTATTGATGTAACTAAAACAAACGGTTCTGTATGGGCTATGCAAGGTAGTGACGTTGTGTATTATAGTGAACCAGATCCTATTGAAGATAATGAGATAAGAGTGCATTACAAAAGAGATGATGGTAACTATGATAATTTTACTGTTTGGGCTTGGAATGATGCAGATTTTACTGGTGATTGGCCTCATGGTATAAAATATAGTGGAATCGATAATTATGGTGCATATTATGATATACCTTTAAAAACAAATAGAGATGAAGCTAATAATTTAGGTTTCTTATTAGTTGATGAAACTCAAGGTGACCCCGGTAAAGACGGTAGCGATAAAGCATTTACTAAGCTAGCAAAATATAAAGAAATATTTGTTGTTCAAGGTAGCGATGATGTATTTATTGGACCAAATATGGAAACTCCAGATGGTCTTGAAGCTGCTGATATTATAGATGATAATAAAATTTCTCTTAAATTTACAAATACAGAAGACATTAATGAAGAAAATTTAATCTTAAAAAATAAATATAGTATTTCTACTGATATAAAAGATATTAAAATAATTGATAACAAAAAGGTGGTTATTACTGCTGATCTAAGAAAAGATTGGTATCCGTACACTATAGAATATGAAGGATTTAAAATAACATTAAAACCAGGACTTGCTTATTTTGATAGCAAATTTAGTTATACAGATGATGATTTAGGTGCTATATTCAATTCTGATGGTAGTATCACATTAAAAGTATGGGCACCAACTTCTGAAGATGTTCAAGTAGCAATATTTAAAAAGTCTAATCCAGAAATTGAAGCTGAAACTATTCCTATGAATTTAACTGAAAAAGGAGTATGGGCTGTAACTTTATCATCTGATTATAAAGGTGATTTTTATCAATATAAACTAAAACATCAAGGTGAAAAAAAGTATACTTATGCTTTAGATCCTTACGCAAAATCTATGTATGAATTTAAAATAAATACAAATGCTTCTAATAGAGCTATAACTGATGCTATTGGTAAAGGTGCTTTAGTAAATCCTAGTGAAATAGCTCAAATATCAAGTTTTGCTCATATTGATGGATATACAAAAAGAGAAGATGCTATTATATATGAAATGCATGTAAGAGATTTCACTTCTCATATTGATGCAAATACTTCTGCTCAATTTGGAACATATAAAGCATTTATTGAAAAACTCGATTATCTAAAATCATTAGGTGTTACTCATATTCAATTACTTCCTGTACAATCATTTTATTATGGCGATGAATCTAAAAATAGTGAAAGAGAATGGAATTATTCTGCTAAAAACAACAATTATAACTGGGGATATGACCCTCATAGCTATTTTGCTCCAGAAGGAATGTACTCTGAGAACCCAAAAGATCCTGCTTTAAGAATTAAAGAATTAAAAGAATTAATTCAAGCGATTCATGATAAAGGTATGGGAGTTACATTAGATGTTGTATATAATCACACTGCAAACTCTGAAATTTTTGAAAGATTAGTTCCAGGATATTATGGATTTTTAAATGCTGATGGTACTCCTAAAACTAGTTTTGGTGGATTACAAATGGGTACTACTCATGCTATGACAAGAAAGTTAATTATTGATTCTATTAAATATTGGACAAAAGAGTTTAAAGTAGATGGATTTAGATTTGATATGATGGGAAATCTTGATGCTAAAACAGTACAAATGGCATATAACGAAGCTGCAAAATTAAATCCTAATACTTTATTTATAGGAGAAGGTTGGAGAACATTTAATGGTGATGCTGGAGTAACTGGTATAGTTCCTGCTGACCAAGATTGGATGAATAAAACTGATGACGTAGCTGTTTTTTCTGATGAAATAAGAAATGAGCTGAAATCAGGATTTGGTAGTGAAGGTGAGCCTAGATTTATTACAGGTGGAGAAAGAAATATAAATACTATATTTAATAATATAAAAGGACAGCCTAGTAATTTTAATGCTGATGATCCAGGTGATGTAGTACAATATATTGCTGCACACGATAATTTACCTTTACATGATGTTATTTCTCAATCAATAAGAAAAAGTGTAGCTACACACGAAGATGAAATTCAAAAAAGAATTAGACTAGGTAATACTATTATTTTAACTAGTCAAGGTATAGCTTTCTTACACGGTGGACAAGAATATGGAAGAACAAAACAATGGAAAGGTACTGGCAAACCAGAAGATAAATATACTGTAGTTCCTCAAACTAAAGAAATATTTATACATGATTCTTATGATTCGTCTGATAGAATTAATGCATTTGATTGGACTGCTGTAGAAAAAAATGGAAGAGGATATTTAACAAAAGAATATACAAAAGGATTAATAGCAATAAGAAGAAGTACTGATGCATTTAGACTTGGTTCAAAAGATTTAGTTGATTCTAATGTATCTTTATTATATCCAAATGCAAATAAATCAGCTAAAATGATAGCTTATAAAGCTACTGCTACTAATGGTGATGAATACTACGTATTTATTAATGGTTATGCAAATGGTGAAACTCCGAGAGATTCATCTTTAAAAGCTGGTGTATTTGAATTAAATGAAGATTTATCAACTGGTCTTGTACTTGCTGATAATGATGAAGCTAATGTTAATGGTGTAAATGAAATTTCAGGTGTTACTTTTGATGGAAATAAAGTAATCTTAGATCCATTAACTGCTGTAATTATAAAAAAATAAGCATTCCCTCCTTTTTTAAGATAAATAAAAACTATAGCTTTTATATTTGAAAATCTCAAATATATCTGCTATAGTTTTTTTATTTTAATATATTATTTATATTTCTAATAATGCTGCTGCTCCAACTACTCCTGCATCATTTCCAAGTTTTGCTTGCACTATCTCTACTCCTTCTAATGTTACTGAAAGAGCATATTTAGAAAGTTCTTTTTTTACTTTATCGAATAAAAAATCTCCTGCAAGGGCTACTCCTCCACCTACTACTATTACTTCAGGATTTAATACATTTAACAAGTTTCCTATTCCTAAAGCTAAATATCTTGCAGCAAAATCAACTATATCTTCTGAAAATTTATCTCCTTCTTTTGCAGCATCAAATATATGTTTTGCTTCTAATTCATTTATATTTCGATTTATTTTTTCCCATAATAGATTGTTTTTATTTACTCTAAGTCTTAAAACAGCTTCTCTAATTATTCCTGTAGCAGAAGAATATGCTTCCCAACATCCTTTTTGTCCACATCCACAAAGTCTACCATCTGCTTCAAGTTTTATATGACCTACTTCAGCCCCTGCTCCGGTAAATCCCTCAACCAATTTTCCTTCAACTACTATTCCTCCTCCAATTCCTGTTCCTAAAGTAAGTCCTAATACATTTTTATATCCTTTAGCTGCTCCCATCCAAGCTTCTCCAAGTGTTATAACATTTGCATCATTTCCTACTTTTACAGGAAGTTCTAATTTTTCTTCAAGTATTTTAGCAATATTTAAATTTCTCTCCCAAGGAAAATTTGCAAAAAAAGTAACAGTTTCAAAATTTATAACAGGCCCTGGAATCCCAAGTCCAGCTCCTTTTACTTCTGACTTATCAATATTTTTTTCATTTAATAACTCATTGATAAGGTTTGCTATTCTATCAAAAGTATCTTCTACACCTTTTTCAGAATTAGTTTTTATAGATTTTGATACTACCACTTTTCCAGTAGCTTCATCTACAATTCCTGCTTTTACATTTGTTCCTCCTAAATCGATTCCAACAACATACTTATTCATAATAACTCCTGCACCTCCAAATTTTTTAATAATTATATATAAAATAATAACATTTATCAAGCCTTTTTCAATATATTTATAAAAAAAGGTCAAAAAAACCATTTTCTTCAGAACGATGTATTGTTTCGCCACTTTTTAATTTATCTATTCCTGTAAAATCAATTTCTTCCACTTTTGACATAATTCTACAATTTCTTTCTATTACCATATTAGCAGGAATTCTTGCAAATTTTCCTATTACATTTAATCCTGAATAAAGTTTATCTGGTATTTCTTTATTGGGAGTCATATTTTCTCCTACTCCTATTTGACTATTTTCTCCTATATATACTTTTTTATCTATAATTCCTCTATCTACATAAGCATTTTTCCCAACAATAGTATCATTTAATATAATAGAATTTTTTACAATAGCTCCTTTTTCAATAATTACTCCTGGGGAGATTACAGAATTTTCTACATACCCCTTTATTACACAACCATTTGATATAAGCGAATTTTTAGTTCTTCCATCACCTATAAATTTTACCGGAGGTCTTTCTTCACTTTTTGTTCTTATCATAAAATGCTCTTCATATATATCTATAGGTGGTTTTTCTGATATTAATTCTAAATTAGTTTTCCAATATTGATCTAAAGTCCCTACATCTCTCCAATATCCTTTAAATTCAAATGCTTTTATCTTGTATTCATCTATATTTTCTGGAATAATATCTTTTCCAAAATCACTTTTTCCATTTGGTCCACAGTTATTTAGTAACAACTCTTTTAAAACTTCAAATTTAAAAATATATACTCCCATTGATGCTAATTCACTTTTAGGATTTTCTGGCTTTTCTTCAAATTCTAAAATATTTTTATCTTTATCTACTGATAATATACCAAAATGATGAGCTATTTTTCTATCTACTTTTTTTACAGCTATTGTTATATCCGCATCTGTTTCTTCATGTCGCTTTATCATATCCCTATAATCCATTTTATAAACATGATCACCAGCCAAAATAAGTACGTATTTTGGTGAATAATCTGCTACATAATTTAGATTTTGATACACAGCATTTGCAGTCCCTACATACCATTTACCATTTGTTCTTTGGTACGGAGGTAAAAGAGTTACTCCACCATACGATCTATCTAAATCCCATGGCTTACCTACCCCTATGTGATCACTAAGTGATCTTGGTAAGTATTGCGTTAATATTCCTACTGTATAAATATTTGAATTTATACAATTACTCAATACAAAGTCAATTATTCTATACTTCCCAGCAAATGGAACTGCCGGTTTTGCTCTATGATTTGATAAAATATCAAGTCTTGTCCCAGCTCCTCCTGCTAAAATCATGGCTATTACTTTTTTTCCCATACTTCTCACCAGCCTCATTTTATTGTTTCAAATATCTTATCTACATTAACTATAGATATTTCTTTTGTTTCTTCAATTTGTACTTTAGCGTTAATATATGGATTAATTTTACAAAATTTTATAATTTTTTCTTTCTCAATTATTAAAGTATCATAAATTTCATCTACAATCAACGCAAAATTTTTCTTTTTATTAGAAATTATTATATAAATTTTATGTTTTTTCTTTTCTTCTATATTTTTAACATCTAATTTTTTTTTAATATTAAACACTGGAACTATTTCTCCTTTTAAATTAATTATTCCTAAAATGTACTCTGGTAATTCTTCTATTTTTTTTAATTTTAAGTTTATTATTATTTCTTGTATATGATTTATATGAATTAAAAATTTCTCTTCTCCTAATCTAAATAATATAAACTCTTCTCCTGATTTTGAAAATTTTAACATTTCTTCATAATTAATATCATTTGACATATTCATCACCTAATTTTCTTTCTTTTCGCCTGTTACTTTAAATTGCTCTACTTGCATTATAAATTCTTGTATTTTTTGATAAAATACTGTCATTGCTGTAGAAACCTCTTCAGCAGTTGAGGCATTTGATTGTGTTGCTGCTTCTAAATCTGCAATTATTCTATCTACAACTTCTATATCTAGTCTTTGCTCATCTACACTATCTCTAATATTTTGTATTATTTTATTCATTTCATGTATTTTTTCTGATATTTCACTTATAGAATTAGTTGTTTCATTTACTAATTCATTTCCTTTTTCTATTTTATCTACTGTAACTTTTATTCTTTTATTTATTTTTTTAGCAGATTCACTACTTTTTTTAGATAAAGCTCTTATTTCACTTGCAACTACAGCAAATCCTCTTCCTTGTTCTCCTGCTCTTGCAGCTTCTACTGCTGCATTGAGTGCCAAAATATTTGTTTGGAATGCTATTTCATCTATAATCTCTGTTATATCTTCTATTTGTTTAGAGCTTTCATTTATATTTTCCATAGAGCTTTTTAACTCTTTTGAAGCTTCTTCAATTCTCAATGTATTTGTAACTATTTCTTTTACTTTTTCTGTTGCTAAAATAGTTTGTGCAACGTTGTTATTTACTCTTATTCCTATTTGTTTCATTGTGCTACTATTATCTTCTAATGATGCAGCTTGTTCACTTGTTTTTTTAGCTAAGTCTTCATTTGCCATATTCATCTCTTCGGCAGAATTCCCTATACTTTGTGCTTCATTTTTTATTACTGATATCACTTTATCTAATTTTTCTATAAAAAAGTTAAAATTACTAACTAATGCCATAAATTCATTTGTTGTACTACTTTCTATTCTTACACTTAATTCCCCTTTTGCAGCTACTTTTATTTTATTTACAATATTAATTATAGGCTTTGTAAATTTTCTAGAAAATCTATCTACTATAAAATAAGTAAATAATACTATTAAAATTACTATTAATAATGTTGTATTTTGTAAATTTTTTAAATCTTTTTTTAAATCAGATGTTTCCACTGCCCCTATAAGAATCCAATTATTTTTTAACTTACTATAAAATAGTGTTTTGTTTTTCCCTAAATATTTGTATTCTAATATATCTCTAGTTTTTAAAAATTGTTTTTTTTCTAAACCTTCTATTCCATTGACATTAAAAATATTTTTATTATTAAGATCGATATTGGGATGATATATAAAATTAAATTTACTATCTAATAATGCGTAATATCCACTTTTATAAAATTCTCTTTTTTTTAATTCTGTATAAATTTTATCATAATCAAATTCTATTCCTATTACTCCATATTCTCTCCCATTTAAATACAATACTCTTTGATATTTTATTTCTGTTATCCCTTTGTCACTCTCAGGTAAACTCCAACCTTCAAAATAATCAATATTTTTATCTATTTTTTCTTTTGTATATATCCCATCTTTATCATAATCACTTAACATCACTCCTCTACCGTCTTTCAATTTTATATAAATTCCTAATTTTTTTTCTAAATCTAAATATTTCAGAAAAAATTTTTCTAAATCTTGTATTTTTTTATTATCTACTATATTTTCATTGTATAAATTAAAGTATGTATCTATTATATTAGTATCTTGAAAAAGTTCTTTTTCAAATAATAATTCTTGTTCATTTATTTTAGAATCTAATATTATTTTATAATTTCGTTCAAACATATTTTTACTTATAATGTTTATAGAAAATATCATTAATGTTGACATTATTAAAATTGATATCATTACATTCAAAGTAATTTGTTTCGTTATTTTCATTTATATACCTCCAAATTTTTTTAATAAATTTATATTAATTTTTTTTATTTTATAGTAATTTTGGATTAATAACTGGAACTAACTCTCCATTTCCTAATATAGTTACTCCTGAATATTTTCTTAATTTATCATAAGTTACATTTATATCCCTAATAATATATTCTCTCTCATCTAATATGTCCTTTATAAAATATCCTTTTTTTTGATCTCCATTTTTAAGTATCATTATTACTCTATTTACTATATCTTTATTCGAGTCAATATATCCTACTTCATACTCTTCGCCTTTATATTTTATTTTATCCTCTATTAATTCTACGTTATTTACATCTATTATTTTTTCTACACTTGATAATGGTATTATATATTTTTCGTCTGTTTTTACTAAAAATCCTTCTATTATAGATATTGTATTTGGTACTTTTAATATAAACCTTGTGTATTTATCTGTTTCTGTTTCTATTCTTATTTCTCCACCTAATTCTTCAATAGTTGATTTTACTACATCCATCCCTATTCCTCGTCCTGATATCTCTGTAACATAGTCAGATGTTGAAAAGCCAGGTAAAAATATAAGTTGTAAAATTTCTTCTTTTTCCATTGTTTTATTTATATCTACAATTCCTTTTTCTAAAGCTTTTCTATATATTTCATTACTATCAAGTCCTACTCCATCATCTTCTATCTCTATTACAATAAAATCATTTTCTTGATATGCTTCTACTCTTATGTGACCTGTTTCTATTTTCCCTTTTCTTCTTCTTTCACCTCTGCTCTCTATTCCATGATCTAACGAATTTTTTATCATATGCTTTAATGAAGGAGCTATTTTTTCTAATATAGTTTTGTCTATTTTTGTTGTTTCTCCTAATATTTCGAGTTGAACATCTTTATCTAATTCTATACATATGTCCTTTACTATTTTATTTAATTGATAAAACAAAACATTTGCTTGAATTAATCTAATTTGAAAAATATCTTCTTGTAATTCTTTTGTAATGTTTTTTATTTTACTCAATAAATCTATATATTGTTCTCTATATTCTTCATTAACTTTCTCTTCAAACATATATAATCCTGATTGCTTTATAGAAAGTTCTGTTATTGAATTAAGTAAACTATCCAATATATTTGTTTCTATTCTTACAAATTGTATATTTTTCAATTCTTCAATATTACTACTTAATTTTTTCTCTTTATTTTTTTTCTTTATTTCTCCTTTTTGTACACTATATTCCCCTTCACCAGATAATAAAACTTCTAACATTCCTTTTATTTCATCTAAATTTTCCAATAAAACTACTACTTTATAATTTCCTTCTTTTTCTTTATCTATCGATATTAATTTCCCATAAAAATCAAATAATTGTTCTATCTCTTTTATTTTCAAACTTCTTTCTTCATAAAACTTTAAATGGAAAGTATATACCTCTTTTCCTAATTCTTTTTTTGTATCAATTTTCTGAGTTACTAAATTTATTTCCTCTTCTTTTTTATTCCTTTTGCAACTTTTTTTATTTTGATTTTTTGAAAATTCTGTCGAAAGAGCTTTTTCAAAACCTTCATTTTCAGCTACTTTTATAAATTCTCTTACTTCATCCAACTTATCTAATACTTCTCTTACTATTTTTTCTTTTTCTTTTCCTTCTTTCCACCTATCCTCTATTTCATGAAAAAATTTTGAGTACTCATCAATATCAAAAGTAGCAAAGTCTCCTTTTAATGTATGAAAATGTCTTCTAATTTGAACATCTGTTTCCTCATCAATATCAGAATTATATTCATATAATATTTTTTCCAAATCTTCTACTATATCATAAACTTCCTCAAAAAATATCTTTATATATGAATTATCCATAACTCCTCCTTTAGAGAATTATTTATCAGCTTATTATGAAATTTCTCCTATATTCTTTATACAAAAAAAAATCAAAATTCTTTTTATTTTTTTTATTTTTTTATTCTTTACAAACTTCAATTAAATTGATAATATATATATTCTATGATATAATAAAAAATAGAGGTGATGAAAATTGCATTTGTTTTTAACTGAAGGAATGGGTTGGTTAGAAGTTATAACTGGTAGTATGTTTTCTGGAAAAAGCGAAGAGTTAATAAGAAGATTAAGACGTGCAAAATATGCTAATCAAAAAGTTATTGCTTTTAAGCATTCAAGTGATAAAAGATATGATAATACAAAAGTAGCTTCTCATTCGAAAAATTTTATAGAAGCTATTCCTGCAAGTAATGCAAAAGAGATAGAAGAATTAGTATTTGAAAAATACTATGATGCTGAAGTTATAGGAATTGATGAAGTTCAATTTTTTGGTCTTGATATAGTACCCGTTGTAGAAAGATTTGCAAATATAGGAAAAAGAGTTATTGTAGCCGGTCTTGACCAAGATTTTAGAGGTGAACCATTTCATCCTATGCCAGAATTATTAGCTAGAGCAGAACATACAGATAAGTTAAATGCTATATGTATGGTATGTGGAAGTCCTGCTTCTCGTACTCAAAGACTTGTTAATGGAGAACCTGCTTATTATGATGACCCTATTATCCAAGTTGGTGCTTCTGAATCATACGAAGCTAGATGTAGAAAATGTCATATAGTAAAATATAGAGAAAAAAAAGAAGGAAAACTATATTTTATAGTTGGTACAAGCACTGAAATAGGAAAAACATATTCTACTATCAATTTAATAAAAGATGATTTAAAAAACAATAAAAATATTATTGCATTAAAGCCAATAGAAACTGGATTTAAAACATTTAATTCAATAGATGATTCTGATAGTGGAAAATATGCTAAATTATTAAATAAAGAACTTTCTGAAATTAATGAATATTTTTTCAATAAACCATTATCTCCACATTTAGCTTCTATTGCTGATAATACAATTATTAATCTAAATAACATTAAAACTAAAATTAATAATGCTCTTAATAAATATGATACAGTTTATATCGAGGGAGCTGGTGGTTTATTAGTTCCTTTAAAAGATAAATTTACTTTTTTAGATCTTATTATTGCTTATAGACAAAAAGCTGAAGTTATTTTAATCTCTGCAAATACATTAGGAACAATTAATCATACATTACTTACTGTTGATGTCCTCAAAAGAAATGATATAAAAATAAAAGGTATTATTTTTAATAATATTGATAATATAAAAGATGAAAAATTTTTAAATGATAATATAGAAACTATAAAATCATTTACAAATATTGAAATTTTAAAAACTATAGATTATAAGGAAATTTGAAATGATAAATATTAGAAAATTAGAAAAATCTGATAAATTCGGCTATTTTTTTTGGATAAAATACAATGGTAAATTTTTTGATGCTTTTGATAAAATAAAAAATAAAAAAACTATAAAAGAAGAATTTGAAATTTCTCTAAAAAAACTTGGAATATCTTGGGCTAAAGGTATACAGCAAGGTGGTAGAACAGATAGCGGTGTTAGTGCTAATAAAAATTTGCTCTATATTTCTACTTATTTTAATGGTGATTTAGAAAAATTAAAAAACGATTTTAATTATTTAAATAAACATTTAAAAATTATTAAAATCGAAAAAACTATACCAAATCTTGTTATTCCTGATATTATTCAAATGCGTGAATATATTTATACCTATCCAAAAGAAAAAATAGATATTTCGGAATATGAAATTATTGAAAAATGTAAAAGTCTTTCTGGAGAATATGATTTATCAGAATTTACAGATTTCAAAGGGAAAAAACTTAAAAATCCCATTAGAAAAGTTAATATTATTTATGAAAATAATTCTCTTGTTTTTAAAGGAAATTCATTTTTACCAAAACAAATTAGAATTATGAGTAGTTATATTTTTACTAATACAAAAAAAATCTTCCCTGCAAAATATCTTACATTAAATAATATTATATTAAAAAAAGAATATCAAAATTTAATTATAAAAGAGATAAAAGAGCTCTCTATAAATGATGTAACTAAAATTGAAAAGTTAAATGATATTTATATATTATATACTAATGATAAAAGTGCTTTAATTGGTAAACGTGGAAAAAATATAAAAAAATTAAGAAAAAAATTAGGAAATGTCATTATAAAAGGGAATTAAGTTTGTGGGAGGATAAATGCTTTACAAATTAAAACAGGTATTAAATATCATATACCCTAAAATTAGAGAAAAAGATTACCAACTTGTTATAAAATATTTAGAACCGCTTGAATTAAATATTTTCAACGAAATGTCAACTTATGATAAAAAACACTCAATAAACATTTTAAAAGATTGTTTGAAAAACGAGAAACTAAAAGATGATATTTTATATTTAAAGCTTGCTCTTCTTCATGATTGTGGAAAAGATAAAAAAACTAAATTTTATCAAAGAGTTTTTCATTCAATTACAAAAAAGGGAGTTTTACAATTTCATACAAAACGTGGTTTTGAAAAAATAAAAGATATAAATTATAAATTAGCTTTACTTATATTAAAACACCATAATAAAAATATACAAAATGAAAAACTAAAAATATTTAGAAAAATAGATGATAGAAATTAGAAAGGAAAACAATGGTAAATATTGAGAAATACCTTTTAAAAGTAGAAAAACCAGCTCAATATCTTGGTAATGAATTAAATACAGTTCACAAAACTGATTTTATTAGTAATATGTGTTTAATATTTCCTGATACTTATGAAATTGGTATGTCAAATTTAGGTATAAAGATACTATACACTATAGCAAATAAAGTAGATGGTTTTTCTTTAGAAAGAGCCTTTTCGCCTATGGAAGATATGGAAAATATACTTAGAGAAAATCATATTCCTATGTTTTCTTTAGAAAGTAAAACACCATTAAATGAATTTGATTTATTAGGTTTTTCTTTAGGCTATGAACTTTGTTATACAAATATACTAAACATATTAGAACTTGCTAACATTCCTCATAATAGAGAAGAAAGAGGTGAGGAGCATCCACTTATTATGGCAGGTGGAAGTTGTGTAGTAAATCCTATCCCTTTAGAAAAATTTATGGATTTTTTTATTATTGGTGATGGAGAAAATGCCATAAAAGAAGTAGCTGAATTATTTGTAAAAAATAAAAATTTATCAAAACAAGAAAAATTAAATTTATTAAAAGATATAGAGGGAGTTTATGTACCTTCTTTACATGATAAAACTAAAAAAATAAAAAAAGCAATTGTTAAAGATTTAAATAGCGTAGAATATCAAGGTGAACAAATAGTATCATATATTAATATTGTTCATGACAGATCTATTATAGAAATACAAAGAGGTTGTAGTAGAGGTTGTAGATTTTGCCAAGCAGGTATTATTTATAGGCCTATTAGAGAAAAAAGTTTATCTACAAATTTAAAACAAATTAAAAACTCTATAATGACTACTGGATATAATGAAATTTCATTATCATCTCTTAGCAGTTCTGATTATAGTAAAATAGATATTCTTCTTCAAAATATTCAAAAAAAATATTCAAAAGATAATATTAGTGTATCATTACCATCTCTTCGAATGAATCCTCACTCTGTAAAAGTAGCAGAAGAGATTCAAACAGGGAAAAAAACTGGCTTTACTTTTGCTCCCGAAGCTGGATCACAGCGAATGAGAGATATTATTAATAAAGGAGTTACAGAAAAAGAAATAATTGAAACAGCCATTGCTGCTACAAAAGCTGGTTGGAATAGCTTTAAATTTTATTTTATGATTGGACTTCCTTTTGAAACATATGATGACATTGAAGCTATCAAAACTCTTATCCAAAAAGTTTTATGGGAATGTAGAAAAATAAAAAAAGGAATAAACATAACTGTAAGTGTTTCTAATTTTGTACCAAAACCTCATACTCCTTTTCAATGGACCGAACAAATGAATTTAACTGAAATGGAAGAAAAACATAAATTTTTAAAAGAACTTTTTTCTAGAGTAAAAGGTGCTACACTAAAGCTTCATTATAGAGAAACATCTCTTCTTGAAGGAGTTATTTCTAGAGGTGATGAAAAAATAGGTGACCTTATTGAATTAGCCTTTAAAAAAGGTGCAAAATTTGATAGCTGGAAAAATAAATTTGATTTTGAATATTGGTTAGAATCAATGAAAGAATTAAATATTGATTATAATGATTATCTTAGACAGAGAGATGAAAACGAGACTTTACCATGGGATTTTGTAGATATCGGTGTTTCAAAAAAATTTTTATTAAATGAATGGGAAAAATCAAAACAGGAAATTCTTACTATTGATTGTAGAGAAAACTGCGCTGCTTGTGGTATCAAAAAATATGTCCCAGAATGTGGAAATATTTTATCAGATTAATATATAAAAGGGATACTTAAAAATCCCTTTTTTTATTTGATATATTTCTATTATTTTGATATAATTTTTTAATCTTAAACTAATAA
Organism: Hypnocyclicus thermotrophus; assembly: GCF_004365575.1. NCBI lineage: Bacteria > Fusobacteriati > Fusobacteriota > Fusobacteriia > Fusobacteriales > Fusobacteriaceae > Hypnocyclicus > Hypnocyclicus thermotrophus. Next base: position 103,550 of record NZ_SOBG01000008.1, read on the forward strand.
CTTAAAATTAAAAAATTTTTAAATATAAAAAAAATGAGGTATAATTATGATAGATTTACATATACACACTACTGCTTCTGATGGAACTTTATCTCCGATAGAATTGGTCAAATATGCTAAACAAAAAAATTTATCTGTTATCGCTATAACTGACCATGATTCAATATCTGCTTTAGAAGAAGCTATTTTAGAAGGAAAGAAAAAAAATATTACTGTTATACCTGGAATTGAATTTTCTACTGAATATAATTACAAAGAAGTTCATATTTTAGGATATTTTATAGATTATACAAATGAAGAATTAATAAAAACTATAAATTCTTTAAAAAATGAAAGAATCAATAGAACTTATAAAATTATAGAAAAATTAAATATTAATAATATAAATATATCTATGGAAGATATAGAAAAAGAAGCTAAAGGCGATGTTATTAGCAGAATGCATATATCTAATGTTCTTTTGAAAAAAAATTATGTATCTACAAAAGCAGAAGCTTTTGAAAAATATTTAGGCATTGGAAAATCAGCTTATATTAAAAGAAAATTAACACCTTTAAAAGCTATAGAAATTATTAAAAACTCTGGTGGTTTAGCAGTTTTAGCTCATCCAAAACTAATACATTTAGAAAATGAGAAAGAATTTATTTCTTTGTTAGCTCAAAATAAACTGGATGGAATAGAAAGTTACTATCCTGGATTTTCTTCTAGTGATGTTGATAGATATATTAATTTTTGTAATATTTATAATTTGATACCAACTGGTGGCTCTGATTTTCATGGTCATAATCGCTTGACTTCTGATCTAAATATGCTTAAATTACCACAAAAAATTTATTTGAATTTACTAAATAGATTAAATGTTTAGTAACTATTTTTCGGGAGGAAAAAATGCACATAAGTAATATGAACACATTAAATAAAGCTATTTTAATTAATTTTATTACTATACTCACTTTAATACTCTTAGATATAATTTTTTTTACAATTAATAATCAATATTTTCCTTTAATTTCTTTGACTCTATTATTTGGAATATATTCTTATATTTATTTTTCAAATAATATACTTATTAAAACTAAAAAATATAGCCTTTCTTTGGCTTTTCCGATTATTTTATTATTAACTATACCATTTATAAATATAAGAAATTTATTAATACAAAATATTATATTTCTAATGTTAATTATTAATAGTCTCTATTTAAATAGAAAAGTCTTAAGAACAAATTTTTTATCTATTTTTGTTTCTATTTTTATCTTATTTTTAATTGATAAAAACCATTTAATAATAACTTTTTTTGATTTAAATAATTTTATAACTTTTTCTTTAAATTTCATATTGATTTTCTTAACTTTAAGTACATTAATTAGATGGTACAATAAAAATATTGCTACTTTTAGAGATACTTTAGATGTATTAGAGCAATCGGAAGAAAAATATAAAAAAACTATTCAAAATATTCAAGATGGATTAATTATATTAGGAAATAACCGTATTGAAGAGTGTAATGATATTTTTGCTAATATGGTTGGATGCTCTTTAGAAAATATAATTGGTGAAAGACTTGAAACATTTATTGAAAAAGAACATTATGAAAAAATATCTAAATATTTTTTAGAACTTATTTTTGATGAAGTAGATACTATAAGTTTTGAAACTAATTTTATAAATAAGAAAAATAACGAGATTATTAGAATTATATTTAGTGCTGCTAAAGTAGAATTTTTTTCTTCCTATAAAATACTCGCAACATTAAAAGATATTACTATACAAAAAAATGTAGAAACTCTTTTAAAAAATAATGCAAAATTATTAGAAGAAAAAGTTAAGGAAAGAACTTTAGAATTAGAAGAAGCAAATAAAAAATTAAATGATCTTATTCAAATAGATGGGCTTACAAAATTATACAACTACAAATTCTTGACAACAAAAATAAAAGAAAAAATAGATAATTCTTTAAAAACTAGCAAACCTTTATCTATTATTTTACTTGACCTAGATCATTTTAAACTTATTAATGATAATTTTGGACATCTTACTGGTGATGAAGTCTTAATTAAACTAGGAAAATTAATGAAAAATATCATCGGAAATAACGGTTATGTTGGAAGATATGGAGGTGAAGAATTTTTAATTCTTTTACCAGATTGTATTTTGGAAAAAGCTGTTGAATATGGTGAATTAATCCGAAAAAAGGTAGAAAAATATAATTTTGAAGAATTTAATGTAACTATAAGTGGAGGAATAGCTACATTTTCAAAAGAAGATAATAGTTATTCTTTAATTGATAAGGCAGATAAAAAATTATATGAAGCTAAGAAAAATGGACGAAATAAGATTATCCATTAATATTGTAAATTTAAAATAAGAAAGGAAGATTTTATGAAAAAAACATTGATTTTTATGACATTTTTATTAATAACAAGTTTCTCTTTTGCAAGTGGACTTTTTATTAAATCTGGCCCTGCTTGGAAACCTATAAAAAAAGAAAATAATACACAAACTGAAACTTTTAATAGAAACTGGCATTTAGAACTTGATTTAATGGGAAAATTAAGTGAAACTTGGGATATTGGTGCTGGTATAGAATTTAATAAAAGATATGAAAATGAAAATGGTAAAGAAGACCTTGGATACCTCCCTATTTATATATCAACACGATATAAATTAAGACAAGTAAATACCGCATCTTTTCCTTATCTAATAGGCCGAATTGGTTTATCTTTTCCAATAAAATATACAGATAATATTGAAACTGTAAGTGGTGGTGGATATGTAGCACTTGGAATAGGTTTAGAGCTTGACCACATGATTATTGAGCTTGTGTCTTCAGCTGCATCTATACAGCAAAGCGAGCTTTTAACATCAAATAAAACTATAAAGTTTGAAAAAGTTTCATTAATGTTTGGATATAGATTTGGAGAAAATTATTATACTCCTAGAGCTCTTTATAAAGCTCCTGTGCAAAAACAACCTATAATAAATACAAAAAATACTCCTATTAACGAAACTCCAGAATATAGTAAAGATGTCAAAGAAAGACTTGATAATTTAAAACAACTTCGTATTGACGGGTATATTACAGAAGAAGAATATTATGAAAAAAGAAAAGAAATATTAAGTGATATTTAAGAGCTTGATTTACAAGCTCTTTTTTTATAGGATTTTTTATTGAGTAGTGATATAATATAATAAAAAAAGGAGTTTTAATTATGGTTGATGCAATATATATACACATCCCCTTTTGTCAAAGAAAATGTTATTATTGTGACTTTTTATCTTTTTCAAATATGAATGATGAAATTGACAATTATGTAGAACATTTAATAAAAGAGATAAATTTATACCCTAAATACAACTTTGATACTATATATTTTGGTGGAGGAACTCCCTCTCTTTTATCTCCAAAACATATAAACAAAATATTAGAAAATTTAAACTTTAATTCTAATAGTGAAATTACTTTAGAAGTAAATCCTATTACTGTTAATTATGATAAATTAAAACAATTTAAAAATAGTGGAATAAATAGATTAAGTATTGGTATCCAAAGTTTTGATAATAAGATATTAAAACTTTTGGGAAGATTACATGATGATAAAAAAGCTATTTCTACATATTATGATGCTCGAAAAGCTGGATTTGATAATATCAGTGTTGATTTAATGTTTGCTATTCCTAATCAAACATTAAAAATACTAAATAATGATTTAAATATTTTAAAAAATCTAAATCCTGAACATATTTCAATATATTCTTTAATTTGGGAAGAAGGAACAAAATTTTGGGAAATGAAAGAAAAACATATTTTAATGCCATTATCAAATGAAATAGAAGCTGATATGTATAAAAAAATTATTGACTTCCTTACTAAAAATAATTATATACATTATGAAATCTCAAATTTCTCAAAACAAAATTTTGAAGCAAGACATAATTCTAAATATTGGGAAAATAAAGAATATATAGGAGTAGGTCTTGGATCTTCTGGTTATTATAATAGATTCCGATACAAAAATGTTTGCTTTTTGGATAAATATTATGGTATCATTAATATTAGTGACCTACCTATAATCGAAAAAGAAATTATTGATAAAAAGGATAGTTTTAAATATATTTTAGGTCTTAGACTACTTAATAAAGGAATTTCTCCAAGAGAGGATAAATATATTAAAATATGTAATGACTTAGTAAAAAAAGAATTTTTAACAAATACTAATAATAAATATTTTTTAACTAAAAAAGGAATTTTTTATGCAAATGATGTATTTTTAGAATTTATTGATTAGGAGAGATTTATGAGTTTAAAAGATACTATTACTAAAAATTTTAATGAAATAAATGAAGATATTAAAAAATATTCTCCATATCCGGAAAAAGTAAAAATAGTTGGTGCTACAAAATATCTTGATAAATATAAACTTGAAGATTATTTTTATTCAGGAGCTAAGATTATTGGAGAAAATAGAGTCCAATCTTTAAGAGAAAAAAAAGAACATTTTGATAATTTAGATATAAGTAAAAAAATTGAATGGCATTTTATTGGTTCATTACAAAAAAATAAACTCAAATATTTTATTGATTATATTAATTTAATTCATTCAGTAGATAGATTATCTATTGCAGAAGCAATTGATAAAGAAGCTAAAAAACGAAATAAAATTATTAATTGTCTTTTAGAAATAAATATATCAAAAGAAAAAAGTAAACATGGTTTTTTTATTGAAGATTTATATGAAAATATTAATAAATTAAAATCTTTAAATAATTTAAATATAATTGGTCTCATGACCATGGCACCATTTACTAAAGATAAGGAGATCATTTTAAACGTTTTTAAGAATTTAAAAACTTTAAAAGATGAACTAAATAATACACATTTTAATGGTGAATTAACGGAGTTATCTATGGGAATGAGTAATGATTATAAACTTGCTTTATCTCAAGGAGCAACTATGATCAGAATAGGAAGTAAACTTTTTAATTAATCAAGGAGTGATATTAATGAATATTTTTGACAATATTAAAAATCAATTCGGTTCTCATTCAAATAATTTTGATAGTGATGATTTTGAAAATAATGAGAATTCTGTAAAACAAGAAAAAAAAGATAATAAAATTATTTCTATAAATAATTATTCTGATCTTTCAAAATCTTATGGAAATGAAGATAATCAAGATACTCAAGAAAAGCAAATTGCAATGATTAAACCAAAATCTTTTGAAGAAGCAATTAAAATATCTAATTGGATTGAAGAAGAAAAAATTATAGTATTATCTGTTGAATTACTTACACCAAAATTAACTCAAAGACTTATAGATTTTATATCTGGTGCACTTTACATTAAAAAAGGCGAAATGTTTGAGATGACAAAAGGGGAAGTTTTTGTTTGTATACCTAATAAATATGGATCTATATTAGATATTAATAGTCTTACTGAGAATACAATTTCAAAATTAAATCTAAAATCTACAAATAATTATGAAGAAATCAAACCAAAATTTAATACAAAATAATAAATGAAATTTGTTTTTGATTCTTTTTTGTTTTATCCTGAAAAATTTATATAATAAAAAAATGACTCCAGATTTTTAAAAAATTAGTAGTCATTTTTTTATTATCTTTTTTCACTATAAACATATCTACTGATAATATTTAGCAAAAGGATCCTCTTCTGTTATAACTTCTCCAAAATTAGCTCCAGAAAAAGTACCATTAAATCTGTAACCTATATTAATTGATATTCTATTTGAAAACATACTCCAACCACTACTTCCTCCAAGTGATTGTGCTGCACTTAAATCAAATTGATATTCTCCTTCTAAAATAAAACTATTATATTCAAATCCCAACCCTACTGCTGCAAATGGAGAACTAACTTTTAATATATTTTGTACAGTATAATTAGCATTAGTTGCTGTCGTCCATTCTTTTTTAGCATATTCTATTGCTATTCCCAGTTTTATATTTAAAAACATATCCTCATCTGGATAAAATCCTGAATCAAATTTTTTCTGCATTAATAGATAAATTGGTAAATAATTAGCATACATATAACCAGAACCATTATTTATAGCTTTATTTAATTTTGAGCTTTGAATATAAGATACTCCTACTCCAAAAAATACCGACTCAAACCATTCTGTTCTGTTATGTAATTCAAAGCTATAAGTTCTCGAGCTCAACATTTTTATCGTTGTATTTGCTGTATCTACTGTTATTCCATCATTATCTTTTATTGTTTCGTAATAATTTCCACCTAAATGTGTTCCTATTTTTAATATATAACTGTTATCAAAAATTTCATATGCAGAAAAAGTATACGAAAACATTATAAAATAAACTAATATTAATTTTTTCATTTTAGACTTTGACTCCTTTCGTAACCTTTAATTTTATTATCGACTTATTTTTATATTTATTAAATCTAATTGTAAATATTTATCAGATATGATATAATTAAACTTAATAAAATTTTTAACAAGGAGTCTTTTTATGTTTGATAACCTAAAAAAACATGATACTGCTACTAAAAATATTGTTAATAAAATATTTTTCAAATTAAGCAAAGACATAGAAGGATACTATATTTCTATTGTTGATGAACATAATAACTATATAGAAAATATAGACCATCATAATTTTAATAAAAATACTCAAGATATCCTTGATATTATTGAAAGTATTGAAACAGAAAATTTATTTAGTATTTCATGGGAAAACAATGATAAAAAAGTTTATTTAAATGAACATCCTTTTTTATTAAATTTATTAAAAAATAGTAAAATTTTAATAGATGATAATTTTAATAAATTAAACTTTATAGATAAGATCTATGATTTAACTTTAGTTATTAAAAATAATAATACTGAACTAACATCTACATTATATTTAAACAATAATATAAAAAATTTTATTCTTATTACTGAAAATTGTGCTTTATTTGATAATAATCTTGTCTTCATTAAAGATATTGGTGAAAATTTTGAAAATATCCAAGATTTAAATTCAACTTTTATTTATGAAGAATTTGAAAAATTCTTAACAATAACATATTCTTATTTTAATAATATAATTATCAAATATAACAATTATTCTGTCGAAAATGGTCCACTTATAACTGCAAAACCATTAATAATAATAGAAAAAATTGATAAAGCTAAAAGTTTATATTTAAAATTAGGTACTTTTATTCCTAATTTTGATAATAATTTTATAGAAGAATATAATATTAAAAATATAATTACTGTCAATGATTTAGAACAAAAAATTTTAATCCATGATATAGAATTTTTTAATATTTCTAAAGAACTGGAATATTTACTAAAGATAATTGTCACATATCAAAGAGAATTAAAATTAAAAAATGGTTATTTTTTTGATGAAACTTTAATCATTCTAGAAGAAAAATTAGCACGTGAATTTATCAGTAAAGAGCTTACTAATCTTCTTACTAAATATCAAATTATTGGTACTGATAAATTTAAAAAATATAATATTAAAAATGTTAAACCAAAATTAATAACTAACTTATCTCATTCTATTGATTTTTTAGAAGGAGATGTTAGTATTCAAATAGAAAATGAAATTTTTTCCATTTTTGATTTGTTATCAATTTATAAAAAAAATTCTTATATTACGCTTAGTGATGGAACAAATGCATTAATCAATAAAAATTATATTGAAAAATTAGAAAGAATTTTTAGAAAAGATAAAACAAAAACAAAAATATCTTTTTTTGATTTACCTATTATACAGGATTTAATTGATGAAAAGATTTTAATAGATGCATTTCCTAAAATAAAAGAGATTTTTGAAGGTTTTAATAAAATTTCTTCTTTAGATCTCCAAAAGCCTGATATTAATGCTACTTTAAGAAGTTATCAAGAATATGGTTATAAATGGCTTGTATTTTTATATAACAACAATTTAAATGGATGCTTGGCTGATGATATGGGACTCGGAAAAACAATTCAAACTATATCATTATTATCATATATTTATCCAAAATCTAAAAAACCTACTCTTATTGTAATGCCTAAAAGTCTTATTTATAATTGGGAAAATGAAATTTTAAAATTTAATCCTAATCTTTATACAAAAATATATTATGGTATAACTAGAAATTTAGATAATGTTTTAGATGCTCAAATTATTTTGACAACATATGGTACTGTCCGAAATGATATAAAATTTTTAAAAGAAATAGATTTTGAAATGATAGTTCTTGATGAATCACAAAATATAAAAAATGTGAATTCTCAAATAACTAAGGCTGTTACGCTATTAAATGCTGACCATAAATTAGCTCTCAGCGGTACTCCAGTAGAAAATAATTTAGGTGAACTTTATTCTTTATTTCGATTCTTAAATCCAAATATGTTTGGAAGTGCAGAACATTTTAATAATTATTATTTATTACCTATTCAAAGAGACAATGATAAAGAAATAATAAAAGAATTAAAACAAAAAATATATCCATTTATTTTAAGAAGAACTAAGAAAGAAGTTTTAAAAGAACTTCCTGAAAAAATTGAACAAACATTATTTATTGAAATGAACCCAAAACAAAAGAAACTTTATGAAGAACAAAGAGATTTTTACTATACACTTATAAAAGAACAAATAAATACAAAAGGATTTACTAAATCTAAATTCTTTATATTACAAGCTTTAAATGAATTAAGACAGATCGCATCAGTTCCTGAAAATATAAGCAATAACGCTATAAAATCAAGTAAACGTGAAGTATTAATAGAAAATATTAAAGAAGCTGTTTCAAACAATCATAAAATATTAATATTTTCAAATTTTATAAAAACAATTGAAAATATTTGTGAAGATTTAAAAAAGGAAAATATAAAGCATCTTTCTATGACTGGTTCTACTAAAAATAGACAAGAACTAGTTGATGAATTTCAAAATAATAGCAACATAAAAGTTTTTGTAATGACATTAAAAACTGGTGGAGTTGGATTAAATCTTACATCTGCTGATACTATATTTATTTTTGACCCTTGGTGGAATAAAACCGCTGAAGACCAAGCTATTGATAGAAGTCATCGAATGGGTCAAAAAAATACTGTATTTTCATATAAACTTATTAGTAAAGGTAGTATTGAAGAGAAAATCCTCCAATTACAATATGAAAAAAGTAAATTATTTGAAAGTTTAATATCTGATGATAGCAATTCTATCAAAACACTTTCAAAAGATGATATTGATTTTATTTTAAATACTTAATAAGGAGTTAATAAAATAATGGGTATTACTAAAAATGATTTATTAAAAGCTTTAGATAGATTTTATTCAAAAGAAACGTTATTAAAACTTTTTAAAAAATATTTCTTGAATTGGATAGCAGATGGATATATCGGTGGTAATTTAGGACTTTTTGAAGTCTCATTAATCGGTCATACCTCAAAGAAACAAATTTTTTTAGATCTTATTTTTGAAATTTATTCAAAAGAAGAAATATTTTTAACTATTTATAATAATCTTGATAAAGATATCCAAAATATTTTTTTAGAAATTGCTTGGAATGAGAAATTTATTATTGATGACAAAAATAAATACCTTACTGAAAAAACAAATGGTTATAGAAAAATATTAATCCCTAAAACTAAATATATGTTTTTTAACTATAATTGTTCTGATGAAAATTTATGGGTAAAATCTAAAAAAGAAAATGGTTATTTTTATTTACATAAGGATATTATAAGATGGATAAGAAAATATTTACCAAAACCTAAGGAATATGATTTAATTCCTATTAATAAGCCTTCTACTACATTTTTTTTAAGTAGTGAAAAAGAAGTTATAAATAAAATATCTACTTACTATAATTTTTATTCTTTAGGACATATTGAACTATCTACAAGTAATAAAGTACTAAAAAAAAGTAAAAGAGAAATGAGAAAATATTGTAAATTAATTGAGTTTTACAATGATTTTGGTGATTTAGATTTTTTAAAAACTGAAACTTTATCTCTATTTTTATTAAGCTTATCTAAAAAATATCAAGATCAAAAATATTTTAAGCCTCAAAATTTAAAATTTTTAATTATTGGACTTTTAGATGGAAAACTTATTTCCGATGAAAATTTTAATTATACTACAAAATTTTTAAATTATTTAAAAGGAGTAAAATATATTTGGAATGAAAAAGAACAAACAAAAAAAGCCTTTAGAACAATAAAAACTGTATTAGAAAATATGCCCAAAGGTAAAGCTGTAAGTATCGATAATATTTTAAAATATATAGACTATCGAGATATGGATATAGAAATTTTATCTCCTGAAAATATCTATAACTATGTATATATAAATGAAGCTGATTATGGTAGAACTAAAATATCCACTTATGAAAATTATTATAATTATGTTGTTGTCCCTTTTGTAAAATCTATTTTTGCTATACTTGGTTGTTTAGGAGTATTAGATATATACTACGATGTCCCTTCTAATAAAAATGGACTATACTTAAAAAATGGATATCTTACAAAATATGATGGTTTTAAATATATTAAACTTTCAAAATTAGGTGAGTATATTTTTGATAAAATAAATAACTATAATTTTGGAGAAGATAACGAAAATAGTGAAGTTTATTTAGATTCTAATAGACTTATAATATCTATTGTCGGAGACTCTCCTATAAGAATAATGTTTTTAGAAACTATTGCAGAAAGAATATCAGAAAGTAAATTTAAAATATCCTATAAGTCATTTTTTAAAAATATTGAAACAGAAAAAGATATTTTAGAAAAAATAGATATCTTTAAACAAAAAATATCAAATAACTTACCTAAATTATGGGAAAAATTTTTTGAAAAATTAATAACTCGTTCTTCTTCTATTACTCCAGTTAATGATTATCAAATAATCAAATTAAAAGAAGATAAAGAACTTTTTGAAATAATATTAAAAAACAAAAAGATAAAAAGTAAAATACTTAAAGCAGAAAATTTTCATATTTTAATAAAAAAAGAAGATATTTCCGAACTTAGTAATTTTTTAAAAGAAAATGGTTATTTTAATAAATTAATATAATCTAATATATTGCCTATTATACTTTATTTCCAGTATAATAGGCTTTTTTTGAACTAAAAAAACCTTGTTTTTTTTTTACTTGAATGATAAGATATACTGACAAGACAATAATTTTAATATAATAAATAATTTTTATATAGATTTAGGAGGATTTTATGAGTGATATTTTATCTCAAATTGAAAAATTAAAAAAAGAAAAAAATGCTATTATCTTGGCTCACTATTACCAAAATGCTGATATACAAGATTTAGCTGATTTTGTCGGTGATTCTTATTTTTTAAGTGAAAAAGCTAGAGATTCCAATGCTGATTATATAATTTATTGTGGAGTGAAATTTATGGCTGAAAGTGCTAAAATTCTCTCGCCAAATAAAAGAGTTTTTTTCCCAGCGTATGCAAACGCAGAATGTTGTATGGAATATATGGCAACCCCTACTAAAGTTCAATCTTTAAAAGATGAATACCCCGAAGCTAAAGTTGTGTGTTATATAAATTCTAGTAGTGAAGTAAAAGCTCTTAGTGACGCTTGTTGTACCTCTTCGTCTGCTGAAAAAATAGTAAATAAAATTGATGCAAAACAAATTATTTTTGTGCCTGATAAAAACCTTGGCTCTTATATTCAAGAAAAAACTGATAAAGAAATAATTTTATTTGATGGATGTTGTAATGTTCATGATAAAGTAACTCCTAAGCATATTAAAGAATATAAAGATAAATATCAAAATATAGAAGTGGTTGCCCATCCAGAATGCAAAAAAGAAGTTAGAGATTTATCAGATTATGTAGGAAGTACTAGTGGAATATTAAACTATGTTAAAACTTCTCATAAAAAAGAATTTTTAATTGTAACAGAAAAAGGAATAGCTCATGAACTGTATAAACAAAATCCTGATAAAAAATTTTATTTTATAAATATGATATGTAATAGTATGAAAAAAATATTCCCAGAAACAATTTTAGAAGCACTTCAAGAAGAAAAATATGAGATTTTTGTGGATAAAGATATTATTAAAAATGCTAAAAAATCTCTTGATAATATGCTTTTATTATCAAGAGGTGAGTAAATATGACATATAATTGTGATGTTTTAATTATTGGTAGTGGACTAGCTGCCCTTAATTTGGCAATTAATTTAGATAAAAGTATCGATATATTAATTGTAAGTAATTCAAAATTAAAAGATTGTAATAGTTATTTAGCTCAAGGAGGAATTACTACAATTAAAGATGAAAAAGATAAAGAATTATTTATAAAGGATACTTTAGTAGCTGGTGAAAATGCTAATGATATTGAAACAATTAATTTTGTTTCCGAAAATGCTAATAAATCTATACAAAATTTAGTAAAGTTAGGTGTTCCATTTAATAAAGATAAAAATAACAATTTAATATATACTAAAGAAGCTGCGCATTCTACAAATAGAATTCTTTATTGTGATGATAGTAGTGGAAAAGTTATTTGGAAAACTATATTTTCTCATATTATAAATAGAAAAAATATAGACATTATTGATAATGTAGAGATAGTTGATATAAAATCAGAAAATAATAATTGTTATGGTGCAATTGGAATAGATGAAAATAAAAACATTATGAACTTTAATTCTAAAATAACTGTATTAGCTACTGGAGGAATTGGTGGATTATTTAAAAATTCCACTAATTTTAATAATATAAAAGGAATCGGTGTCTCCATTGCTCTTAGACATAACATAAAAGTAAAAGACCTTGAATATATACAAATGCATCCAACAGCTTTTTATTCTACAAATTCAGATAAAAGATTTTTAATCTCTGAATCAGTAAGAGGAGAAGGAGCTTATATAGTAAATGATATTGGAGAAAGATTTGTAAATGAACTATTACCTAGAAACAAAGTAAGTGAACGCATACTAAAAGAAAAGAAAAATCGTAATATTGATTTTGTTTATTTAGACGCTAGACATCTTGGAAAAAATTATCTACAAAATAGATTTCCAAAAATCTATAATTTTTGTCTTGAAAATGGTTATGATATGTCAAAAGACCTTATTCCTATACATCCTTCGCAGCATTATTTTATGGGTGGAATAGCTGTTGATAAAAATTCTAAAACATCTATGAATAATTTATATGCTTGTGGAGAAGTTAGTTGTACTGGACTACATGGTAAAAATAGACTTGCTAGTAATTCTTTATTAGAAGCTGTTGTATTTTCTGAAAGTGCCGCAAATTCTATTAATAAAGAAATTAACAGTAAAGATCCAAAAATAATTAATTACACTAATAATCTATTTGAAATAAAAAAAGAAAATATAAAAATATTAATTGATACTTTTAAAAAAATTCGGGAGGATTTATCTGATGAATTTTATTCTTATTGATAAAATAATAAACGAAGCACTAATAGAAGACGCTATATATGATGATGTTACTACTTTAAATATCATTTCAAAAGATAAAAAAGCTAAAATTGATTTAATTGCAAAAGAAGACTTAATAATTTGTGGTCTTGAAGTTTTTAAAAGAGTTTTTGATATACTTGGAGATGTTAATATAGAATTTCATTATAATGAAGGAGAATTTATTAAAAATAAAGAAATTGTAGCTACATTAGAAGGAAATGCTCAAAATATTCTTTTAGGAGAACGAGTTGCTCTAAATTTATTACAAAGAATGAGTGGGATAGCTACTAAAACTTATAATATCGTAAAATTACTTGAAGGTAGCAAAATAAAAGTTCTTGATACAAGAAAAACTACACCACTTTTTAGAACTCTAGAGAAATATTCTGTAAAAATTGGTGGTGGATATAATCATAGATTTAATTTGAGTGATATGGCTATGATAAAAGATAATCATATTAAAGCTGCTGGTAGCATTACAAAGGCTGTCAATGCTATTAGAAAAAATAATCCTTTTATAAAAAAAATAGAAGTTGAATGTGAGACACTAGCAGATGTAACAGAAGCTATTATAGCAAAGGCTGATATAATTATGCTTGATAATATGGATAATGATACCATGAAAAAAGCTATTAATATCATTAATAAACAAGCTATAATAGAAGTTTCTGGAAATGTAACAGAAGAACGAATAAATACTCTTAAAACTCTTGATATTGATTATATATCTATAGGGGCTCTTACTCATTCTGTAAAATCTAGTGATCTTAGCATGAAAAATTTAGTTATTTTTTAACAAATAATTAATTTTACTTGATTTAAATAAAAAGAGCAGAAGTTTATTAAAAACTTCTACTCTTTTTTTATTTCAAATTGATTAAAATAATTATGAATCTAGTTTTATTTTTCTTGTTTTTCTTTAGCAGATTTTTTAGCTTCATACTCTTTTGCACCATAATAAGCTCTTAAATATAATTCTTTTAATTCAGACATTAATGGATATCTAGGATTTGCACCTGTACATTGGTCATCAAATGCTTCTTCTGTCATTTGATCTAAACTTTCTAAAAATGCTTTTTCATTTATTCCATATTCTTTTATAGAAGAAGGAATTCCTATTTGAGCTTTTAATTCATCTATTTTAACAACTAGTTTTTCTATTTTTTCTTCTATTGTTGTTCCGCCTAATCCTAAATGGTCAGCTATTGCAGCATATCTATATTTTGCATCTGGATATTTATATTGTGCAAATGCAGCTTGTTTTCTTGGATTATCAGTAGCATTGTATTTAATAACTTCATTTAATAATAAAGCATTTGCAACTCCATGAGGTATATGGTGTGTTCCGCCTAATTTATGTGCCATTGAATGACAAATCCCTAAAAATGCATTAGCAAAAGCCATTCCTGCTATACAAGAAGCATTAGCCATTTTTTCTTTTGCTTTTATAGCTTCCGCACCTTTTTCATATGATTCTGGTAAATATTTAAATACAAGTCTTATAGCTTCTAATGATAATGGTTTTGTATACTCAGATGCAAGTACAGATACATAAGCTTCTATAGCATGTGTAAGTACGTCTATTCCTGATGCAGAAGTTAGTCCTTTAGGCATACTTAACATTAATTGAGGATCAACTATAGCCATATTAGGAGTTAATTCATAATCAGCTAATGGGTATTTTACACCTGTTTCATCATCTGTAATAACTGCAAACGGAGTTACTTCTGAACCAGTTCCTGCTGATGTTGCTACAGCTATAAACTGAGCTTTTTTCCCTAATTTTGGAAATTCAAATATTCTTTTTCTTATATCCATAAATCTCATAGCAAGGTCTTCAAATCTTACTTCTGGATGTTCATATAATGTCCACATGATTTTACCTGCATCCATTGGTGAACCTCCACCAAGAGCTATTATTACATCTGGTTGATAAGCTAACATTGCTTCTGCTCCTGCTCTTGCACTTGATAAAGTAGGATCAGCTTTTACTTCTGAAAATATTCTATAATCTACACCTATTTCATCTAATACAGTAGTAATGTGATCTGTATACCCTAAACTAGCAAGTACACTATCAGTAACTATAAATGCTTTTTTCTTAGTTCCTTTTAATTCTTGAAGTGCAATCGGTAATGACCCATATTTAAAATAAACTTTTTCTGGAACTCTAAACCAAAGCATGTTTTCTCTCCTTTCAGCTACTGTTTTTATATTAATTAAATGTTTTACTCCTACGTTTTCTGATACTGCATTTCCTCCCCAAGATCCACAACCAAGTGTTAGTGACGGAGCTAATTTAAAGTTATATATATCCCCAATTGCTCCTTGAGATGAAGGCATATTTATAAGTGTTCTTCCTGTTTTCATAATTTTTCCAAATTTATTTATTTTTTCTTGTTGTGTTACTTGATCCACATATAATACAGAGGTATGTCCCATTCCTCCAAGTTCTACTAATCTATCAGCTTTAGTTAAGGCATCTTCAAATGATGTAGATCTATACATAGCTAATACCGGAGATAATTTTTCATGTGAGAATGGTTCTTCTAATTCAACAGATTCAACTTCTCCTATTAATACTTTTGCAGTTTTAGGTACTTCTACGCCTGCTAATTGAGCTATTTTATAAGCAGATTGACCAACTATATTGGCATTAAGTCTACCGTCTATTACAATAGTATTTCTAACTTTCTCTACCTCATCATTTTTTAAAATATAAGCACCTCTTAATTCAAACTCTTTTTTAACTTCATCATATATTTTATCAGATACAATAACAGCTTGTTCTGATGCACAGATTACTCCATTATCAAAAGTTTTTGATAAAAGAATAGAATTCACTGCCATTTTTATATGTGCTGACTCATCTATAATAACCGGTGTATTCCCAGCTCCAACTCCTATTGCTGGGACTCCTGATGAATAAGCAGCTTTTACCATTCCAGGGCCACCAGTAGCTAATATAAGATCTGATGATCTCATTAATACATTTGACATTTCTACTGAAGGAGTATCAATCCACGCAATTATATCTTCTGGTGCTCCAGCTTTTACAGCTGCATCAAGTACCAATTTTGCAGCAGCTATTGTACACTCTTTTGCTCTTGGATGCGGCGAAAATATAATTCCATTTCTAGTTTTTAGAGCTATTAAAGCTTTAAAAATTGCAGTTGATGTAGGATTTGTTGTAGGTATAATTCCTGCAATAATCCCTATTGGTTCGGCTATTTTTGTTACACCAAAAGCATTATCTTTTTCTATTACTCCGCACGTTTTAAAATCTTTATATTGATTATATATATATTCTGATGCAAAGTGATTTTTTATTACTTTATCTTCTACTATTCCCATTCCAGTTTCTTTTACTGCTAGTTTTGCAAGCTCAATTCTAGAATTATTTGCAGCTAAAGCAGCTTGCCTAAAAATCTCATCAACTTGTTCTTGTGAAAAATTTGAAAATTTTCTTTGTGCTTCTCTTACTTTTTTAATAGCAAGATTTAATTCATCAACATTTGTTACTTTAAACATATCTCTTCCTCCTAAAGTGATTTTTTTAACTATAATATGTAAAAAAAATTATGAGCAATAAAAACTTCTTTTAATTAAATGCTTTTTAACATGTGTTGAGTGTTATTTAAAATATTTTTTTAACAATCAACTCTATAAGATAAATATATCACAAATGAAATTTAATGTCAATTGTTTTTTATTTTTTCAAGAAAAATATTTTTTTTATTATATTTAGTTTAAAATATTATTTGTTCTATATATCTATATAATTTATATGAAATCTCAAAATTATTCGTTTAAAACAAGTATAATAAAAAGACATCAACCATAATTAAATGATTGATGTCATAACAAATTTTAATATCTTATATTTTATGTTTTGGGAAATATTTTGTATGTAACATTTCATGAGCTTTATGACTCATTGGTTTTTCTAAATGATTTTCATAAATAGACTTAATATAAGGATTTTCATGCGATTTTCTTATTTCACAATTTTCATCTATATTATTAAGAACCTCTGTTCTTTTTTTAATTATTTCAAAATTTCCGTTATGGTAAGGTTGTCCTCCACCACCAACGCATCCTCCTTTACAAGCCATTATTTCTATAGCATGTAATTTTTCTTCTCCAGATTTAACTTTTTCAAGTAATTTTCTAGCTTCTCCAAGTCCATGAGCTATTCCTATTCTAAGATCTAAATCTCCAACTTTTACAGTAGCTACTCTACATCCTTCGTATCCTCTTAAAACTTCGAAATTAACATTTTCTAGAGTTTCTCCTGTTATCCATTCGTAAGCAGTTCTCGTTGCTGCTTCTATAACTCCTCCAGTTCTTCCGAAAATAACTCCAGCTCCTGTATAATCACCAAGAGGTGCATCAAATTTAGATTTTTCTAATTTTTTAAGATCTATATTAGCTTGTTTTAATAGTTTAGCTAATTCTCTAGTAGAAATTGAAATATCTACATCAGGATTTCCATCTTTAGAAAATTCTTCTCTTCCAGCTTCATATTTTTTAGCAAGACAAGGCATAACAGATACTACCACTAAATCTTCTCTGTTTATTCCTTCTTCTTTTGCCCATATATTTTTAGCTACTGCTCCAAACATTTGTTGAGGTGATTTTGCAGTTGAAGGTACATCTAACATATCAGGGAAATTATGTTCAATAAATTTTACCCATGCTGGACAACAAGATGTAAGTATAGGTAAAGCTTTTTCGTCTCCTGCTAAATATTTTTCTAATCTAGCCTTTAACTCTGAAGCTTCTTCCATTATTGTTAAGTCAGCAGCCCAGTTAGTATCAAATACTCCATCAAATCCTAATTTTTTAAGAGCTGTAACCATTTCACCTTCAACATTTGTTCCTACTGGATATCCAAATTCTTCTCCAAGTGCTGCTCTTACAGCTGGAGCTACTTGTACTATAACTTTTTTCTTAGGGTTAGCTAATGCTCTTACTACTTTCCAAGTATGATCAGCTTCACTTAAAGCTCCAACTGGACATACTGCGACACATTGTCCACAGTAAGTACATACTGAATCTTCTAAATCTTGCTCAAATGCAGGTGCTACTACTGCTTCAAATCCTCTGTTTACTCCTGATAAAGCTCCAACAGTTTGGATTTTATTACACATAGTTTCACATCTTCTACACATAATACATTTGTCCATATCTCTTATAATTGAAGGTGAATAATCTTTTCTATATGTTGATTCTGCTCCTTCAAATCTTATTTCTCTTATTCCAAATTGAATAGCTAAATCTTGAAGAGTACATTCTCCTGATTTTGAACATGCTAAACAATCTTTTGGGTGGTCTGATAACATTAATTCAAGTACTGTTTTTCTACTATGCATTACTCTCATTGAATTAGTTGTAACATTCATTCCTTCAAATACCGGTGTAGCACATGAAGGTGCTAGATTTTTTCTTCCTTCTACTTCTACAACACATATTCTACATGATGCACAATCATTTTTGTAATCAGCGCTTCCTATATTTAAATAACATAAGCTTGGTATATTTATTCCTAATGATTTAGCTGCTGCTAAAATAGTACTATTTTTAGGTACTTCTGTTTGAATACCATCTATAGTAACTTTAACCTTTTCCATTACTTTATTCACTCCTTTTTTGATTACTTTATTCGATAATTATAGTCTGTCTATAGCTTTAAATTTACAAGTTGAATAACATGCACCACATTTAATACATTTTTCTTGATCAATTACATGTTTTTCTTTTACTTTTCCTGTAATACAATTTACCGGACATACTCTAGCACATGCTGTACATCCAATACATTTATCATTAATAGTATATTGTAATAAATCTTGACATGAACCAGCTGGACATTTTTTATCTTTAACGTGTGCTACATATTCATCCCAGAAATTATTTAAAGTTGATAATACTGGATTTGGAGCTGTTTGTCCAAGACCACATAAAGAAGTATCTTTTATTGTTTCAGATAATTCTCTTAATAACTCAAGATCTTCCATAGTACCATTACCTTTTGTTATTTTATCTAATATTTCAAGTAATCTTTTATTTCCTACTCTACATGGAGTACATTTTCCACACGATTCTTCAACTGTGAATTCAAGATAGAATTTTGATACTGCTACCATACAGTCATCTTCGTCCATAACTATCATTCCACCAGAACCCATCATAGATCCTTTTGATGTTAATGTATCAAAATCAATTGGAGTATCTAAATCTTTTTCAGTAAGACATCCTCCAGATGGTCCTCCTGTTTGTACCGCTTTAAATTTTTTACCGTCTTTAATTCCTCCACCAATTTCAAAAATAACTTCTCTTAAAGTTGTTCCCATTGGTACTTCTACCAATCCTACATTATTTATTTTCCCTGCAAGAGCAAAAACTTTTGTTCCTGATGATTTTTCAGTTCCTATCGTAGTATACCATTCGCCACCATTTAAAATAATTTCTGGTATATTTGCAAATGTTTCTACATTATTAACGTTTGTAGGTCTTCCAAAATATCCTGATTCAGCTGGAAAAGGTGGTTTAGAAGTTGGTTCTCCTCTTTCTCCTTCCATAGAATGAATAAGTGCTGTTTCTTCTCCACATACAAAAGCTCCAGCTCCATATTTTATTTCTATATCAAAACTAAAATCAGTTCCTAAAATATTTTCTCCTAATAATCCATATTCTCTAGCATCTGCCATAGCTTTTCTTAATCTTTTGATAGCTAATGGATATTCAGCTCTTATATACACAAGACCTTTATTTGCCCCTGTAGCATATCCACATATTGCCATAGCTTCTATTACTGAATGAGGGTCTCCTTCAAGTATAGATCTATCCATAAATGCTCCTGGATCTCCTTCATCAGCATTACATACTACATATTTTTGATCAGCATGATTATTTGCTGCAAATTGCCATTTTAATCCAGTAGGGAATCCTCCCCCACCTCTTCCTCTTATTTTAGAAAGTTTTACTTCATTTATTACATCTTCTGGAGTCATTTCTGTTAAACATTTCCCTAAAGCTTGATATCCTCTATTTCCTAAATATTCTTTTATATTTTCAGGATTGATAAGTCCACAGTTTCTAAGCGCTATTCTTTGTTGTTTATCATAAAATCCCATTTTATCAGAATCAGATATTTTTTCTTTTGTACTAGGATCTTTATATAATAAACTTTCGATTTTTTCACCTTTTATTAAGTCTTCTTCTACTATTCTAGCTGCATCTTCAGGTTTCACTTCTACATAAAAAGTATTACTAGGTACTATTTTAACAATAGGTCCTTTTTCACAGAATCCAAAACATCCTGTTAAAACAACTTGAACTTCCTCTTCCATTCCTTTTTCTTTTAGTAAAGCATTTATATTCTCTGCAATTTGAGCAGATTTTGAAGATAAACAACCTGTCCCTCCACATATTAGGACATGTTTTTTATATGCCATGTTTTTACCCTCCTCGATTAATGATTACAATTACAACTATTTCCTGTGTTATTTTTTAAAAAACCAATAATATTTTCTGTATTTTTTACATATTTAATTATAATTTTTTCTGCTTCTTTCTCATCAATATCTCCAAATACTACACTTCCCGCATCTGGAACTATTATTTCTAAAGATGGATTATCACTATTATAACCTTTAAATTCAGTTTGATATACAACTACATTTTCTATTTTTTCTTTATTAATTAGGTCTATAATATATATTCCAACTTCATCAGCCCTTTTTTTAGCTAAAAGGCTATTTTTAGATATTCCTACTTTTATTTGAATTACATTTTCTAAATCAATTTCACTTCATTTTTTTCTTAATTGAATTAGAGCTTCACATTCTTTACCTATGTTTTTTAATTCTTCTACTGATTTGATTTTTTTAGACATTCAAATCCCTCCAGTTATATTTTTTTATTATCCTAATTCTTTATATTTTTTTATTATAGCATCTACATCTTTTGCTTCTTCTTTACCATATACATCTTCACCAACTAAAACTACTGGTGCAAGCCCACATGCTCCAACACATCTTAAAGCATCTATTGAAAATAATCCATCAGCAGTAGTTTCACCTGTAGAAATTCCTAGTTTTGCTTCAAAATCTTTTAGTACTTTTTCTGCTCCTCTAACAAAACAAGCTGTTCCCATACATACTGATATAGGATATTTTCCTTTTGGTGTCATAGTAAAGAACGAGTAGAAACTTACTACTCCATATACTTTTGCTAATGATACTCCTAATGCCTCAGCAACAAAAGCTTGAACTTCTTTTGGTAAATAACCAAAAATTTCTTGAGCTTTATGAAGTACTGATATAAGAGCTCCTTCTTTTGTTTCTAATCCATCAATAAACTCTTCAAGCTTTTTAAAACATTCATTTTTTAATTTGTTTTCACAAGCCGACATCTTATTCCTCCTTATAATTTTGTAAACATTAAGTATATTTTTTCACATTTGTTAAACTATACGCTTTAGTATACTATATATTTTAATTTAAATCAAACATTTTTTATTTTTTTTATCCTTTTTTTTGTGTTTTTTTTGTATTTTTTGTTCTATTATAAAAGGTTTGTATATCAAAATAAAATTTATCAAACTATTTAAAATGTTAATAATTTATTTTGATGTTTTATTAATATTCATTTTGTTATATCCTTGAAAATATTTTTTCACAATGTATATTAAAGATGAAAATAATTAAATCATAAAAAATATAAAAGATTTTTAACTAATTGATTATAAGACTTGAGTTTAACACAAAAATATTTTAATTAAAAATCATTATATAAATTTTATTTTATTTTTTAATTAATATAAGTCTAATAAATAAAACTTAAAATAATAGATTTTACTATTCTCCAGAAGAAAATTCTAGAAATCATATATCCGACAACTGTCCTGTACAATATTTTGTAAAAAATGATATAATATAAATTACTCAAAACACTAAATATTTTAAAGTTTTACAAAAAAATAATAGCTATTTAATTTATTTTTTAAATCTAAATTTAAAACACTTCATATATTTAGCAAATAAAAATAAAATAAATGATAGATAATGAGAGGAGAAATAAATGAAAGAGTTACAAAAGAAAGCAAATGAATTAAGAAAAGATATTGTTACTATGATATGCAAATCTAAATCAGGACATCCTGGAGGGTCTTTATCAATAATTGATATTATGACTGTTCTTTACTTTGATGAAATGAATATTGATAATCCAAAGGATCCTAATAGAGATAGATTTATTTTATCTAAAGGTCATGCAGCACCTGCTCTTTATGCTGTATTAGCTGAAAAAGGATTTATTGATAAAAAAGAATTAAATACTCTTAGACAATATGGAAGCATATTACAAGGTCATCCTGATATGAAAAAAGTAACTGGTGTAGAAATATCAACAGGTTCATTAGGACAAGGTTTATCAGTAGCTAATGGTATGGCACTATCTGCTAAAATATCAGATAAATCATATAGAGTATATGTAGCATTAGGAGATGGTGAATTACAAGAAGGTCAAGTATGGGAAGCAGC